>NZ_JBEYWK010000021.1:0-82474 GCF_040644415.1 Streptomyces sp. NPDC046985
GTAGATCTTCGTCTGCTCGGCCCACATGCCGCGGTAGGCGGTGAGGACCTGCTCCTGGGCGGTGGCCGTCGGATCGGGCGAGGGGGAGGCCGAAGCCGCGTGTTTCCGCGCGGCGCCGGACGCGCAGGAGTAACCACACCGGCACCCTCAGGGGGAGGACCAGCATCATGGGCGTCACGCTCGCCAAGGGGGGCAACGTCTCCCTGTCCAAGGCCGCACCCAACCTGACCAACGTCATGGTGGGCCTCGGCTGGGACGCGCGCTCCACCACCGGAGCGCCGTTCGACCTCGACGCCAGCGCGCTGCTGTGCTCCGCGGCCAACCGCGTCCTGGGCGACGAGTGGTTCGTCTTCTACAACCAGCTCACCAGCCCGGACGGCTCGGTGGAGCACACCGGCGACAACCTCACCGGTGAGGGCGAGGGCGACGACGAGTCGGTCCTGGTGGACCTGCTCAAGGTGCCGCCGCAGTGCGAGAAGATCGTCTTCCCCGTCTCGATCCACCTGGCCGACGAGCGCGGCCAGACCTTCGGCCAGGTCTCCAACGCCTTCATCCGCGTCGTCAACCAGGCCGACGGCCAGGAGCTGGCCCGCTACGACCTGAGCGAGGACGCCTCCTCCGAGACCGCCATGATCTTCGGTGAGCTGTACCGCTACCAGGGCGAATGGAAGTTCCGCGCGGTGGGGCAGGGGTACGCGTCCGGACTGCGCGGCATCGCTCTAGACTTCGGAGTCAACGTTTCGTAAAGCCGGGGACGGCGCGGGGGGACCCGTACAAGACGGATTGGGTAGCCAGTGCTTCTGAAAACCTTCGGCTGGTCGTTCGCGATCACCGCGCTCGGCCTGGTCGCGGCGGTCCTCTACGGGGGCTGGACCGCCTTCGGCATCGTGGCGATCCTCGCCGTGCTGGAGATCTCGCTGTCGTTCGACAACGCCGTGGTCAACGCCGGGATCCTGAAGAAGATGAGCGCCTTCTGGCAGAAGATCTTCCTCACGGTCGGCGTGCTGATCGCCGTCTTCGGCATGCGGCTGGTGTTCCCCGTCGTCATCGTCGCCCTCACCGCCAAGATGGGCCCCGTCCGCGCCGTCGACCTGGCGTTCAACGACAAGGACCGCTACCAGCAACTGGTGACCGACGCCCACCCGGCCATCGCCGCCTTCGGCGGCATGTTCCTGCTGATGATCTTCCTCGACTTCATCTTCGAGGACCGGGACATCCAGTGGCTGCGCTGGATCGAGCGGCCGCTGGCCAAGCTCGGCAAGGTCGACATGCTGGCGGTCTGCATCTCCCTGATCGTCCTGCTGATCACCTCCTTCACCTTCGCCGCCCACGCCCACCAGCACGGCGGCGCCCACGCCGACAAGGCGCAGACGGTCCTGATCGCCGGCGTCGCCGGTCTGATCACGTACATGATCGTCGGCGGTCTCTCCGGCTTCTTCGAGGACCGGCTGGAGGCGGAGGAGGAGCGCGAGCACGAGGCGGAGGAAACGGCCGCCCGCACCGGCAAGAAGCGCTCGGCGGTCGTGCTGGCCGGGCAGGCCGCGTTCTTCATGTTCCTCTACCTCGAGGTCCTGGACGCGTCGTTCTCCTTCGACGGCGTGATCGGCGCCTTCGCCATCACCAACGACATCGTCCTGATGGCCCTCGGCCTCGGCATCGGCGCCATGTACGTCCGGTCCCTCACGGTCTACCTGGTCCGCCAAGGCACCCTCGACGACTACGTCTACCTGGAGCACGGCGCCCACTACGCGATCGGCGCCCTGGCCGTGATCCTGATGGTCACCATCCAGTACGAGATCAACGAGGTGATCACCGGCCTGGTCGGCGTGGTCCTGATCGCCCTGTCCTTCTACTCCTCGGTGCGCCGCAACCGCGCGCTGGCGGCCGAGGACGGCACGTCCGCGGGCTCGGGGGAGCGGACCGAGGTCCAGTCCGGGGTGTGACAGGCTCCTGAGCGAGGAACGCTTCCTGCGGGGCGGTCTCACGGGGGCGGCGACGGCCACGACGGCCGGCGCCGGGTCCCCGGGCCGCCCCGCGGCATGAGCGCGGGGGCGGCGAGCGGGTCGAGTCTGGGGGCGGAAGATGGGGTTCTTCGACGGACTGCTGGGCGGACGGGCGGCCGACTTCGACTCGGGCAGCGCGGCCTCCAACGCGATCGAGCTGACCAAGCGGCACCACCAGGTGTCGCTGACCAAGCAGGGCGCGGCCACCGGGCACCTGCGGGTGAACCTGACCTGGCGGATGCGCACCTCCGACGTGATCGGCGCCACCCGGGAGAGCCTGCTGCGGCACCCCTTCCGGGCGTTCCGGCCGCCGGAGGTGCAGGGCCACAGCCAGTCCATGGTCAACGTCGACCTCGACCTGGGCTGCCTGTACGAGCTGGCCGACGGCACCAAGGGCGTGGTGCAGCCGCTCGGCGGCCTGCTGGGCGACGTCAACGCGGCGCCGTACGTCAAGCTCAGCGGAGACGACCGGTTCGGCTCCGCGTCCGGTGAGACGCTCTACGTCAACCTCGACCACCGCGACGACATCAAGCGCCTGCTGGTGTTCGTGTACATCTACGACCAGACGCCGGCCTTCGACCGCACCCACGCGATCGTCACGCTCTATCCCAGCAACGGGCCGCGCATCGAGATCGGCCTCGACGAGCGCCACCCGCAGGCCCGCTCCTGCGCGGTGGTCCTGATAGAGAACGTCAAGGGCGAGCTGACGGTGCGCCGCGAGGTCAAGTTCGTCTACGGCTTCCAGTCCGAGCTGGACCGGCTCTACGGCTGGGGACTGCAATGGGGCCGCGGCTACAAGACCAAGGCCGACCGGTAGCCGCGTCGCCGTCGGCCGTTCAGCGGCCTATGAACTGCGGCCCCTGCGGCGGCAGCCGGAACTCCGGGTCCGGCGCGGCCGTGACCGGCTGCGGATAGCCGTACCCGGACGGCTCGCCCGCGAAGGAGGCCGCCGCCTCGGCCGGGGCCGCGGGCACGGGCTGCGGATAGCCGTAGGCCGGCTGGGTCAGGGCGGGCGCCGCTGCGGGCTGCGGCGGGTATCCGTAGGTCTGCTGCCGCGGGTAGCCGTTGGGCTGCTCGGGCGGCAGCGGCTGCGCCGCGCCCGTCGTCGCGCCCGCGGCGGTCCGCCCGCCCCAGGCGGCCTCCGCCGTCCCGTCGGCCTCCTCCGTCTCGTCCACCGAGATGCCGAAGTCGGTCGCCAGCCCCTTCAGGCCGTCGGAGTAGCCCTCGCCCAGCGCCCGGAACTTCCACCCCTCGCCCCGCCGGTACAGCTCGCCGCAGATCAGCGCGGTCTCCCGGCCGGTCTCGGGCGTGACGTCGAAGGACGCCAGCGGCTCGCCGTCGGCGACCGCCGCGTCGTACAGCAGGACGCGCAGCTCGCGCACCCGGTCGAAGGCCACGCCGTCCGCCGAGGCGACCAGCAGGATCCTGCCGACCTCGGACTCGACCGCGGTGAGGTCCGTCTGGATCGTGTCCGTCAGGCCCTGCGCGAGCCGCCGCTTGCCGAGCCGCCAGACCTTCCCCGAAGGGTGCCGCGGCTGGTTGTAGAAGACGAAGTCCTCGTCGGAGCGCACCCGGCCGCCGGGGCCGAGCAGCAGCGCCGAGGCGTCGACGTCCGGCGTGTCCTGACCGGGCGTCCAGCGCATCACGGCCCGTACCGAGGCGGCCTCCAGCGGGACGTTCGACCCCTTCGTCATCGCGTGCGTCATGCGGTCATCCTGCCTTCTCGGTCCTGCTCACGACAACGCGGCCTGCGGCCCGGCGCCGGCCGTCCGGCCCGCTCCCGGCCGGGCTCGAACCGGTAACCAGAAATTCATGCCCGGCGGGAACTGCCGCCATGGACGCGTACGTACTATTACCGGCCACCTTTCTTCGACAGTCGACCATCCGTACGGGCCACTCGGCTTCACCCGGGGGGAGCTTCATGCGTCATTTCGGGCACCTCGCTCCGGAGGTGCGCCAGCGCCTCTTCCACCAGCGACCGGCGGAGTTCACCGCCGACTCGCCCGCGCGGCTGCTCTCCGCCGCGCTGGGCGCCACCCTCTACAGCCCGGCCACCCGGCCGACCCTGGCCGACGACATCGTCAAGCAGGCCGCCCGCGGGGTGGTCTCGATGGTGCTGTGCCTGGAGGACTCGATCGACGACGCCGACGTGCCGCACGGCGAGGAGAACCTGGTCCGGCAGATCGCCGAGCTGGCCGGGCGCCCCGGCGCCCCGCTGCCCCTGCTGTTCGTCCGGGTCCGCACCCCCGAGCAGATCCCCGACCTGGTGCGGCGCCTGGGCGGCGCCGTCGGGCCGCTGTCCGGCTTCGTGCTGCCGAAGTTCACCGCGGAGCGCGGCCTGCCCTTCCTGGAGGCGCTGCGGGCCGCCGAGGCGGCGAGCGGGCGGCGGCTGTTCGCCATGCCCGTCCTGGAGTCGCCCGAGCTGCTGTACCGGGAGTCGCGGGTGGAGACCCTGGAGGGCGTCTACCGCGCGGTCGACAAGCACCGCGACCGGGTGCTGGCGCTGCGCCTGGGCGTCACCGACTTCTGCTCCTCCTACGGGCTGCGCCGCGCCCCCGACATGACCGCCTACGACGTGCAGGTCGTCGCCTCCGTGATCGCCGACGTGGTGAACATGCTGGGCCGGGCCGACGGCACCGGGTTCACGGTCACCGGACCGGTCTGGGAGTACTTCAGGGCGCCGGAGCGCATGTTCAAGCCGCAGTTGCGGCAGAGCCCGTTCCTCGAGGTGCAGGCGGCGGAGCTGCGCACGGCGCTGATCGAGCACGCGATGGACGGCCTGCTGCGCGAGATCTCCCTCGACCAGGCCAACGGGCTGCTGGGCAAGACCTGCATCCACCCCTCCCACGTCATGCCGGTGCACGCGCTGTCCGTCGTCAGCCACGAGGAGTTCAGCGACGCCGCCGACATCCTGCGCCCGGAGCGCTGCGGCGGCGGCGTGCTCAGATCGGCGTACACGAACAAGATGAACGAGGTGAAGCCGCACCGGGCCTGGGCCGAGCGCATCCTGCTGCGCGCCGAGATCTTCGGCGTCGCCCGGGAGGACGTCGGCTTCGTGGACCTGCTGGCCGCCGCGATCCCCCGCTGACCGGCCCCGCGCGCCCCACCCGCCTCCGCACGCCCCCCTCCGACCCCCGCACCCGCACATCCGCCCCCGAGGAAACCAAGGAACGCATTGAACACGGCAGTCAACGACGGCGTCTGGTCCGGCGCCTGGGTCGCCGAGCGGCTCGGCGTCGAGCTGCGCGGCGGCGACGAGCTGACGGAGCTGCTGGGGCTCGCGCTGCGCCGCAACCCCAAGCGGGCCCACCTGCTCGTGTCCACCGTGCTCGGCAAGCACGTGCCGCAGTCGCCGTCGGTGGTGTACGGGCACGGGACCGCACTGGGCCGCCGGGTGCGGGAGCTGCTGGGCGAGCGGGAGGCGGCCGCGGCCGTCGTCGTGGGCTACGCCGAGACCGCGACGGGCCTCGGCCACGCGGTCGCCGACGGCCTGGGCGCCGCCCCCTACCTGCACTCCACGCGCCGCCCGGTGCCCGGCACGACCCCGGCGGGCGGCTTCGAGGAGGCCCACTCGCACGCCACCTCGCACCTGCTGCTCCCCGAGGACCCGGCCCTGCTCGCCTCGGACGGCCCGCTGGTGCTGGTCGACGACGAGTTCTCCACCGGCAACACCGTGCTCAACACCCTGCGCGACCTGCACGCCCGCAGCCCGCGCCGGCGGTACGTCGTGGTCGCCCTGGTCGACATGCGCTCCCCGGCGGACGCCGCCCGCCTGGACGACTTCGCCCGCGAGACCGGCGCCCGCGTGGACCTGATCGCCACCGCCGCCGGCACGCTACGGCTCCCGGCGGACGTCCTGGAGCGGGGACGCGACCTGGTCGCCCGCCACGACCGGACGAACGCGCCCGACCAGAGCGACGGCCCGGGACCCGTCGCGGCGCCCGGGGAGGCCGGCGGCACGGGAGCAGCGCCCGAGCATGCCGACCGCCCGGGACCCGTCGCGGCGGCTGAGCGGGCCGAGGGCCCGCAGCCCGCCGGGCCCCTGCGAGCCGACGGCCCGGGGTCCGCCTGCGCGGTCGGGGAGGCCGACCGCCCGGCGGCCGACGTCGGGCGGCCCGATCGCCCGGCGCCCGCCGTCCTGCCCGGTCAGCGGGTTCGCGATCGAGTCGGGCTGGTCGGCGGGGTCGGCCGGGTCGAGCTGGGCTGGCCCGTGGGCCTTCCCGACGGGGGGCGGCACGGGTTCACGCCCGCGCACCGTCGGCGGCTGGAGCGGGCGTTGCCCGCGATGGCCGCGCGGGTCGCCGCGTCCCTGCCCCCGGGCGCCCGGCGGGTCCTGGTGCTCGGCTGCGAGGAGTTGATGTACGCGCCGCTGCGGCTGGCCGTGGAGCTGGAGCGGTCGACGGACGCCGAGGTGCGCTCCTCGACCACCACCCGCTCGCCCGTGCTCGCCGTGGACGACCCCGGGTACGCCGTCCGCACCCGGCTGGACTTCCCCGCGCACGACGACCCGGCCGACGGGCCGGGCCCGCGCTACGCCTACAACGTGGCGGGCGGCGGCTTCGACGCCGTCGTCGCCGTCGTCGACTCGGCCGCCGACACCCCCGCGCTGCACGCCCCCGACGGCCTGCTCGCCCGGCTCGCCGCGCACATCCCGCACGTCCTGCTCGCGGTCGTGCCGTCGTACGTCCCGGCGTCCTCCGGGGAAGGAGCCCCCATGCTGCCCGAGCCGCTCCGCGGCCCCGCCTTCTCCTCCTACCCGCCCGAGGACGTCGGCTGGCTGCTCCAGGACCTCTCGGACGTCACCCTGGAGGCGCCCGTCGAGGAGCGGGAGGAGGCCATCCAGAGCGGCGGGGCCCACTACGCCGAGTCGCTGCCGGTGGAGTACCAGCCCAGCGAGCGGTACCAGGAGCTGTTCCACGCGGCCCTCGCCGCCTCGGCCGCCCGGATCGCGCAGGCGGTCGGCGTGGTGACCGAGACCGTCCTCGCCGAGCGGTCCCCGCGCCCGGTGCTGGTCTCGCTCGCCCGTGCGGGCACTCCGGTCGGCGTGCTGATGCGCCGCTGGGCCCGTTTCCGGCACGGCCTGGACCTGCCCCACTACGCCGTCTCCATCGTCCGCGGGCGGGGCATCGACGCCAACGCGCTGCGCTGGCTGGCCGCCCGCCACGACCCGCGGGACGTCGTCTTCGTCGACGGCTGGACCGGCAAGGGCGCCATCGCCCGGGAACTCGCCCAGGCGGTCGAGGAGTTCGCGGCGCGGGAGGGCGTCACCGGCTTCGACCCGGAGATCGCCGTGCTCGCCGACCCGGGCGCCTGCGTGCGCACCTACGGCACCCGCGAGGACTTCCTCATCCCGTCCGCCTGCCTCAACTCCACGGTCTCCGGCCTGATCTCGCGTACGGTCCTGCGCGCGGACCTGGTCGGCCCGGACGACTTCCACGGCGCCAAGTTCTACCGCGAACTCGCCGGCGCCGACCTCTCCGCCGCCTTCCTGGACGGCGTCGGCGCCCGCTTCCCGGAGGTCTCCGACGCCGTCGACGCGGCCGTCAAGGAGCTGATGGCCCAGGACCGCACCCCCACCTGGGAGGGCTGGCGGGCCGTGGAGCGGATCAGCGAGGAGTACGGCATCCACGACGTGAACCTGGTCAAGCCGGGCGTCGGTGAGACCACCCGGGTGCTGCTGCGCCGGGTGCCCTGGAAGATCCTGGCCCGAGCGGGCGCGGGCGCCGATCTCGACCACGTCCGCCTGCTCGCCGAGCAGCGCGGCGTGCCCGTCGAGGAGGTCGGCGAACTGCCCTACACCTGCGTGGGGTTGATCCACCCGCGGTTCACGCGGGGCGCCACCGGCGCCGACGGCCGGGCGGTGCGCGCCTGATGCCGGTGCTGGCGGCGAGCGACCTGGACCGGACCCTCATCTACTCCTCCGCCGCCCTGGACCTGACCATGCCCGACGCGCGGGCGCCGCGGCTGCTGTGCGTGGAGGTGCACGAGAGCCGGCCGCTGTCGTACATGACCGAGACGGCGGCCCGGCTGCTGACCGAGCTGGCCGACTCGGCGGTGTTCGTGCCGGTCACGACCCGCACCCGCAAGCAGTACCAGCGCATCAGCCTGCCGGGCCCGCAGCCGGTGTACGCGATCTGCGCCAACGGCGGCCATCTGCTGGTGGACGGCGTCTCGGACGGCGACTGGCACCGGCGGGTGACCGAGCGGCTGGCCGGGGAGTGCGCTCCGCTGGCCGAGGTGCGGGAGCACCTGCTGCGCACCGCGGACCCGCTGTGGCTGCGCAAGGAGCGGGTCGCCGAGGACCTGTTCGCCTACCTCGTCGTGGAGCGCGAACTGCTCCCGCAGGAGTGGGTGAAGGAGCTGGCCGCCTGGGCGGAGGGCCGCGGCTGGACCGTCTCCGTGCAGGGCCGGAAGCTGTACGCCGTGCCGAAGCCGCTCACCAAGAGCGCCGCGGTGCGCGAGGTCGTCCGCCGCACCGGCGCCGACCTGGTGCTCGGGGCGGGCGACTCGCTGCTGGACGCCGATCTGCTGCTGGCGGCAGACCGCGGCTGGCGGCCCGGCCACGGCGAACTGGCCGACGCGGACTGGACGGCGCCGGGCGTCTGCCCGCTGCCCGAGCGCGGGGTGCTCGCGGGGGAGCGGATCCTCCGGGAGTTCACGCGGTCCTCCCGGGCGCCCCGGTAGGACCGCGTGCCGCGCGGAGCGTCAGCCGCAGCAGCCGCCGCCGCAGCACCCGCCGCCCTGGCCGCCGGCGGCGGGCGCGGCCGACGCGGAGGACGCGGCCGAGCCGCCCACCGCGACCGTGGACAGCAGCTTGACGGTGTCGCCGTGTCCGGCGGGGCAGGTCGCGGGGGCGCCGGACTCGGCCATGGGGCGGCTCAGTTCGAAGGTGTCGCCGCAGCTCCGGCAGCGGTATTCGTAGCGAGGCATGGGCTCAGATTAACCGGCGGGACGGCGGGCGGGGGCGATGACTTACACGTGCACACGTATCTGTCCCGAACTCGCGCGGAGGTTTTGAAAAGACGGCTGATAATTTTGTATGGCCGCGAGAGCCGCGAGGCGGCCGGGAATGAGGGGGCTGGCGGCCGCGTGGGCGGCGCCTGTGTCGACCCGCGCGAGCACCACGGAGTGCGGAGGGAGACGCAGTCGTGACCGAGGCAGGGCAGGGGGAGGGCCTTCCCGAGGAAGGGCGCGAGTCCGGGAGCGGCCGCGCCCTGCCGCAGGGCGCCGCGCCGCCGCGGGCGGACGAGACGATGCTGCTGAACGTCGAGGCCCTGCGCGCGGGACGCGCCGGCGAGGACGCCGGACGCGCAAGGGAGGCCGCCGAGCGCTCCCGTGAGGGCGCTGGATCCTCAAGGGAGGGTGCTGGGCGCTCTAGTGGGGATGCCGGACGCTCTGGCGAGGGCGCCGGGCGCTTCCGTGGGGATGCCGGACGCTCCGGTGAGGGCGCTGGACCCTCAAGGGAGGGCGTCGGACGCTACGTCGAAGGCGCCGGACGCTCCCGTGAGGGCGCTGGAAGCCCTGGGGAGGGTGCTGGGCGCTCTAGTGGGGATGCCGGACGCTCTGGCGAGGGCGCTGGGCGCTCCCGTGAGGATGTCGGACGCTCTAGTGAGGGCGCCAGGCGCTTCGTCGAGGGTGCCGGGCGCCCTAGGGAGGACGCCGGGCGCTCTGAGGACCGCGCCGCACGGCTTGCTCCCGACGAGACCATGCAGCTCAAAGTCGACCCTCTGCGCAGGCACCAGGCCGCGGCCGAGCGAGCGAACAGCGCTGAACGGCCGGACGCCGCCGAGCGATCGGGCGGCGCCGAGCGCCCAGACCGCGCCGGACGATCAGACCGCGCCAAGCGAGCGGACCGCGCCCAGCGCCCAGACCGCACCGAACGATCAGACCGCGCCGAGCGAGCGGATCGCGCCGGGCGCCCGGACGCCGCCGCACGGCCCGCTCCCGACGAGACCATGCAGCTCAAGGTCGACTCCCTGCGCAGGGAGCAGGCCGCGGCCGAGCGAGCGGGCGACGCCGCCGAGCGCACCGAGCGCCCCGACGGCGCCGCGCCCTCGGCCGGCGCCCCGCAGCCGCACGAGACCATGCAGTTGCGCATCGTCCGCCAGCGCACCCCCGACGCCCCCGAGCGCACCCCCGGCGGCCGGGCCGAACTGCGCGCCGCGCGCCGCAAGCCGCGCCGCTCGGCGCTCGCCCCGCCGCCCGCGCTCGCCCGGCTCGCCGCGGACGCCGGGCGCCGCCTCGCCCCGGTCCTCGCCGTCCTCGCGCCCTACGCCGAGAAGCTGCGGCCGGTCTACCCGCACCCCGACCGCACCGGCTGGCGCCGCTGGCTGCCCTCGTGGCGGCAGTGGATCGGCGCCGCCTTCGCCTCCGTCGGCCTGACCGGCCTGTTCCTGGCCGTCGCCTACGCCGCTACGGACGTGCCGGACAACCTGAACAGCTACGCCACCCAGCAGGACAACGTCTACTTCTGGTCGGACGGCACTCCGATGGCCCGTACCGGCTGGGTGCAGCGGCAGGCGATGCCGCTGAAGGACATCCCCGAGGACGTCCGCTGGGCGGTGCTCGCCGCCGAGAACGAGAGCTTCTACACCGACCCCGGCATCTCCCTCAAGGGCATCACCCGCGCCCTGTACCGCACGGTCGGCCAGGGCGACACCGAGGGCGGCTCCACCATCACCCAGCAATACGTCAAGAACGTCTACCTCAACCAGAACCAGAACCTCGGCCGCAAGTTCACCGAGGCGATGATCGCCCTCAAGCTCGACGACAAGATGAGCAAGGACAAGATCCTGGAGGGCTACCTGAACACGAGCTGGTTCGGCCGCGGCACGTACGGCATCCAGCGCGCCGCCCAGGCGTACTTCGGCAAGGACGTCAGCGAACTCGACGTCGGCCAGGCCGCCTTCCTCGCCTCCCTGCTCAAGGGCGCCGGCCTGTACGACCCGACGCTGAACCCGAAGAACCACGACCGCGCCGTGGAGCGCTGGACCTGGATCCTCGACCGCATGGTCAAGATCGGCAAGCTGTCGCCGGCCGAGCGCGCCAAGTACCGCACGTTCCCCGAGCCGCTCAAGCGCAACCCGCTCTACGACACCGGCCAGCAGAGCGACTACCTGGTGGAGCTGGCCACCCAGTACGCCAAGAAGTCCGGGCACATCTCCGACAAGGAGTTCGACCTCGGCGGCTACCAGATCTACACCACCTTCGACCGCACACGGGAGTCGACGCTCACCGCCGCCGTCTCCCGCGCCCGCAAGGACGCGCGGGCGGCCGGCGCCGAGGCGGCGAAGACCGCCCACTACGGGGCCGCCTCGGTGGCCTCCGACGGCCGGATCCTCGCCGTCTACGGCGGCCCCGACCACCGCACGCAGGGCTACAACGAGTCCAACGCCTCCACCGTGCCCGCCGGTTCGGCCTTCCAGCCGTTCGTGTACGCGGCCGGACTCCAGAACGGCGTGGTCAAGCACCGCGACGAGCCGCGCCGGCCGGTCACCCCGGACACCGTCTACAACGGCGACGACGCGGTGCCCGTCACCACCCCCGAGGGCCCCTACTGGGACCGCAGCGGCCGCAAGGTCGCCGCCCGCAACGACGGCGGCCGGTCCTACGGCCCGATCAGCCTGCGCCGGGCGCTCGCCCGGTCGGTGAACACGCCGTTCATGCAGCTCGGCGTGGACACCGGTCTGGACAAGGTGACGCGGACCGCCGAGGCGGCCGGGCTGCTGCCCTCCAGCATGGGCCCGCAGGTGCCCGCGCTGTCCCTGGGCAGCTCCCGGCCGAGCGCGATCCGGATGGCGAACGGCTACGCCACCTTCGCCGCCCAGGGCCTGCACACCGAGCCGTACTCGGTGCGGCGGATCACCCGCAACGGGACCGCCGTGCGCCTGGACGCCCACCCCGCCCGGCGGGCGGTCAGCGCCGAGACGGCCCAGCAGGTCACCGACGCGCTCGGGGACGCCTTCCGCACCGAGCACCCCGGCGCGGCGCCCGCCGCGGCCCTCGTGGCGGGCAAGGAGGGCGACACCGAGGACGACACCGCCTCCTGGTTCGCCGGCACCGCCCGGTCGGTGTCCACGGCCGTCGTCGTATACCGGATGGACCTGGGCAAAAGCCTCGAACCGCTGCCGTTGAAGGGGCTCGCAGGAACATCCGGCCACCGTGTCGCGTACTCCATATGGGACGGCGCCATGGCGCCGCTCGGCTGACCCCGGGGCGGCGCGAGCCGCCGGCCCCGACCGCCCCGCACAGCAACGTCCCGCAGACTGCGCACGACGACCGCAGACACCCGCAGAGTGAGCCGCCCATGAAGTCGACCACCGGCCGCCGCCGCAAGGCCCCCGAGCCGCGCCCCGCCCGCCCGCACTTCATCACCCTGGCGGCGCTGCTGGTCGTCGCCTCCGTCGTCGCGGGCTTCCTGGCGCTGACCCGCCCCGACTCCACCGCGCCGACCGCGTCCGCCGGCGCCAAGGGCGACTCCGCCGCGGGCGGCCCCGGCAAGGAGCCCCCGTGGGACGGCAAGGTCCACGTGCTCGGCGACGGCTCCACCTCCTACACCGGCCCGCAGAAGAACACGCTGAAGCCCGTGCCGCTCAAACCGGGCGAGAAGCCGCCGCAGTTCGTGGTCTTCTCCTGGGACGGCGCGCTCCAGGGCAGCGACCGCCTGTTCTCGCACTACCGGGAGATGGCCCGGGAGTACGACGCCCACATGACGTTCTTCCTGACCGGCATCTACCTGCTGCCCAAGGCGAAGAAGACCCTCTACCACCCGCCGATGCACGCTCCCGGCGCCGCCGCCATCGACTACGCCACCGACGACCACATACGCCAGACCCTGGAGCAACTGCGCCTGGCCTACCAGCAGGGCGACGACATCGGCACCCACTTCAACGGCCACTTCTGCGGCGCCAAGGGCGGCGGCGACTGGAGCGTGGAGGAGTGGAAGAGCGAGATCGACCAGTTCTACGACTTCGTCGAGAAGTGGAAGACCAACACCGGCTTCACCGACGTGCCGCCGCTGCCGTTCGACTTCAGGAAGGAGGTGACCGGCGGCCGGGCGCCCTGCCTGGAGGGCCAGCCCAACCTGCTGAAGGCCCTCAAGAGCTACGGCTGGCGCTACGACGCCTCCTCGCCCGGCGACTTCCAGATCTGGCCGGCGAAGAAGGACGGCGTCTGGGACTTCCCGCTCCAGATGCTCCCCTACGAGGACGGCAAGTTCCAGGGACTGTCCATGGACTTCAACTTCCTCTACAACCAGTCCAACGGCGAGACCAAGGGCGACCCCGCCAAGTACGCCGGGTGGCAGAAGCAGACCGTCGACTCCTACCTGGCCGGATTCAACCGCGTCTACTACGGCAGCCGCGCACCGATGTTCATCGGCAACCACTTCGAGGACTGGAACGGCGGCATCTACATGAAGGCCATCGACCAGGTGGTCAAGACCGTCTGCGTCAAACCGGGCGTCAAGTGCGTGTCCTTCAAGGAACTGGCGGACTGGCTGGACGTGCAGAAGCCCGAGACGCTCCAGCGGCTGCGCGGTCTGGACCCGGCGCAGTCCCCGGACTGGTCCACTGTCGTCAACTGACCTCTGTAATACCTTTGTTCCACTTGTGCACACCCCCTTCACAGCCGCCCTGGGCCCCGTGCGAAGATGCGGCCCACCGGTAGGTGTACCGGCGTAGAGGGGAACATCATTGAAATCGAGAAAACTGAGCCGTAAGCGGAGCCGTGCCGCCATAGTCACGGCCGCGGCCGCCTCGGTGGTCGCCGGTGTGGCCCTGGTGCCCAACTGGAGCGCCGGCGCCGCGGTCACCAACGACCCGACGGTGGACGCGGCGACCAAGGCCACCTTCCAGAAGCTGGCCGACGCGGTGTTCACCGACCGCACCCAGGCCCTGGTGGACGGCGGCGGCAGCGAGGGGCAGGGCAGGCCCGGGGGACACCGGCTGACCGCCCGCTTCTCCGGCAAGGTCCGCATGTCCGGCACGCAGACGCACACCGAGGACTCGGCGCTGTCGCAACTGCGCGGCCGCAAGTCCAAGTTGGCGCAGCTCGGCGAGAAGTACAGCGCCGGCAGCACCACCGTCACCCTGGACGCCACACAGGTCAACGGCCACCACGCCAAGGTCGCCGTCACCGAGAGCACGACCCTGACGTACGAGAAGGTCCGCGGCAACGAGCCGAAGACCACCGGCTTCCAGGCCCACCACGAGCTGTCCTTCAAGGCCGACCAGCAGGGCGACTGGCAGCTCACCGGCGTCCGCGACACCGACGACGGAGTCGCCGTCAACCAGGTCGCCGCCCCGTCGGTCCGGCCCGACACCCCGGCCGACGACGGCCCGCCCGAGGCGGCCAAGTCCTCGACCGCGCGCAACGCGCCGGCCAAGACGAAGAACCTCACCTCCGGCGCCTACGACTACAAGGCGATGGCGGCGTACGCGGCCAAGTACTGGAGCAAGTACAACCCGGACTACCCGGACTTCAACGGGGAGGGCGCGGGCGGCGACTGCACCAACTTCGTCAGCCAGACCCTGAAGGCCGGCGGCTGGAAGCACGTCCCGGGCTACACGGACGACTTCCACAAGTGGTTCGGCAACTCCGAGATCCAGTCCGACTCGTTCGTCGGCGTCAACGAGTTCTCCTGGTTCGCCCTGTCCTCCAAGCGGGTCACCAGCCTGCCGTACGTCTACCAGTTGGACGTCGGCGACGTGCTCCAGATGGACTTCAACCGGGACGGGTCCAAGGACCACTCGATGATCGTCACCTACCGCAGCCCGCAGGGCGTGCCGTACGTGTCGTACCACTCGACGAACACCTACAACCGGTCGGTGGCGAGCCTCATCGCCTCCTACCCGACGGCGAACTACTTCGCCTACCGCACCTGAGCCGCCGTCCGCGGGGGCGGGGCGCCCGGGGCCCTCAGTGCCCGGCGCCGCCCCGCTCCTCGCGGATCCGCGCGACTGCCCCGGCCGCCGCGCCCCGGACCGCCTCGGTCTCGGACAGGAAGCGCCAGTAGTCGGGATGGCGGCCCTCCAGGCCGGCCACCGCCCGCTCCAGCCGGGCCACGCACTCGTCCAGCGGACCGGCGTGCCGCGGATCCGGCGTCGTACGGCCCGTCATCGCCAGCCGCTGCGCGTCGCGGACCGCGAACCTGGTCCGCTCGATCTCCGCGTGCGGGTCCTTCTGCACCGCGTTCAGCCGCGCCAGCCGGTCCCCGGCGGTGGACACCGCCTCGTCGACGGCGTTCAGCAGCGCCCGCACCGTGGACAGCAGCGCCGTCGTGTCCGGCCAGCGCTGCTCCCGCCGGGCCGCCTGCGCGTCCGTCAGCTTCCGCTCCGCCTGCGCCACGTCCCGCGCCGCCTGCTCCGGGACGTGCTGGAGATCCTGCCAGCAGGCGGCGGCGAACCGCCTCCGCAGCTCGCTCAGCACCGGCTCCACCTGCCCGGCCCGCGTGGTCAGCGCCTGCGCCCGGGTGCGCAGCGACACCAGCCGGTGGTCGATCTCGGCGGCCTTCTCCGGCAGCCGTTCGGCCTCCGCCCGGATCGCCGCCGCGTCCCGCGCCACCCGCTCGGCGCGCTCCAGCGTCTGCTGCGCCCCGTGCTGTCCGGCGCCCTGGTTCAGCAGGGTCAGGTCGGGGGCGAGCGCGGCGAGCCGGGCGGCCAGGTCGTCCGCCCGCAGGCCCGTCTCGCGCACCGCGTCCAGTGCGTTGCCCGCGCCCAGCAGGGCCTGCCGGGCGCGCTCGACGGCGGGGGCCAGCCGGGCCAACTGGGTCTCGGCCTTGTTCAGCAGCGGCGCCAGCGAGCCGCTGAAACGATCCAGCTCCCGCCGGACGTTCTCCAGTTCGTCCTTGGCCGCGGTCAGGCCGGAGCGCGCGCGGGCGGCGGCCGAGGCGTCCAGGTCGTCCCGGTCGAGGTCCTGCGCGTCCACCGCCTCGATGTAGCGCCCGCTCACGTCGTCGATGCGCCGGCCGAGCGCCTCGAAGTCGGCGACCGCGCGCCGGGCGGCGGGGGAGTCGTCGACGGCTTTGATCGTCTCCAGCGAGATCCGCAGGTCCCGCTGGGCGGTGTCCAGTTCGTAGAACGCGGCTGCCGCGGCGTCCTTGGCCGCCTGCGCCTCGGCCCGCTGGCTCTCGGCCCGCCCGCCGAACCAGCGCCGGGTGCCGCCGCCGGCGAAGGCGCCGGGCAGCGCGAGCGCGGCGAGCAGCGGCAGGGCGAGCAGTACGAGCGCGTCACGCGCGGCGGAGGGGGCCGGGGCGGGGACGGTGGAGGAGGGCGCCGGGGAGGTGGGGGCCGGGGACCCGGGTCGGCGCCGAGGCGGCGGAGACGGCCGCTGATGCGGCGCGTGCGGCGCGTGCGGCGCGTGCGGCCGTCCTGGTGTCGCCGGTGTCTCCGGTGCCGCCGGTGTGGCCGTCACATCCTTCTCCCGTGCTGTGGTCCGCCCTGCGTGGCTTCATTCTCCCACCTGTACAGGACGAGCACACCGGCCGATCAGTTCGCCGCCGCAGCGGTGACCTCCAGGCGGCGCCGAGTCCGGCACGGGCGGCCGGAGCCGCGAGCCGCCGCTGCGCGTCCGTGGGGACGGCCCGGGGCCGGGGGTGTGAAAGAAACGTAAGCCCGCATTTTATGACGTCGGTCACAAGGCTTCGCCAATTACCCGGGATGCTTAGTAGATATGACGTGGCGGACATCTAATGATTTGTCCGTCTTGGGCCGGATGTGGCGCCCGTCGTGCGTACCGGCATTCCGCCCGCCTCGCCCGCCCGCCCACTGCCCGCAGGGGCAAGGCTTCTGACGTCGTGACAGTTATTCCTTCCGCCGCTCTGTGCGCACTGGGGGCCCGCGCACCGCTCCGGCGAGGTCCCGGGGTCTACGAGGCGAGGTAGTGGCGACGTCGCGGCGGGGACTCTGGCGCTCCCTGTCGAGCCGTCCTAAGAATGTCGACCCACAGGACGTCGTCGCAGTTCGGAACCGGTGTCACGCGGATTCGATCGCGCACCGTGTGCTCGGCGTCACGGAGTGAGTAGGAGCCCCCACATGAAGTCGTCCCGAACGTCCGCGAGACTCCTCGCCCTCGGTCTCGGCCTGGGCCTGGCCTCCAGCGTGGGCGCTGCGGTGCCGGCGAGCGCCCAGACGGCCACGACCCCGCCCGCCGCCCGTACCTCCGTGTCGGGGTACGCCGGGTCGGTCGAGCAGGCCGCGAACAACAAGGCGTTCTACGAGGCCGTGCTCAAGGCGGTCGCCGTGAAGCGCGCCGCCCAGCCCACCGCACAGGCGGTGACCGTCTCCTACAACGCCTCCAAGGCGCCGAGCTTCAGCTCGCAGATAGCGAGCGCGGCCGCGACCTGGAACAGCTCCGAGACCCACGTCAAGCTCCAGTCGGCGTCGAGCGGCGCCGACTTCTCCTACTACGAGGGCAACGACTCGCGCGGCTCCTACGCGTCCACCGACGGCCACGGCCACGGCTACGTCTTCATCGACTACACCCAGACCAAGCAGAACGACTCGGTCCGCGTCGTCACCCACGAGACCGGACACATCCTGGGCCTGCCGGACGACTACAGCGGCCCGTGCAGCGAGCTGATGTCGGGCGGCGGCCCCGGCCCGTCCTGCACCAACCACACCCCGAACGCCGCCGAAAGCGCGAAGGTCGACCAGCTCTGGGCCAACGGAGGCACGCAGTCGTCGAGCACGTCGAAGCAGTCCACGCAGCAGCCGAGCACTGAACCGTCGGCGGGATCTGCGGGGTCGGACTCCAGCGGCCCGTCTGGGTCTGCGGGGTCGGACTCCAGTGGCCCGGCAGGGTCTGCGGGATCGGACTCCAGCGGTCCGGCTGGGGCTGCGGGTCCGGGATCCGGTGGGCCGAGTTCCGGTGGTCCGGCTGGGACTGCGGGTCCGGCTTCCGGTGGACCGGCTGGGGCTCAGGGTCCGGGTGGTCCGGGCGGGGCTGCGGGTCCGGGTTCAGGCGCTCCGGGTGGACCTGCGGGTCCGGCTTCCGGTGGTCCGGCTGGGGCTGCGGGTCCGGGCTCGGGTGGTCCGGCTTGGGCCGCGGGTCCGGGGTCCGGCGGTCCGAGCGGGGCTGCCGCACAGGGTCCCGGCCACGGGTGTCCGTTCCCCGGCGCGCATGGCGCTGGTCACGCCCCCGCGTGGCAAGCGGCTCGCTGACCAAGCGAGACCTCCGCGACACCTTGCCGCGGCCGACCTCGGCAAGGTGACTCGCGCAGGGTCAAGGGCCGGCTCAAGCGGCTCCAGCAGTACGCGGCGCCGGGCGTCCCGCTAGACAGCGGTGACGGCGGATCAGACGGCCGACAGGCCCGAGGCGCCGCGCGCTGCGGCGCGTACCGTCGCCGCGGAGGCGGAGGCGGAGGCGGAGGCGGAGGCGGAGGCGGAGGCGGAGGCGGACGCGGAGGCGGACGCGGCCCGGTCGACGGTGTGACCGTCGACCGGGCGGGCGCATTCGGACTCGCCGCGTCATTGTCCGATGTCTCCGATGTCAACGCTCCCTCTCCTCCGAGGCGGATCTGCGCCGGCGCCGCGGCGCGGCGGCGAGAGGGGGAGCGCGCCGAGGGCCCCCTTACTGATCATGTAAGGGGGCCCTCGTCTGCGGTGGGCGCGGACGGTTTCGAACCGCCGACATCCTGCTTGTAAGAGCGGGGGCCGGTGCTTATGGCTGAATCGCGAACGGTCCTATGACCAGGGTGAGACGGAGTAAAACGGCAGGTCGACACTGCTCCCAGGCGGCGCGAGCGGCGAGGTAGAGCGTTCTCGCTACATTCTGACTACGCCCTCAATCCACCCTCGCTACGAGAGCTGATCTCCTCAACGATCAAGAGGATTCCGCAGGTCGGCGCACCCGAGGGCGGCCAGCGAACACCCCCCGCTCCTTATGGGAGGCGGGGGTTGCCGCGTGCCGGGATGCCGCCGAGAGGGGGGCGCTAACCCTGTGGCGTCCGGCACGTCTCTTGCATGCGAACATATATTTGATTATCGGAGCCATTCATGTTTCCCCCTGGCGGGCGCCAGATCGATTGTCAGGGGTGAATGCGTTGAAGTTGTGACGACCTTGATCATGATTAGAAAAAGCCTGGTAACGGCAGGCAGACACACGATCATGCAGGTCAGGCCGCGACATTGGAGATGCCGTTACGCATTGCTCGCGCCATCGGCGTCACGCTCGGCGACCTGGTCCGCGACTGATCGGCGGCCCCCCGACGGGGGGCGGGGGACCGCCGCCTTCCCGCTACCGGCGCTGCCGGGCGCGGGAGCCTGTGGGCTCCGCGGTGAGGACCACTGGACGCTCGCTCGGGTACTCCTGGTGCGGGACCGGCGGGCAGCGCTCCGCGTGCAGGTACGCGGTGGCGGCCGCGCCGGTGGCAGAGTCGGGGATGAACGAGGTGTACCGCTGGTCCGGGTGGATTGGGTGGTCGCAGTGGCCGCAGATCATCGGCGTCCTTCCCGGGTGAGCCGGATCAGCTCGCGTCCGAGGGCGCAGCCGGTCGGCTCGTCGACGCACTGCTCGCACATCGGGGCGTGCTCGTGTAAGAGGCGGTAGGCGGCCTCGCCGACGCGACTGCGGCAGCCCCGGGGAAACCACTGGCCTCCGCCGGGGAGTTCGCGGGGCCCGAGGTCGACGGCTTCCTCTGCGCTGAGGCCGATCCCGTCCCACACGCAGGTGATGCCGCGCCGCTGGTAGTCGGACAGCGTGGCCGGGTCGGGCAGCGGCAGCAGCGTGAGCGCTGCCGTGATCGCTTCGGGAGCAATCGCTACGGCTTCGCTCGGCATGGCTGGACCTCCACAGTCGCTGTGACCTGTCTCACACATGCGACCGTAGGCGCCCGCCGACAGAGTCACCCGAGCTGACAGTTCGGGTGAACCAGGGGCTCCCTCAGAACAGGCCGATCCGCTCCGCCAGATGTTCTGCCTGCCGGGCCTGCATGGCCCTGGCCCGCCGGATCACCGTCAACACCAGATGCCGGGCCAGCGGCGTCCGCGCCAGATCCTCCGGTGCGATGGCCTCCAGGCTGAGCAGCGAGAGCAGCGCGGCGGCATCGTCGCGACGCTGACTGTGGCAGGCGGCCACCTCCAAGCCGAACGTGAACTCCCTCTCACGCGAAGGCAAGCCGCTGATGTCGATCGCGTCAGCGGTGTGCAGGGCCTCGCCGGTCTCGCCCGCCTCCATCTCGATCGACACCGCGTGCACCGCCACGTTCGTCGGCCCGAACGCCGTCCAGCCGAAGTTGCTGCCGTCCGGCACGACGCGGGCCGCCGGTGCGGCGTGTTCCCGGAGTCGCTCGCGCGCCTCCCACCAGCGGCGGCGCCGGGCCGCCCCGACCACGGCCACGAGCTGAAGCGCTCCGCCCATCGCCGCCCGCTCGGTCTCCGGCATGCGGGCGACGGCGACCCGCTCCGCAGCGCGCAGCGCCAGCTCCTCGGCCTCGGCCGGCTGACCCGCCGCGAGGAGAACGTGCGCCAAGTTCCACTGGGCCGCGGCGATGCGGAGCGGGTCGTCGGCGTCCTCGGCCGCGCGCATCGCCCGGTCCGCGGCCAGGGTAGCGAGGTCGACGCGGCCGATGCGGCGAAGGTACGAGCGGAGCAGGCAGTAGAGGTCGGCGGCAGCCTGGAGGACAGCCCGCCGCTGTGCGACGTCCGCTCCGGCGCGGGCTGCCCGTACGGCGTGCTCCATGTCCGCGACCAGCGCGGGCAGCGTCTGGGCCGCCGCGGTGAACCTGCCCGGCACCGTCTGCCAGCTCTGCCACGCGCCCTCGACGCGATCCCGCAGCACGCTCGCCGACTCGGGCTCGGCGCTGCGGGCCGGCCCGTAGCCGAGGAGGGCGCGGCCGACAGCCGTCTCCGGCAGCGTCCCCGTCTCCTCGTCTGCGGGCGGCTGGTCGGACAGCAGGGCCGCGGTCGGCACCCCGAGTTCCTGCGCGAGTGCGTACAGGATTTGCAGCGACGGCACTTTAAGCCCTCGTTCGATCTGGGAGAGGTAGTCCGGGCTGATCCCCACGAGTCCGGCGACGGCGTCCTGGCGGCGGCCGCCGCGGTAGTGCCTCACTCTGTCCCCGATGGGGAGGTCCGCTGCCACCATGGTGGTCTGTCTCCTTGCTCGCTATGACAGAGCGTAGGGTGCGCGCTGCGCGAGGGCGCGGCGTTCGGAGGGAGAGCATCGTGGTTGATCTGGTGTTGTGGGACATCGACCACACGCTGATGGCGACGGGCGGTCTGGGCCGTGAGCTGTGGGCGCAGGCGTTCGAGGAGGTGACTGGAGTGGAGCTGCGTGAGCAGGCTTCGGTCACCGGGTCGACGGAGCGGGTCATCCTGCGGGAGACGGCTCGCGCTCACGGAGTGGCGTACGACGACGACCTGTTTCAGGCGTTCGCCGAGGCTTTGAGCGCGGCGCACGTCGGCCGTGCCGCGGAACTCCGCGAGCGCGGCCATGCCCTCCCGGGGGCGGCCGCTGTTCTCGCGCGTCTCGCAGAGTCGGGTGTGCGTCAGTCGGTGGTGACGGGCAACGTTCGCCGCGCCGCAGAGGTGAAACTCGCTGTGTTCGGCCTCGACGGCTACATGAGCCTGGATCATGGCGCGTATGCCGAGGACGGTGAGGGGCGGTCAGCTCTTTTGGACCTGGCGTGTGCTCGATCCTCTGTCCCGGTCGGGAGGGCCGTGTTTCTCGGGGACACCCCGGCGGACGTGGTCGGCGGGCGGGAGGCAGGGGTTCGTGTGGTCGCGGTCGCGACGGGCACGACGTCGGCAGCGGCCTTGCATGAGGCGGGTGTGCCCGAGGTGTTGGCTGATCTCTCGGACACGGGTCGGGCGCTCCGCGCCATCGGGGTGTGAGCGGATCGCGGCGGGAGCGTCGTCGCGGCGGAGGGCTGGCTCCGCGCTTCCGGCTGGCGGAGTGGCCGGCCCTGGACGTGACGAAGCGGCCCCGCCCTCGGAGGAGGGCGGGGCCGCGGTCACAGGTGCCAGGGTGTCAGGTCGAGGTCGGCGGGCGGAACCGGCCGGGGTGTCCGGGCCGACCCGCTCCGCCCACTTCCACAGATCCAGGTAGGCGCGGGTCAGGAGCTTGCGCTGGGCCCGCTCCTCGCTGAGGAGGTGTAGACGCAGCTCGACGAGGTGTTCCGGGTGGATCAGCGGCTGACCGGCGTCCACGGCTTGATGGTGGTGGCCGACTGCTATCTAGGTCTGCGGTGGGGCGAGTTGGCCGGGCTGCACCGGGACAACTGCCTGCTCAAGCGGGAGGGCAGGGTCGACGGCCGGACGTTCGTGCGGCATGTGGTCCGCGTCGATCCGCGGATCGGTGCGCTGCATGAGGGCCCGGTGGAGCTGGACGAGGACGGTCTGAAGGAGTGGCTCGCGAAGGAGGAAGCCAGGCAGCAGAGGTGCCGAGATCGGGGATGGAACGTCACCCCGCGGAAGCCGCCGAAAAACCGCCTAGACGTGTATCTGGGGCCGCCGAAGAACAAGTACTCGGCGCGAGAGGTGGACGTACCGGAGTTTCTGGCGCGGCGCCTCGGCGAGCACCTGGAGGCGTGGCCGCACGAGCACCCGTTCTCGACGCCGAAGGGGACATTCTGGTTGCGGGGCAACTTCTCCTCGCGCCAGCTCCGCCCCGCTGCCGACGGCCGTGAGGCGATCGCCCGGAAACGCGGCTATGCGGGGCGTGAGAAGTGGGTGCCGGTGCTGCCTGAGTTCACGATGCCCGGCGCCCGGCACACCCACGACACGTGGATGAAGGAGGACAGGGTGGACCGGGCCCTGCGCTTCCAGACCATGGGCTGGGTGCCGAAGGACATCGAGGCTACCTATGAGCACGTGACGCCGGAGATGCGCCGGCATCGGCTGGACTGCCTGGCGGCGAGGTGGGATCGAAGCATGCGCCCGGCCCGGCCGGACGCGGCCTGATGCCCCCTATAAAGTCGATCTCCTGAAAATCGCCTAAACGATCTACGAGGGCCCCCTTACTGATCATGTAAGGGGGCCCTCGTCTGCGGTGGGCGCGGACGGTTTCGAACCGCCGACATCCTGCTTGTAAGGCAGGCGCTCTACCCCTGAGCTACGCACCCTGGAACGAGTGAACAGCCTACCTTGACCGGGGGACCGTGCCGCAAACCGTCCTACGCCCCCCCACGTCCGGGCGCGCCTGGCGCGGGAGTCGGCCCGCCCTGCGGGCACGGCGCCGGCGGGCCAGGCGGGATCAGGCGTCCCCGCCGTCCGGCGCCGGGCGGTCGCCGTGGACGTGCTTGAGGCGGCTGCGCGCCTCGACGGTGTCGGGGCCCGCGAAGTCCGACCAGAAGCGGTGCGCGGTGACGAACACGGTCAGCTCGTGCTCCCGGCGGCGCAGCTTCTCCACCTCCGCCTGCTCGTCGGCCGTCCAGCCCGGGGAGGCCGGGCGCTCCACCTGGCGCCTGCCGGCCGCGTCGCTGAACCCGTCCAGCGGCTCGACTGACCAGGGCAGCCGCTTCAGCAGGGCCGACAGCTCGGCCCGCACCTGGTGCAGCTCCTCCTGACCGGCCAGGAGGTCACTCGGGAAGTCATAGGGCGTAGCCACACGGCAATGGTACGCCTGTTCGATTTTGGGCCGCGAGTCGCTTCGATGGGTTCGTGTGTTCGATCGGGTCACCGGCCGGACGGAGTCGCCCGGGGTGGGCGGGAGGGCGCGAAAAGCGCGAAAAAGGGGAGGGCCGGGCGGAGCGGGGGGAGCCTGGAGGACACTGAGGGCATGTGCCGGAGCATCAAGACACTGCGCCCGCCCGCCCTGCCCGAGGAGGCGACCGAGGACGAGATCCGGGCCGCCGCCCTCCAGTACGTCCGCAAGGTCTCGGGCTTCCGCGCCCCCGCCGCGCACAACCGCGAGGTCTTCGACCGCGCGGTGGCGGCGGTGGCGGCGGCCACGGCCGAGCTGCTGGACGGGCTGGAGGTGCGGGGGCGGGAGGAGCGCCGGGCGGGGTAGCCGGACCTTGCGGCGGGGTGACCCGCGCCCGCCGGTGGACCGGTAGCCGCGCCCGCCGGTGGGGTGACCCACACCCGGCGGCGGGATGGCCCGTACCCGGCGGGCGGCCGGGCGGCGGGTTCGGCCGTCTGGGCTGGGGCCGTGTCAGGGCGTGGGCGAGGAGTGCGGCGGCCTGCGCACCAGGTAGGCCGCCGCCGCGCCCGCCGCGAACAGGGCCGCCACCGATACGGCCGTCGCCAGCCAGGCGGCGCCCAGCCAGCGGGCGCCGAGGTAGCCGAGGGCGACGCTGTAGGCGGCCCAGGTCAGACCGGCCAGCGCGGACCAGGGCAGGAAGTCGCGCACGCGGCGGTGGGTCGCGCCCGCGCTGAAGGAGACGACCGAGCGGCCGGCCGGGGCGAAACGGGCGATGACCACCAGTGTGCCGCCGCCCCGGGACAGGGCCGTGCCGAGCCGTTCCTGCGCCGTGCTGAGCCGCCGCGACCGGGCTATCGCGCGGTCCAGGCGCGCGCCGCCGCGCCAGGCCACCCGGTAGGCGACCATGTCGCCGAGGACGGACGCCGTCGCCGCGCACAGCGTCAGCGCCAGGATGTCCGGCACGTTCTGCGGGACCCGTCCGGTCGCGGCCCCCGTGCCCGCCGCGGCGGCCGTCGCCGCCGTGACGATCAGCACGCCGCTGGGCAGCACGGGCACGAAGACGTCGAGCAGCACCGACAGGGCCACGACGACGTAGACCCATGGAGTGCTGGTGAGCGACCCCACCCTCGCCACACTCTCCAGCACCGAGAACTCCCTGAAACTCCCCCGTGGACCGGGACCGTGCCGCGACGTCGCGGAGAAGCGGCAGGGGCGGCCTGTGAACAGCCATTGAGCGTACGCCGGGGGTGTGACAGGAGGGGCGGCGGGGGTTGGTGTGCGGGGTGGGGAGGTTCCGCGCAGGCGCGTCCGCCGCCCGAGGCCCGCGCCGCCCGGGGCCCGCGCCGCCGGAGACGGGCGTCGCCGGGATGGGTGCCGGGTCGCGTGCCGTGCAGGCCGCCGGAGCGGCCTCCTCGGCCGGGCCGCCGCCCGCCTGGTGCTGTCTCCTCCGGCGGCCGGGTCCGGTCGTGACCGGTCCGTGTTCGGAACCCGCCTGGTCATCCGGGATGCGGTGCGCAGCATCTGGTGAACGGACGGTTCACAGCTAACTCGGCGCCCCGTATACGGTCCCGCGCAGCCGGCTCAGTTCTCCGGCTGTGCTCGACAGAGCTGACGGCGCGTTCTGCGGTATTCGCCGGGAGGGGCGCCGCAAGCCTGGGTGAAACTGGCGTAGAAACGGCTTTGCGAGCCGAAGCCAGATGCTCCCGTGATGTCCGAGACGGGCATGTCGGTGGTGATCAGAAGCCGCTGCGCCTCAGCGATCCGGCACTGATTGAGATAGGACGTCAGCGTTGCGCCCATCACCTTCTTGAACACCGCCATCGCATAGTGCGGATGCATGGGAACGACGGCGGCGATGCGTTCGACGGACAGCGGCTCACGGAAATTCCTGGCGATGAAGTCAGCCATGCGAGCGGCGTGTTCCACCGATGCGCTCCCTCCCCGTGCAGGTCCGCTGGAATAGGCGTGGGGGACCGCGGTGGCGAGTCTGCGCAGCCGGGCCTCCATCTCAAGCACCGCGATGCGGCGCAGTTCGTCGTCGCCGGACGTCAGATCCGCCGCCCACTGGTGAAACAGCGCGATATCCGTTTCCCGTCGAGCAGTCGCCGACGCCGCCAGCACCTGCCCTTGCAGCAATGCGCGCAAAACCCTCTGGGGCATACGCCAGCCGAGGAACATGTCCAGGGGCACGGTGAGCCATCGCACGCAGGATGCGGGAGCGGCTCCTGTGAGCTGATGCGGAATCGCCGCCCAGAAGGCGACCATCTCGCCGGGCGCCACAGTCATCCGGCGCCCGCCGAGGATGTAGTCCAGCGAGCACTCCACCGCGTAATTGATCTCGATGTCGTCGTGCCGGTGCGCGCGTGTCATCAGCGAGGGGCGCCCCTGCCAACACGCCAGCCCGAGGACGTCGTGGGCAGGGTCAACGGCGTACGGCATCTGAGGATCCTGGAGAGTTCGAGGACGAAACAGGTGGAAGGTACCGGACCGGGGCGGTTGCATGGAAGACGTCAGCCGCTTCGCGCGGACCCATGCCGATCAGGAGGATCTGTGACAGGCAGCACAGTGAACTCGGCTTCCCTTCAGCTTACTTCCGAGGAGATCGATTCCTATGACGAGAACGGTTACCTCATCCTCCGCGACCGAATTCCGGAGGATCTGGTGCGCCGCCTGGCCGACGCGTCGAAACGCTGGATAGCCGACAGCCGCCGCGCGGGCGAGAGTTCACCGACGGGCGGCGACTACCACTTCGCCGACCGCCCCAGCGGGCGAGTGCCGTTCCGTGTCGACTACCTTCACGCGAAGAACGAGCCGGTTTCGCTGGAGCTTCTCGGGTGCCCCGAAGTCCTGGCCGTCGCGGAGAGTCTGGCGGGCCCCAATTTCGTGCCCACGTACGAATCGCTCGTGTTCAAGGAGAAGGGCGACGGCGCCGCCATTCCGTGGCACCAGGACGCCGTCCACCCCCGCAGTCACCGGATCTTCAACGTCGACGTCTACCTGGACGCCTCCCGAGCCGGAGAGGGAGCCCTTCGTGTGATCCCCGGCTCCCAGAAGCAGAAAGCCGACGTCTGTGTCCTCGCCGAGGAATTCGGGTGGAATCCCCCGGAGGCCGTCACGGTCGAGATGCGCCCCGGCGACGTTCTCGTCCACGATGTGATGCTGGTCCACGGCTCCGAAGCCGTCCTCGGCAACAGGCTCCGCCGCACCCTCTACTACGAGTTCCGCCCCGCCGAGCAGATACTCGGCGAGGGCCCCTGGGACCGGGAATGGGTGGACGCCCGACTCCGCCTGCTGCCGGTGGCGCTCGACCGCTTCCAGGCCGCGAACCCGGAGCGGGAGGGCTTCGCCTGGAACATCGACGATGACCTGCTTCCCGGGAACCGAGGGAGCGAGGAGACGGAACTCCGCGTAGTCCACAAGGTCCACACCCCGGGCGCGTACTGTAGCGCCGGCGACGTCGCTCCGACTTTGGGAGACCGACCGGACGAGAGCGAGGGCTCCCCTCGGGCATGACCCGCGCCGGTCGGCCTGGCGCGGACGCGACACCAGGCCCGTATCAGCACGGCAACCCGTATCGGCACCGCAACCCGTATCGGCACCGCAACGCGTGTCAGCACGGCAACCCGTATCAGCGCTGCAACCCGTGTCAGCACTGCAACCCGTGTCAGCACTGCGAAAGGAGGCGACCTCTAGGACAGTTCGCGCTCCGTCACCGTCTCCAGTCGCGTCTGCCCGTCCTCCGCCGCCCGCGCCTGTTCCAGTCGCAGCCGGGCCGAACGGCCGTTCAGGGTGAGGGTCATGAGCTGGTTGCCGAACCAGGGGCCGCCCGTGCGCCGCCAGATCACCGGGAGTTCGTCGCACCGCCCGTGCCGGGCGAGCAGGCGCCCCAGCGCGCGCGCCGTCGCGCTCCAGCCGAAGCGAAACCCGTACCGCATCGTCAGCGGCACCGAGTTGTGCACGGGGGAGCAGGTGAGCTGCACCACCTTGGAGTCCACCTTCGCGGACCGCCAGGCGGGCTCGGCGACGTAGGCGTGGTGGACGTCGCCGGACAGGACGCTGACGGTCGCCGGCGCCTCGGGGCCCGAGCCGACCTCGGCGAGCAGATCGGCCAGAGAGGCGAACGACGCCGGGAACGCCGCCCAGTGCTCCAGGTCCGCCTTCCGCCGCAGCCACTCCCCGAACCGGGCCCAGCGCGGGCCCCGTTCGCCCCGGCACAGCGCCGCGTCCCACGCCTCGGCGTCGTGCACGAGGTGGGGCAGCAGCCACGGCAGCGAGGTGCCGATCAGCAGGTGGTCGCAGCCGCCGCGGTCCTCCAGCGCCTGCTCCCGCAGCCACCGCTCCTCCTCCGGGTCGAGCATCGCCCGCTCGTCCTCGGCCAGCACCCGCGCCGCCCGCGAGTCCACCATCAGCACCCGCGTCCGGCCCAGGTCGCGGCGGTAGCTCCAGCGGGTCGAGGCGGGGTCCGCGTCGGCCTCGGCGGCGAAGGCGCGCAGCGCGTCGGTGCCGTCGGCGGCGTCGAGGACGGTGGCGTACAGCGGGTCGGCGGCCAGCTCCTTCGGGGAGAGGTTCCCCAGGTGCTGGTACACCCAGTAGGACATCAGGCCGCTGAGCAGCCGCTCGCGCCACCAAGGGGTGGCCCGCATGTCGGCCAGCCAGGAGGCGGAGGTGTTCCAGTCGTCGATGACGTCGTGGTCGTCGAAGATCATGCAGCTCGGCACGGTGGACAGCAGCCAGCGCACCTCCGGGTCGAGCCAGGACTCGCGGTAGAGCCCGGTGTACTCCTCGTAGTCCGCGACCTGGCCGCCGGGCGCCTCGGAGAGGTCGCGGCGCGCGGAGATCCGGCGCCGGGTCTCCTCGGAGGTCTCGTCGGCGTAGACCTGGTCGCCCAGCAGCAGCAGGATGTCCGGGCGCTCGTCGCCCGCCGCGAGCCGCGAGGCGAGGGTGTCCAGGGCGTCCGGGCCGACCCGGCCCTTGCCCTCGGCGGGCGGCGCGGCCCAGCGGCAGGAGCCGAAGGCCACCCGCAGCCCGCCGTCGTCGGGACGGGGCACGTGGATGACGGAGGGCGGGAAGGGGGAGTCGGGGAGCGGCCAGACGGACTCGCCCTCCAGCAGCACCTCGTACTCCGGCTCGCCGCCGGGGGTGAGAACGGTCACCGGTATCAGGGCGTAGTGGTGGCCCTCGATCTGGAAGGTGCGGGCGGCGCCCTGCGCGCCGTCGGAGCAGCGCACCTCCGCGGTGCACGGACGGCTCGTCTCGACCCAGACGGTCGCGGACGAGCCGTCGACGTACCGCAGCAGGGGCCCCAGGATCAGAGTGGTCAAGGTCGTACGCCCTTCTCGCCGTGCCGTTCGGCCCTCGGCCCGTGCGGGCGGGGTGAGCCGTACGGTAGTCAACGGCGGGAGAGGGCGGACAGCCCCCCTGCTGTTCGGAGCGATCAGCCCCCTCGCTGCTCGGAGGGTCAGCCCCCGTCGATCCGGGCGTTCAGCCCCTGTCGGTCCGGGCGTTCAGCCCCCTGCTGTTCCGGGGGTCAGCAGCCGGCGAGGTCGCGGGTCAGCGCGCTCTTCTCCGCCGAGTCCACCGAGAGGTCGTAGTAGTACTTCACCTGCACCCAGGCGCGGACGTAGGTGCACAGGTAGGAGGACTGGGACGGCACCCAGGTGGCCGGGTCCTGGTCGCCCTTGGCCTGGTTGACGTTGTCGGTGACGGCGAGGAGCTGCGGCCGGGTGACGTCGTTGGCGAACGCCTGGCGCTGCGAGGTGGTCCACTTGCTCGCCCCGGAGTCCCACGCCTCGGCGAGCGGCACCAGGTGGTCGATGTCCACGTCGGAGGCGGAGTTCCAGGTCGCGCCGTCGTAGGGGGAGTACCAGCTTCCGCTGGTGGCGCGGCAGGAGGAGTCGGTGGTGACGTTCGTGCCGTCCCGCTTGAGGATCCACTCGCGGGTGTCGCAGGTGCCGGAGATGGTGATCCAGGTCGGGAACAGGCTGCGCTCGTAGCCGGTGCGGTTCTCGGTCGCCACGGTGAGCTGGGCGAGGTAGCTCCGGGCGGTGGCGCCGCTGACCGGGGTGGGCAACGCGGCCGAGGCGGTGGGGGAGTTGAACAGTGCGACGGACCCTATGAGGCCGGTGAGGGCCGCGAGTATGCTCAGTCGTCGACGCGCGTAGAACCTGGAACCTGCGGACATGCGAACTCCCTGGAGTGGCGGCGGTGTGGGGCGCGGGCGTGGGAATGCTCGCGGGGGCGTGTTGCGGGGGGATGAGCGCCGGGTGAGAAGTTAGTGACGCGAGCATGACAAGACAAGGTTCGTGGGCGAACTTTCTCTCGCGTACGATGGACGGCGCAGAAGGGGAGTAGCTCTTCGCCGGACCGTCGACACACTGCTCAGCTCGCCTGAGCCGGCGCCCGGAGGCAGCCCGCGGTCTCGACCGGGGCGGCCAGCGAGACCTTCGGCAAGCAGTGCACGCCCGTGCCCCTGGCGCGGGCACTCCGTGCGCTGCCCTGCCGAGGCGTCTCACCGCGTACGACCGCGGACCCCAGCGCTCTCGGCCGGGCAGCCCGACCGATTGAGAAGGAATGATCAGTCTCAGCGTCCTGGCGCTCGTCTTCGGCGTCGTCTTCCTCGCCGAACTGCCGGACAAGACGGCGCTCGCGGGCCTCGTCCTCGGCGCCCGCTACCGCGCCTCGTACGTCTTCGCGGGCGTCGCCGCCGCCTTCCTGCTGCACGTCGCGCTCGCCGTGGCGGCGGGCAGCGCCCTGACCCTGCTGCCCGCGCGGATCGTGCACGCCCTGACCGGCGTGCTCTTCCTCGGCGGCGCGGCGGTGCTGCTGTTCAAGAAGGACGACGACGAGGAGGAGATCCGCCGCCCCGAGGACCAGTCCTTCTGGAAGGTGGCGGGGACCGGCTTCATGCTCATCCTGGTCGCCGAGTTCGGCGACCTCACCCAGATCATGACCGCGAACCTCGCCGCCCGCTACGACGACCCGGTCTCGGTCGGGATCGGCGCGGTGCTCGCCCTCTGGGCGGTCGGCGGACTGGGGATCGTCGGCGGCAAGGCCCTGATGAAGCGGGTGCCGCTCGGCCTCGTCGTCAAGATCGCGGCGGCCCTGATGGTCGCGCTCGGCGTCTGGAGCCTCTACGAGGCGGTGGCCTGATCCGGCGGGCTGGGACGGCGACGATCCCCGGCGGCGTCCGCGTCGCCTTACGGCGCCCGGCATCGGCTTCACGGCGCCCGGCATCGGCTTCACGGCGCCCGCGTCGGCCTCACGGCGCCCGCGTCGGCCTCACGGCGCCCGCGTCGGCCTCACGGCGCCCGCGTCGGCCTTAAGACGCCTGCGTCGGCCTCACCGCGCCTGCGTGCGGCCCCACCGGGCCCCGCGTGCGGCCCCACCGGCCCCGCGTACGGCCCCACCGCGCCCCGCGGGCGGCTGCCGCGGCTCGCTGCCGCCCGACGCGGAGCCGAACTCCGGATGAAGGTGCGGGGGGCCGGTGGCGCGAAGGCGGTCTCGTTTTGTACCGTGGGGGAACAAAGTGGCTCCCGCCCGTTTCCCCTGACCGGCGGGCGGGGCCGCCTTGTCCCTCCGGGCCGTCTGCGGGGGTCACCCCGGGGGCCCGGCCCGTACGCCCCCTCCGCGCCCTGGAGCTGCCGATGACCGCCGCCGTGCTCACCGCCCGCGCCCTCCTGCTCGACATGGACGGCACCCTCGTGAACTCCGACGCCGTCGTGGAGCGGATCTGGCGCCGCTGGGCCGGCCGGCACGGCCTGGACGGCGACGAGGTCATGAAGGTCGTCCACGGCCGCCAGGGCCACGCCTCGATGGCGCTGCTGCTGCCCGACCGGCCCGTGGAGCGGAACCGGGCCGACAACGTCCGGATGCTCGCGGAGGAGACCGCCGACATGGACGGCGTGGCGCCGGTGCCCGGGGCGCCGGAGTTCCTCGCCGCGCTGCGCGGGCTGCCGCACGCGCTCGTGACGTCGGCCGACGTGGCCCTGTCCACCGCCCGGATGGCCGCCGCCGGACTTCCCCTGCCCGACGTGCGCGTCACCGCCGAGTCCGTCGGCGCGAGCAAGCCCGACCCCGAGGGCTTCCTGAAGGGCGCCGCCGAACTGGGCGTCGAGCCCGCCGACTGCGTGGTCTTCGAGGACTCGGGCGCGGGCATCGCGGCCGGTCGCGCCGCCGGGATGCGGGTGATCGGCATCGGCCCGCGGGCCGCGGTCCACCGCCCGGACGCGGTGGTCCAGGACCTCACGCGCGTCCGTGTGGAGCCGACCGCGGACGGGACCGTGCGCCTGCACGTCGGCTAGGGCGTGTCTCGAAAGTAGCCTCGTCCGCCCGCAGGGCGGGCCCGGCGGCGTCTGGTGCGTGCGATCGCAAGGCGGAGGGTCGCCCCGATACTGGGCGTGTCGGGGCGACCCCGACAACACGGCGAGCGTGCGTGCCAGACGCCGCCGGGCAGACGGGACTCTCGCCACACGCCCTAGGCGCCGTCCGGCGGATCACGGTCGGGGCGTCGAGCGGACTGCCGCTGCGGTGTCCGAGGGCGGACGGGCGGGGGTCAGGCGCCGGGCGTGACGACGACCTTGCCGCTGGGCAGGGCGCCCGCGGCCGCGTCGGCGTGCAGGGCCGGCAGCTCGGCCAGCGGCGCCCGCCGGGCGACCTCGACGCTCAGCTCGCCAGCGTCGATCAGCTCCACCAGGTGCGCCAGTTGCTCCGCGTCGCTGCGGACGAACAGGTCGATGCCGCGTACGTCGCGCTCCTCGTCGGAGGGCGCGGGCATCCACACCGTGGTGTTCACGAGGACGCCGCCGGGGCGGATCAGGCCGGGGAGCGCGGCGAGTCGCGCCGGTTCGACCGGCGCGAGGTTGAGGACGACGTCGACCGGCTCGCTCACGGCCGCGACGACGTCGCCCGCCGTGTGGTCGACGACCTCGTGTGCGCCCGCCGCCGTGACGCGCCCGCTGCTGCGCGGGCCGGCCGTGGCGATCACGAACGCGCCGGCCTGCCTGGCCAACTGCACGGCGTAGCCGCCGACCGCTCCGCCCGCTCCGTTGATCAGCACGCGCTGCCCGGCGGTCAGCTCGGCGTGCTCGAACAGCGCCTGCCACGCGGTCAGGCCCGCCAGCGGCAGGGCGGCCGCGTCGGGCAGCGCGAGGCTCTTGGGCGCGGGCGTCAGGGCCTCGGCCGGCGCCAGGACGTACTCCGCGGCGGCGCCGGGCGCGGCCATCGGCAGGAAGCCGATGATCTGGTCCCCGACCTGGACGCCGGTCACGCCCTCGCCGAGCGCGTCGACCGTGCCGGCGACGTCGATGCCGGGGGTGTGCGGCAGCGTCACGGGGATCGGTCCCCGCATGAATCCGGCGCGGATGGTGGCGTCGACCGGGTTGAACGACGTCGCCGCGACACGGACCCGCACCTGCCCGGCGCCTGGAACCGGCTGCTCTACGTCCTCGTACCGCAGGACGTCGGGGTCGCCGTACTGGTGGAAGCGCACTGCCTTCATAGTTCTTCTCTCTTTCGCCCGCGGGGTCGCGTCGCCCGCGAGGTCGCGGTCGCCTCGCCCCGCGGGCGGGGCAGGGCGAGGCGAGGCGTCGGCGGCGCCCGGCACGGCCGGCGGGCGGTAGGTCGTTCGTGGAGGTGGAAGCGCTGCCAAGCGTAGGAACAGCCGTGCGGAGAAAGGGTGTACGTTCGCGACGCCGGATGGGATTCCGGCGACATCCTCATCGGGGCGGAGGACACATGACGAGCAGGCCGCGTTTTCTCGGCCCTGGCGGCAAGGTGGGCACGTTCACCGTCGACGCCGACTCCACCGGCGCCGGCCGGGGGACGTGGGATCCGTTCATCGACACCTGGAACGACCGCATGGGGGATCTGTACCCCCTGCCGGAATTCAGCGCTTCCACGGTCGACGGCTTCCAGGGGACGATGCGCTCGGTGGCCCTGGAGGACACCGCCGTCAACGAGATCTGGGCGTCCTCGTCCGTGAGCACCCGGGCGGTCGGGACGTACGAGCACGACCAGATCAGGTTGTACGTCGGGCTGCGCGGCGCGGTGGCGCTCCAGGACCCGCACGGCCAGAGCGGCGACGCGCACGTCTCGGCCGGCGCCTACTTCATGCACCACGTCGTGACGGAGAACCACTTCCACACCACGCCCGTGATCGGCGCCCGCATCTTCATCTTCCCCGGCGACGCCCTGCGGCCCCTCGTCGCCGGGAGACCGCGCGCCGGCCGGGCCACCTCGCCCGCGGCGCAGATCCTCATGGCGCACACCACCATGGTGCAGCGGACCGTGAGCGGCCTCAGTCCGGCAGGCGCGCACGCGTCCCGCAACGCCCTGCTCGAACTCGCCAAGGGGCTGGTCCTCGACTGCTTCGACGACCGCGAGCCCGCCTTCACACCGGCGCTGGCGCAAGCGGCCAAGGATCTCGCCGACACCCGGCTCACCGACGCCGAACTGTCGCCGGCCGCGGTCGCCGCCCAACTGCACGTCTCCTTACGCACGTTGCAGCGGGCCTTCGCTCATCTCGACGAGTCGTTCAGCGCCTACATCCGCCGCCGGCGCCTGGAGGAGGCGGCCAAGGCGCTCTCCGCCCCCGACTCGCGGCTCAGGGTCTCCGAGGCCGCCGCGCTCTGGCATTTCACCGACAGCAGCCACTTCATCCGCTCTTTCAAGAAGCGGTACCACGCGACCCCGGCGCACTTCGCACGCCGCCTGCCGTGACGACTCGGCCAGCCGCCGCGCGGAGCGGACCGCCTGCCACGGCGGTCGGACGGAGCGGACTGAACGTGCTGTGCGAGGCGGGCCGAGACCCCGGCGGCCGGACGCTTGTGCCGGTCGAGCAGTTCGACGGGTCCCGCTCCGGGCGGCTGCCCCCGATGCCGATCGTGGGTCCTTCCCCTGAAAGGCTTCCCCGCCCCTCCCCGGAATGGCCCTCTCCGCGCCGGGCTCGACAGGCCGTAACCGGGTGCGGCGATGACGATGGGAGTGTCACCGAAGCGTCAGGAGGTCGCCATGGCCGGGGATGGGCACGGCAGGGGCGCCAGCGCGGCGGGCGGCGGCGGTGCGGCTGGCGCGGGCGGTGCGGCTGGCGCTGGCGGTGCGACGGGCGGCGCCCGGCCGCCCTCCGGCCCGCCCCCCGTCCCGCCCGCCGGCCCTGGCGCGCACGGCGGCCCTGGCGCGCACGGCGGCGCCCCGGCACCGGGTGACGGACCAGGGCTTACGCCGCGGGGCGACGGGCCTGGCCGCGCGGCGCCGACCGGCGGCCCCGGATTCGCCGCGCCGGGCGACGGCCCCGGCCGCGCCGCGCCGACCGGCGGCCCCCGCCCCGCCCCGCCCGGGGACGGGCAGGTCTCCGGCGACGTCCTCGTCTCGATCGGCGCGCTGCTGCTTGGGATGCTGCTGGCCGCGCTGGACCAGACGATCGTGTCCACCGCGCTGCCCACCATCGTCAGCGACCTCGGCGGCCTGGACCACCTGTCCTGGGTGGTTACCGCCTACCTGCTCGCCTCGACCGCCGCGACCCCGCTGTGGGGCAAACTGGGCGACCAGTACGGGCGCAAGAGGCTGTTCCAGACCGCGATCGTGATCTTTCTGATCGGCTCCGCGCTGTGCGGGATCGCGCGGAACATGCCCGAGCTGATCGGGTTCCGGGCGTTGCAGGGCCTGGGCGGCGGAGGGCTGATGGTGCTGTCGACGGCGATCGTCGGAGACGTCGTCCCGCCCCGCGAACGCGGCCGCTACCAGGGCCTGTTCGGCGCGGTGTTCGGCGCGACCAGCGTGCTCGGGCCGCTCCTCGGCGGCCTGTTCACCCAGCACCTGAGCTGGCGCTGGGTGTTCTACGTCAACCTGCCCGTCGGCGTCGTCGCCCTCGCCGTGGTCGCCGCCGCCCTGCGCCTGCCGCGTAAGGCGCAGCACCACGTCATCGACTACCTCGGCACGCTGCTCATCGCCGCGGTCGCCACCTGCCTGGTGCTGGTCGCCTCGCTCGGCGGCACTGCCTGGGCCTGGGGCTCGCCGCAGATCATCGGCCTGATCGTGCTGGGCGTGGTCCTCGCGGCGGCGTTCACGACGGTGGAGCGCGGGGCCGCGGAGCCCGTGCTGCCGCTGAAGCTGTTCCGCGTCCGCACCTTCAGCCTGTCGGCGGTGATCAGCTTCATCGTCGGCTTCGCGATGTTCGGCGCGATGACCTACCTGCCGACGTTCCTCCAGGTCGTACGGGGCGTCTCGCCCACCCTGTCCGGCGTGTACATGCTCCCGATGGTCTTCGGCATGCTGCTGGCCTCCACCGGCTCCGGGCAGTTCGTCAGCCGCACCGGCCGCTGGAAGGCGTTCCCGGTGGCGGGCACGGCCGTCACCACCGTCGGCCTGCTCCTGCTGCACCGGCTGGACGAGCACAGCTCCACCGCCGTGGTGAGCGGCTTCTTCTTCGTCTTCGGCCTCGGACTCGGCCTGGTCATGCAGGTGCTCGTCCTCATCGTGCAGAACGCCGTCGGCTACGAGGACCTGGGCGTGGCCACCTCGGGCGCCACCTTCTTCCGCTCCATCGGCGCCGCGTTCGGCGTGGCCGTCTTCGGCACGGTCTTCGCCGGGCGCCTCGGCGACCAGCTCGCCGCCGCCTTCCGCGGCGTCCCGCTGCCCCCGGGCGTCTCCGCCGGCTCGCTCAAGGCGGACCCGCGCGGCATCGGCGCCCTGCCGCCCGCGCTGCGCCCGACCGCCCTGCACGCCTACGCCACCGCGATCACCGACGTCTTCCTCTACGCGGCCCCGGTCGCCCTGCTGGGCTTCGTGCTGGCGTGGTTCCTGAAGGAGGACCCGCTGCGCGGCTCCGTCACGGCGCCCGACGTCACCGAGACCTACGCCACCAACCCGGTCCAGCGCTCCTCCTACGACGAGGCGTGCCGGGCCCTGTCGGTGCTGGGCACCCGGGAGGGGCGGCGCGAGATCTACCGGACGATCACCGAGCGGGCGGGCTACGACCTCGATCCGGCGGCGAGCTGGCTGGTGCTGCGGATGAGGCGGTACGGCTGGGCGGAGCCCGCCGTGCTCGCCGAGCGCGGCACGGTTCCGCTGAGCGTCGTCATCGGGGCCGCCCGCCAGGTGGAGGAGCGGCGCCTGGGCGTGCGCGAGGGGCTGGACCTGGTGCTGACCGACCGGGGCCGGGAGGCCGCGGAGCGGCTGGCGCGGGCCCGCGAGGAGTCGCTCGCCCAGCTTCTGGGCGACTGGTGGGGCCCCGACCGCCCCACCGACCTCGCCCAACTGGTGAGGCAGTTGACCGGCGAACTGTGCGGTGCCGACTCGGAACGGCCGCACGGCGAAAGCACGACGAGGACGGCCGGCGCGGCCAGGACGGAGCGAACGCCACGAGCAGGAACCCACCCGTCCTGACCCCCGCCCCGCCCGCGACGGCGCCCGGAAGCCTCGCCGCAGCGGCCGGAGTCAGAACAGCGGCTCGCTGAACCGGTACGCCGACGCCCGCCGCGGCCGGATTTGCGGCGGGCGTCGGCGTCGTCCTCGGTGTCAGGCGAGCGGGACCGCGGCGGAGGGGGTGGCGTGCCAGTTGGTGGTGACGGGCTTCTCGACGACGGCGGTGTCGGGGAGGCTGAGCGAGACGGGGTCGCCCTCGTCGTCGGTCACGGCGACGATGATCTGCTCGAACTGCACGCCGTCGTCGCCCTTGGTGCTCTTGGGGTCGACACCGGCGTAGGCCCGGACGGAGCCGGAGAGCTTGATCGTGGCGCTGGTGTTCCGCTCGCTGGGGGACGCCTGCGTGTCGGCCGCGGAGCCGAAGGCGACGGAGGCGGGCTTGCCCTCCAGGAAGCAGGTGATGCCCGGCTTGGCCTTCGCGGTGATCAGGTAGTAACCGCCCGCCTGCGACTCGCTGCTGACCGAGAAGTCCAGGTCGGTGGTGCCGCAGGCCTGTCCCCAGCCGCTCTTGTCCGGCGTCCCGGAACCGCCCTTGGCGCCCGTCCCGCCGCCGCTCTTGCCGCTGCCGCCCGTGCCGCTCTTGCCGCTCGCGCCGGAGCCGCTGCCGCCCGTGCCGCCGCCGCTCTTGGCGCCGGAGGTCGCGCCGCCCTGACCGCTCTGGGCGGGGCCGGCGCTCGAGTCCGGGGCGCCGGTCGCCGCGACGGGGCTGGCGCCGGCACTGGCGTCCGCACCGGAAGCGCCCGCGCTGCTCTTGGCGCCGCCGTCGCTGGAGGAGCAGGCGGTGGCGGTGACCGAGAGGGCCGCCGCGGAGGCGACGGTCAGGGCGAGACGGACGGAACGGCGGGCGAGACGCGAGGACACGAAGAACTCCTAGTAAAACCAAGTGAGTTGCAAGCAGGATGACCCTACGGCCGTGCTGGTCCTCGAATGATCGCGCTCATGTCCGCACTTCGTAACGCCGGTCGATTAGGCCCGCGTCGGCAGGGGGCCGCGGTTCAGGGGGCCGTCGTGCCCCGGCGGTCGCGCCACTCGCGGACGACGTCCTCGACGTCGTACCGCTTCAGGCCGAGCGGCGGGCCGGGCGGGGGCTTGAGCATCATGTCGAGGATCTTCGCGTTGACCTCGCCGATGATCCTGCGCACGCGCTCTTCCGAGGGGGCCGCGTAGGCCGCCGCGAGGGAGTCCTCGGCCTCCTTGCGCAGGGCGAGCGTCGGGGGCAGCACGGACAGGCCCTCGCGGGCCGTCTTCCCTTTGACCCACCACAGTTCGTCGTACGTCGTGTCGTCCGGCAGCGGCTTGCCCGCGCCCGGCAACCGGTCGAAGTCGCCGCGCCGCTGGGCGTCGCGGATCTCCTTCTCGACCCAGGACTCGAACGGCGCCCCCGGTGGCTTTCGCTCGGTCATGGGTTGCCGTTAACGAGCAGCTCCAGGCGCGTCCTGGGGAACCGGCCGCGCCAGGCCAGGAACTTCAGATGGACGGCGAAGCCCAGCCTCGTGGCCCCGGTCTTGTTCCGTAACCAGCCCGTCTCGTCTTCGGACAGGGTGAAGTGGTCCACCACCCCGTCCAGACCCAGATCCCGCCCCGCTGCTCAGCCCCTTCGCCCGCCCCCCCGTGATCACCCGTCGGGCTAGACGGTAGAGGCGCCGCTGTACGGCGGGCGCGGGTATCGGCGAAGCGCCCCGCAGCGGCGGCGGGCCTGGTGGAGGGGCGGCTGGACTGCCGGGCTCCCGCCCGGGGCCGGCAGTGAGCGGGCCGTGGGCCAGCGCCGTGTCAACAGGACGGACGCGTTCCGGCCGGACCGCGCCGTACGCGTGTAGGTGACGAACAGCCTGCGGGCGGGGCACCCTGGACGGCATGGACTTCCAGCCGGTTGAGCGCGCCTCGGAGGCGTTCCAGCAGTCACTGACCGCGCAGGAGATCGGAGAGGTCTGCCGACGGGCCTTCGGCGGCGACGCCACGCCTGTGTCCGCTGTCGAGCTGGGCACGGGGATGTACAACAACGTCTACCGCGTCACCCTGGCCGACCAGGCCCGGCCGGTGATCCTGCGGGTCGCGCCGCCCGAGGCCGGCCAGTTCCGCAGTGAGCGCCACCTGATGCGGAACGAGTTCGCGAGCCTGCCGTGGCTGGCGGTGATCGCGCCGCTGATGCCGCAGGTGCTCGCCGCCGACTGGTCGCACGAGGTGATCGGCCGGGACTGGATGATCCAGACCCACCTGGACGGCATCCCGGCCCCGGAGCACCTGGGGACGTATCCGCGTACCGCGTGGCCGGCGTTCTTCCGGCAGATGGGCGCCGTCACCCGCTCCGTGCACGACGTGCGCGGCCCGCACTTCGGGCCCGTCAACGGCCCGGGGCACGTGACGTGGGGCGAGGCGGTGATCGCGTCGCTGGAGGAGATCGCCGCCGACCTGGACGGCGCCGGCCTGGACGCGGCCGACGTGCGGAAGGTCGCGGCGGTGGCCGCGCACGGCCGCGCCGTGCTCGACGAGGTCACCGAACCGAGGCTCCTGACCGGAGACCTGTGGACCGTCAACGCCCTGATGGACCCGACGGCCCCCGAGCCGGTGATCACCGGCGTGCTGGACTTAGACCGCACATGGTTCGGTGACCCCGCCGCTGACTGGACCATCCGTATGGCGACAGCCAAGGCGGACGAGCGCGAAGCGTTCTGGGAGTCCTACGGAGTGCTGGACCGCTCGCCCGCCGCGATGTGGCGGGCGCGAGTGTACGAGGCCCGGCACCTGGGCGCGATCCGCCTTGAGCGCCACCGGCTGGCCAAGGCGGACGCGGTCCGTGAGAGCTACGGCGCGATGGCCGAGGTACTCGCCTCACTGACCTGACCGGGCCCGTTGGGGTGCGGCTCGACATGGATGCGGATCTGCCGCAGAAGCGCGTCGGCCCGCTCCTCGACCTCGGCGGCGTCCGCGCCGGTGACCACGAACGACCCCAGCCGGTGGCCGTTGGCGTCCGGCTCGTGGACGGGGCCGCCGATCGCCGCCCGCCAGCGGACGAACGGCACGCCCGGCCCCACCGACGGGAGCCCGGAGAGCGAGGTCAGCCGTCCGGCGCACGAGCTGGTCACGAACCGCACAGTCGCGTACCCGCGGGCGGTCGGGGCGAGCGCGGCCGGACGGCCGAGGGCGACGTCGAGCAGCGCGGCCCAGACATCGATGCCCAGAGCGTGCTGGATCAGGACCCCGATCTGCCCGGCGGCGAGGCGGGCGCCGATCTCGATGACCGCGCACCGCCCGTCCCCGCCGACAATGACCTCGGTGTGCGAGGCGCCGTGCCGGATACCGGCCGCCCGGATCGCTGCCTCCACTTGCCGGTACACGGCCGCCTCGATGGCCGGGGGCAGGCGGACGGGGAGGCTGTGCCTGGTCTCGACCCGGCTTGCGCCGTCGGTCACCTGCTTGCGGGTGACGGCGAGATGCGTCGTGGCGCCGTCCTGGGTGAGGGACTCGACGCTGTACTCCGTCCCGGCGGCGTACGCCTGGACCAGGACGCGCGGGTCGCCGCCGCCTGCGTACATGCCGACCACCGTGCGGGCGGCGTCGGCGGCCTCGGCCGCACCGTCCGGGCCGCTCACCACCGTGACTCCGGCAGAGCCCGCCCCCGCGATGGGCTTGATGACGCACGGGAAGCCGACCCGCGGGTCCGCCAGCGCGGCCCGCAGCCCGGCGTCGTCCCGAACGAGAACCGTGTACGGCATGCGCACCCCGGCCGCCGCGAACGCCTGGGCCATGGCGGCCTTGTCCCGGGCCGCGTGTGCCCGGCCCGGGTCGTTGCCTGGCACCCCCAGCTCGGCGCAGAGATGCGCGGCGAGCTCGGTCAGGTACTCGTTGACGGTGAGCACCGCGCCGACACCCCAGCGGCGGGAGTACGCGGCGAGCTCGGCGAGAGCCCGGCCGGGCCGGGCGAAGTCGGTGACGATGTGCCCGGCCAGCAGGCCCTTCAGCTCCGGCCCGTAGCCCGTGTACGCCGCGGCGGTGGTCGCGGCGTGGACCTGGTGCCCCCGGGCGGCTGCCGCCGTGGCGAGGGCGCCCGCCTCGGGGCCGGCCGCGTCCAGCAGCATCACGCCAGGGCGGGTCACGACAGGTAGTCCTCGAAGCCGCCGGTGCGATGCGTGTCCAGGGTGAAGCAGTGGAACCCGCCCCCGAACAGGCGCCGGTGGCGATGCCGTACGGGCACCACGTCGAAGCCCTCGGCCTCCAGCAGCTTGGCAAGGCCCGCGCACTCCTCGTTGACCAGCACCGTGCGCTCGTCGACCGAGAGCACATTGAGGTCGATGTACGGGCTGGTGAGGACCAGGTCCTCGTAGTCGTCGTAGACCGGGAAAGCGCCCGCGTCCGGCTCCGGCGGCACGATGAAGCGCCACGAGCGCAGCGGCTCGGGCATCAGGTCCCGGATGCCGTCGTGCCGGGCCAGGAACACCCCCGGCTTCAGGGCGAGGACCATCGAGTCGATGTGGTTGTCCGCCATCCGCCACACCCGGTGGACGCGGTACTGGTGGCCGAGGTGCCTCTGAAGCCACTCCGCGCCCCGGGTGTGGTTCTCCTGCGCGACGTTGACGACCAGGTCGCGGCCCAGCCGCAGCACCTGCGCGCCGTCCAGCATCATCTCCACACCGACGTCGTACGGGCTGACCTGCGGGTCGTCGACGGCCTCGGTCGGTCCGCCCAGGGTGGTCGCGGTGTCGCGCGCGTACGACAGGTCGAAGCTGTTGTCGGTGAGGGTGGGCCGGGGCATCGTCGTCCACTGCGCGCCGTCCTCCCAGTAGGCGGTGAAGACCGGGGCGAGCAGGCGGGTCTCCAGATAGCGGGAGCGGATCGCGGGCGGGGTCTCGATGATCTCGCCCCCGAGGATCAGCGTGTTGTCCCGGATGTTCAGAGCCGGGGTCGGGGCGGCCTCCCAGCCCAGGCCCGCGATCGGGGCCGCGTCCGCAGGAAGGGGCAGCGGCCGGTGCACGACGACCCCGAGCCCGGCGAGCGTGGCCGCCAGCGCCTCCACGTCCTCGTGCAGCTCCTCGGCGTACCGCGCCTTGATGGTCCAGCTCTCCCGGCGGCCGGCCGCCGCTCTCGTCAGACGCGGATAGGCCCAGTCCGACCGGAACCCCTTCAGGTTCTCGTGGTGGAACAGCTCGAAGCTGACGTCGCGGTCGTGTCCCACGTAGTTGGCGGCGGACCCGACGACGACCTCCTTGAGCGGGGTGAAGTCGTCGTGACTGTTCAGGCGGGGCATGGGCGTTCCTCTCGGATGCGCGGAGCGGGTCAGGGGGTGCGGGGGGCTGCGGTCACGTGCCGGTCGGCGAGCGCGCGGCCCCGGCGGACCCGTAGGGTCAGGCCGCCGTCGTCGCTGTCCGGCTGGAGGGTGCGCTGCTCGCTCCAGCCGGAGAAGCGGAACTCGGCGCCGCCGACCGGGACGAGGGCGAAGGTGCGCCCAGCGATCGTCAGGGCGAGAACGCCGTCGGCGCCGCGGTCGATGCGGGCGGGGATGAGGGAGCCGTCCAGCGGGGCGGCCGCGTCGAAGTCCGCGAACCCGGACGGCAGCAGCGCCTCGTACGGCAGTCCGGCGGGCCAGGCGGGAGCCTCGGCCGGGCCGGTGCGGTTGAACAGGACCTCGCCACGGGTCAGCAGTTCCTGCCAGGCCACCGGGAACCAGGCCGCGAGGTCGGCGGTGAGCAGGGCGTCGATGACGACGTGGACCCGGGTCACCGTCGTACCGGTGTTGCGTACCAGGTGCTCGCGGGAGAAGTCCCCGTACCAGAGGGCGCCCGGCTGCCAGCAGTGTTCGACGCCGTCCAGGACGAGCACGGCGCCCGGGTCGGTGACGACGGGGATGTGCAGGCGGACGATGCCCCGGTCCAGGCGGTACTTGGGGTCGCTGTGCGGGTTCGAGACGGCGCCGGGCCCCAGCGCCATCAGCCGCACCGCGTTCAGCGGGGCCGGGAGCGAATCCAGGATCGACGCGAGGTAGGGCAGCCGGCCGAGCCAGCGCGTCGGCGCGAACGGCTGCGGTCCCGGGCCGCCCGGGTCTGTGCGCTCCGGGTCGCCGCCGAGGCTGCGTAGGGGCAGGACCCGCCAGTCGATCGCGGCCGCCTGGCCGACCTGCCCGCCGTAAGTGTGGATGCGCTGCGGGTTCCAGGTGTGGGCGGTGACGGCCGCGAGTTCGGCGGCGAGCGTGTCCGCGTCGAAGACGGGGGAGAGCTGGGCGGCCGCGGTGAGCGAGGTGGTCATGGTGGGGCTCCCGAGTCAGGAGGAGAAGGACACGGCGCCGGTGCCGATGTGCTGGCTGGCGTCGTAGGCGTCGGCGGGCACGGTCGCGAACCGCGCATCGAGCCGGTCGAACGCGCCCGCGTGGCCCTCGGCGGGGTCGTAGGCGAGGCAGAACACGAACTGCACCGGTTCCCCGGGTGCGAGGGGAATGGCGGGCATCGACACGATCACCCCGGTCCGGGTGGCCGGGTCGTACGTCAGGTCCAGCTCGTCGAGCGCGGCCAGGAAGGCGGCGAAGGAGGGAACGGCCCAAGTGGGTGGGACGTGGTACTCGACCACCTGCCGGGCCGGTTCGGCCGTTACGTCCACGATGGCGTGGGCGATCGACTGGTAGATGTGCAGCGATCCACTGACCTGGGCGTTGACCTCGGTGAACACCACCTTCCCGTCAGGCAGGACCAGGGCGTCCGCGCTCAGGTGCCCGCGGTAGCCGAACGCCCGGTACGCGTCGGCCAGCCGGGTGCCGCCGCCCAGCAACGCCGCCCGTACCGGGGCGGTGACGCCGTCCAGCGGCACGACCTGGTGGCTCAGGCGCCGCCCGACGTAGAGCAGGCGGCCCGTCTCGGTGGCCCGGGTGCCGTCCTCGGATGCGTAGTGCTCGGAGTACACCGCATCGGCTCCGGGCGCGAACTCCTCGACGACGACCGGCCACCGCCTCTCCCCGCTCGCCCACGGCCACCGCTCCGCCCAGTACGCGGCCACACCGTCGACACCCGGGGCCAGGTGGTGCAGGTGCCGGGCCCCGACGTGGTCCACCGCCATCTCCTGATCGCGCACGAGCAACTGGTTGCCGACCCCGGCCCCGTTGTGGGCCTGCTTGACCACGACGGCCCCGCTCGCAGAGGTGTCCAGCAGCGCGCCGGTCGCCTCGATCGCCTCGATGCGGCTGCGGCAGATGCGGCCCGGCAGGATCGGCACCCCGGCCGCCGCCGCCAGGGCCCGGAAGTTCGCCTTGTTGTTGCCGATCTCCCCGCCGCCCTGACCGAAGAAGGCCGCCCCAGGGAAACGGTCGGCCACGCCCAGGGCGTCGGCGAGCCGTGCCACGGCGGCCGACGGCCACAGCGCGAACACCTCGCTCACCGCGCCGGCCCCATCCGGGCCGAGCGCGGCCCGCACCTGCTCCACGAACGCGGGCACGGTCAGTGAGGCGGGATCGAGCAGCCTCTCGCCGTACGCTCCGGCCGGGGCGGCCAGGACGGTCAGTTCCTCGCGCTTCACGCCGGTGTGGGCCAGGGCGTAGTCGACGAACGCCGTGTCCGGCTCGCAGCACAGGATGAGCAGGTCACCGGGGCGGGCGAACCAGAGCAGGCGCTGGGTCCAGGCGCGCATGTCGCCGCGCGCGCGGATCGAGGGATCGATGTGGTTGCCGATGAGGATGCGCACGACGGACTCCTGAAGGCGTGGGCGGACACCCGGGCGGGCGGCGCCTCGCGGCACCTGGCCGGGGAGGAGGATCAGGGAAGGAGGGCGGCGGGCAGCGTGTCGAAGGCCCGCATGGTCGCCGTGCGGCGCCGGACGCCGTCGCCGGCGCCGGCCAGGCGGGCGGGGTGGTCGTTCAGGGCCGCCACCAAGGCGCGCAGCCCCGCCTGGGCCACGGTCGTACCGATGCAGGAGTGCGGCCCCCACCCGTAGCCGAGATGCGGGTTCGGGGTGCGGTCCAGCACCAGCTCGTCCGCCCGCGTGAAGGCTGCCGGGTCGCGGTTGGCCGCCGCGAACAAGGGGACGACCTTCTGCCCGGCGGCGATCTCGAATGCGCCGATCCGGCACGCCCGTACCGCCGTGCGCGTGGTGCCCTGCACCGGCCCGTCGAAGCGCACCAGCTCATCCACGCCCGTGGCCAGCAGTGCCCGGTCCCTCATCTGGTGCTGGGCCCCGGGGTGGGCGAGGAGGGTGTGCACGGCGTTGCCGACGGCGGCTGCCATCGTGCTGTAGCCGCCCTGGAACATCACCCGCGCGGTGTTCTTCACGTACAGCCGGGTGCGTTCGTCGGAGTCGGGGGCCGCGGCCTGCTGGACCCGGGCCAGCAGGCCGGGCCTGGTCGAGGCCGCGAACCACGAGTCGACCAGGTCGCTCAGCCGCTGGCGGGCGACACGGCCCGGCTCGACGAGCGCCGGGTTGAGTCCACCGTCCATGCTCCGCATGATCGCGTCCGACACTGCGGCGAACTCCCCGTACGGCGGCGGCTCGACACCCAGCAGATCGGCCACCACCGCCACGGACACCGGCACCGCGATCTCGGCCACCACATCGAACGGGCCGGTGCCGGCCAGATGGTCGAGCCGGTCCAGCACCAGGCGGTGGGCACGCTCCTCGATGCGGGTGAGGTCCTGGGCGCGCAGCGCGGTCATGAACAGGGAGCGCACCGCGCTCTGCTGCGGCGGGTCGAGCGTCTGCACGCTCAAGGACGGCTCCGACACCGTGCCCCCGGTGCGCTGCGGATCGCGGGCGAACGTCTCGTGGTCGCGCAGCACCCGCACGCTGTCCGCGTGCCGGGTCAGCGCCCACGAGTCCATGCCCTCATGCCAGAACACCGGCTCGCGCTGCCGCTGTTCGGCCAGCAGCGGGTACGGGTCGCGCAGGACCTCCGGGTCCAAGGGGTCGTAGCGGTCGGTCACAGGGGGCATCGCGGGTCCTTCCAGAGCGGGGAGGGCGGGCCCGCCCCAGCGGACCCGCCCCGGATGCCTCGGGCTCAGTGGTCGTACGACATGGCAGTCCCCTTCCTGCGCGTCGACGGCGGCGGACGTCCCGCAGGGTGGCGAAGGCTCCGTTCGGCCCTCGCCCGACGGGCGGTGAGGTGCAGCCCGGCGGGCGGGACAAAGGCCGTAGAGAACGGGTTCGTCACCGTGGTCCCGCCCGGTCGCACGGGCGCCGGGCGGGACACGACGAGTACAGCCCCGGCCGGCCTCCGTGCCCAGACGCGCGCCCTGTCCCCGCCCTATCCCCGGTCTGCTCGAACCGCCCCCCTGGGGGCGGAGCGGGTGGTGCAATGGGCGGGTGGACGACGAAATCCGCCACCCCCTCGCGTACGCCAGGAACGAGCGCGGATGGTCGCAGGAGGAACTGGCCCGCCGTATCCGGCGGGCCGCCGAGCGCCGTGGCCTGCGCTCGGGCACCAGGGGGTCACGGATCTACAAGTGGGAGACCGGCCGGGCCGCCCCCGACGAAGACGAATCCCAGCCGCTCATCGCCGAAGTCTTCGGCATCGACTACGCGGCCGTCGCCCATCTCGGCTGGCCCCACTGGCTTCCGAGCCAGGACAGACCGCTGCCGCTGGGCCCGCACAACGCCGTCCCCTCCCTCCGAGAGGCCCTGATGACCTCCCTGGACCGCCGCTCTTTCCTTGCCTACACCAGCGGCTCCCTGGCCTCCCTCGCCCACCAGTGGGCCATCACCGAGCCCGGCCGGTTCCCGCGCCTCACCGCGCGCGGTGAAGTCGACGCCGAGCTGGTCGCCTGGCTGGAGAACAGCGGCGCCGAACTGATCCGCCTCGCCACCGAACGCCGACAGCACACCCACCGCCTGCTCGACGCGCACCTGACCGCCGTCACCGACCTCATCAGCGAGGGCCGCTACACCCGCCCCGTCGAACAAAGGCTGCACACGCTGGCCGCCGCCCTCTCCCAGGCCATCGCCTGGCAGCACTTCGACGAACGCCGCCACGCCTCCGCCGGCCGCTTCTGGCACGCCGCCCTTCACAACGCCCACGCCGCCACCCAGCGCGACCTCGGCGCGGGCATCCTGTCCGATCTCGCTTACCAACTGCTGTGGCTCCAGGACGCGCGTACGGCGGCCGACATCCTCGAACACGCCATCCCGCGCACCCGGCACCCCGCCGCCCGGTCTCTCCTGCACCTGCGACAGGCCCGCGCCCTCGCCGTCCTCGACGAGGGCGGCCGGTGCCGCCGCGCCCTCACCGCTGCGGAGAAGGCCCTGGACACGCCGTCGCACGACCCTGCACCCGCCTGGTGTTCATGGATGTCGCACGCCGATCTCGCGGCCGACGGCGGGCGCTGCCTGGCGGATCTCGGCCAGCGGCGCCAAGCCCACCGGCTGATGGACGAGGGCATTGCCCTGCTGCCCGCCATCCGCTCCAAGACACGATCCGTGTTCCTGACCTACAAGGCCGAGACCTACCTCCGGGACGGAGAACCGGAGATCGCCGCGGCGACCGCTACCCGTTCTCTGGACCTGGCCAGCCGGATCGACGCGCCCCGGTGCGTGACGATGGTGCGCGACCTCGAACCGGAGCTGTCTCGATACGCGCACACGGCCGGCGTCGGCGAACTCCTCGAACGGCTCCGAGCCGTCGGCTGAAGCTCTGCCACCGGCCGCCGACTCCTGCTTGCGAAGATCGAACAAGTTGACGGCCTTGCCAGGGATTCCGGGACGCTCAGGGTCAGTTCCGCGTCAGCGGTGAGAGGTTCTTCGGCCAGTTCGGGCATGCGCTGCTTGAGCTTGTCGGCGGTCTGCCGCACCTGGTCGGCGGCGAACGCGGCGAGGGAGCGCACCTGCTCGGCGGTGGGCAGGACGGTGACGGTCGTGCTCATGGCCCTGGAGCGTACGGGTGCGGAACCCGGCGGATCAGGCGGTCAGACGAAGTGCCCAGAACGGCGCGGCACATGCGCCCCTTCGATCCAGAAGTCACCCACTGGTTACTTGTCACCTGGTTCGCCGCTCGTTAACGGCACCCCTCATGAGGCCATTGTGCCGGACGCCGCTGGGCCGGGCGATTTATCATGCCGCGCGGTGCGTCAATCAGGCGCTCCGCCACCGGCATTGGCGCGCGGCCGAGCACGACCGGCGGGCGGTACGGCAGCACCGGCGAGGGCTGCGGACCGCCGGCTGCGGCACGGGCGCCCCTGACCACGAGGAGCGCACGTGCTCGAACTGACCATGGCCGCCGTCTCCGGGACGGACGAGGGCGCCACGGCCGGCATGCTGATGGCCGAGGCGCCGAGCGACCCGGGCGCCGTGCTGCGGGTGGGCCGGGACGGCGCCGTGTGCCGCCTGGTCACGCCCGAGGACTGGCTGTTCGTCTCCCGGGTGCATCTGGTGTTCCTGTGCGGGCCCGACGGCGCCTGGGAGGTCGCCTGGCGGCGCGGCTCGCAGCCCGAGCCTGCCTCCGAGGTCCGGCTGACCTCCGGCCCGCACACCCGGCCGCTGGAGTACGGCGGCGCCGTGCCGCTGCCTGCGGGCGGCGCGGGGGAGATCGTCATCCGGGACCGTACGAGCCCGCGCAGCGTCAGCGTCGGCTTCTACCACGAGGAGTGAGCCCCGTCCCCAGGACCGGCCCCTCCCCGCGCCCGGGAACGGCCCCGGCCCCGGCCCCGGACCTGGCCCCGGGACCCTTCCCCGGGCCCAGGTCCGGGGCCCGGCAGCGCTCAGGCCAGGACGCGGGCCAGGGCGAAGCCGTCGTAGCCCTTCGAGCCCACGGTCTGGACGGCCGTGCCGTCCAGGCGGGCGTGCCCGGCGATCAGCTCCAGGGCGGCGCGGGTGCCGCGCACGCCCGGGTCGTCGCTGCCGGGGTCGGTGACGGCGCCGCCGCGCACCACGTTGTCGAGGACGATCAGGCTGCCCGCGCGGGTCAGCCGCAGCGCCCACTCCACGTAGCGCGCGTTGTTGGCCTTGTCGGCGTCGATGAAGACCAGGTCGAAGGGGGGCGGGTTCTCGTCGGCGAGCTTGGGCAGCGACTCCAAGGCCGGCCCCACCCGCACCTCGGCGACCCGGTCCAGCCCGGCGTGCGCGATGTTGCGGCGGGCCACGTCGGCGTGGTGGGCGTCGTATTCCAGGGTGACCAGGCGGCCGTCGGCGGGCAGCGCGCGGGCGAGCCAGATCGTGCTGTAGCCGCCGAGCGTGCCGATCTCCAGCACCGTGCGGGCGCCCTGGAGCAGGGCGAACAGATGCAGCAGCTTGCCCTGGTTGGCGGTGACGCTGATCGGCGGCAGACCCTCCGTCTCGCTGTCGCGTTGCGCGGCCTTCAGGGCCTCGTCCTCCGGCGCGAGGAGGTCGGAGAAGTAGGCGTCGACGTCGTCCCAGAGCTGCGACTCGCTCATGCATCAAGCCTTTCATGGGCCTAATTAGCTGAACTACCTGGATTCGCCGGTGAATATAGCCGTTCCATGCGAGGGCGACAGGACAATTCCGCCGAGCGCGACCCCACCGCGCCCCGCGACGCGAACCGCGTCGCGCGCCCCCCACCGCGCCCCGCGGGCGCAACCGGACCGCTCGCGGACTATCGTCGTGCGGACACAAGGCGGGGCGGACGACGCAGTCGTGCGGGTCGTGCAGGATTCCGGCGCAGCCTGGCGCGCGGGACGACGGGGCGGGGAGGCCGACGCGGCGTGGCGAATGCGGAGCACAGCGGGGCGGGAGCGGGAGCGCTCCGGACGGCCGGGTCCACGGAGGGGTCGCGGCTGCGCCTGGCCCGCCTCGGCCTCTGGCTGATCGCCGGGATCCTCGCGGTACGACAGGTGGCCGTCGTCCTGTCCACCCCGAGCGGGGAGCGGCTGACGGACCTGGAGACCTGGGTGGGACCGGGCGGCGTCCTGCACGTCGACGGCTCCCTCTACGACTCCTCCCGCTTCACCGGCGCCCCCTTCGCCGGTCTCGTCCTCAAGCCGCTGACCCGGGCCGCCGAGAACGCCCTCGGGTGGGGATGGGTCTTCGGCACGCTGCTGCTGGTCGCCGCCCTCGGCCTGGTCGCCGCCCGCGCCCTGCCCCAGCCGGTCGGCCGCCGCACCGCGCTGCTCGCCGCGCCGGTCGCGATCAGCCTGCTCATGCTGTCGCTGCCGGTGCGCAACGCGCTCTGGCTCGGCCAGACCAGCATCATCCCGGTCCTGCTCGTGCTGCTCGGCTGCTGCGCCGTGCGCGGGCAGCGGGCCGGGGGCGCGCTGGTCGGCCTCGCCGCCGCCCTCCAGCCCGCCATGCTGCTCTTCGCGCCCCTGCTGTGGCTCACCGGCCGCCGCAGGGCCGCCGCCTCCTGCGGCGCCGCGTTCGCCGCGTGCACCGCCCTCGCCTGGGCGGCCATGCCGCACGACTCCGCGACCTACTGGCTGCACCACACCGCGGGCACGGGCCTGGGCGGCCCCGCCGACGGCCCGGCCAACCAGTCCCTGCACGGCGCCCTGCTGCGCCTGGGCCTGACCGGCCCGGCGGAGATCGCCCTCTTCCTGGCCCTCGGCGCGACCGTCGCCGTCCTCGGCCTGCGCCGCGCCGTCCGCTACGCCCGCGACGGCCAACTGCTCCTCGCGGTCGCCGTCACCGGCTGCGCGGCCATCGCCGCCTCGCCCGCCAGTTGGCAGCACCAGCTCCTGTGGGTGCTGCTCGCCGTCGTCGGCCGGGTCGGCCGCCGCGTCTCCGACCGCTGCGTCTGGCCGGTCGCCGTCGTCCTCGTCATGACCCTGCCGGCGAAGATGCTGCTGCCGAACGTGCCCGCGATGGCCCCCTTGCGCGACGACGCAGTCCTGCTCGCCGCCCTGGCCGCGGCGACCGCGGTCCCGTTCCTCTCCCGCGCGAGCGCGCACTACCGCAGGCCCGTCCCCACCGAGTACGCCGCGCCCGTCCCGGCCCGCCTCTCCCGCGTCCCGCTCGTCCCGGCCCTGCGCCGCGTGCTGACCCGCCCCAACCTGCTGCTCGAACTGCTGCTGATCCGCGTCACCTACGCCGCCTACTCCCAGGTGCGCCTGGCGGCCAGCGCCGACCGCGCCACCGCCGAGCGGCACGGCCACCAGATCCACTCCCTGGAACGGTTCCTGCACATCGGCGTCGAGCACTGGCTCAACCACACCGTGGCCGCCCTGCCCTGGCTGAACCGCTTCCTCAGCTTCTACTACGAGACGTTCCACTTCATCGTCCCGCTGACCCTCCTCGCCGTGCTCTACGTCCGCCGCCCGGTCGACTACCGCTGGGCGCGCGCCGCCCTCGGCTTCGCCACCCTGCTCGGCCTGCTCGGCTTCTGGCTCTACCCGCTGGCCCCGCCCCGGCTCATGCCGGACCTCGGCTTCATCGACACCGTGCACGGCGTGCAGGACTTCGCCAAGCCCGACTACGGGGCGATGACCGCGGTCACCAACCAATACGCCGCGATGCCCTCCCTGCACTTCGGCTGGGCCCTGTTCTGCGGCATCGTGATCGCCGTCGTCGCGCCCAGGCGCTGGATGAAGGCCGCGGGCATGCTGCACCCGCTGTTCACCGTCACCGCGATCGTCGCCACCGCCAACCACTGGGTGCTCGACGCGGTCGGCGGCGCGACCGTGGTCGGCGCGGGCTTCGCCTTGACCTACCTGCTGTCCGGGCCGCGTGCGGCGCGGACGGCCCCGCGTCCGGCGCGGGACCCCGATCCGGAGCCCGCCGCCGCCCGCTGACCCGCCGCCCGCTGACCCGCCGACCCCGGGGCCGCCGCCCCGGGCCGCGCTCAGGAGGAGCGGCACTCGAACCAGACGGTCTTGCCGTCCGCGCCGTTCGGCTCCACGCCCCACTTGTCGGCCACCGCGTCGATCAGCAGCAGCCCGCGCCCGCCCTCCGCCTCCGCCGACAGCCCGGCCGGGGTGGCGGGCTGCCGTGGCGAGGTGTCCGCCACCTCCACCCGCACGCCCGTCTCCTGACGCTGAATCAGCAGGGTGCAGCGGCGGTCGGGGACGTGCCGGACGACGTTGGCGACCAGCTCGGTCACGGCCAGCTCGACCGCGTCCGTCAGCTCCGCCAGGCCCCATTCTCCGAGGTAGGAGCGGACGATACGGCGGATGTGCCGCGCGGAGTGATCACCGGCGGTGAGGTTCATCCGGTACTGCGCGGGACTCGGCCCGGCGAGAACAGAGGGAAAGTAGTCATTCACAGGACGAGGTTGACCTGCTGTCACTACCCTGGGCTACTGGCAGAACACAACGGGTCCGCCAGTGGGCGCCGTGTGAGAAGGGGACCGAGCGTGACCAACATCAACGTCCTCGACCCGGGGGCCTCCCCGCTCGACTACTACGGCTACGAGCTGCGCCGCCTGCGCGAGGCGGCCGGGCTCACCCAGCGGCAGTTGGGTGAGATCATCAACTACACGGCGTCCCTGGTGGGCCAGATCGAGACGGCGCGGAAGCTGCCGACGCAGGAGTTCAGCGAGCGCGTGGACGCGGCGCTGGGGACGGGGGGACTGCTGTCCCGGCTCGTGGGCTTGGTGATGCGGAGTCAGCTTCCAGGCTGGTTTCAGCAAGCGGCGGAGCTGGAAGGCAAGGCGCTGGAAATCGGCACGTTCCAGACGCACATGATCCACGGCTTGCTCCAGACCGAGCCGTACGTACGTGCAGTGCTCGGTGTGCTGGACCAGGACAACCTGGACGATCGGACCGCCGTACGACTGGCTCGCCAGCGCATCTTCGACAAGGAGGAGCAGCCGATCTTCTGGATGATCCTCAACGAGGGCGCGCTGTACTCGGAGATCGGCGGCCGGGAGATCATGCGAGAGCAACTGGCCCACTTGGCGTCGTTCGAGAACAACCCGAGGATCAACGTCCAGGTTCTGCCGTTCTCAGCCGGTGAGCACGCAGGACTGCAAGGCTCGTTCACGACTTTCCGGTTCATCAGCGATCCGACCATCGTCTATACGGAGGGCTACGGAACTGGACACCCAACCGCGAACCCGGACACCGTCAAAGAGTGCTCGCTCCGTTACGATCACCTCCAGGCCGCCGCGCTCTCGATCAAGGACTCGGCGGAGCTGATCCGGCGTGTGATGGAGGAGCGGCATGGAGAGCAACTGGCGTAAGTCCAGTTACAGCGACGACCAGGGCGGTAACTGCGTCGAATGCGCGCCCGTCGGCACCCTCGCCTGGCGCACGTCGACCTACAGCGGTGACCAGGGCGGCGAGTGCGTCGAGTGCGCGCCCATGGGAGCGCTCGCCTGGCACAAGTCCACCTACAGCGGTGACCAGGGCGGTAACTGCGTCGAGGTCGCCGACACCCCCTGCGCCGCCGTCGCCGTCCGCGACTCCAAGGTGACCGCCGGTCCCGTCCTCACCGTCGCGCCCGCCGCGTTCGGCGCGTTCGTGCACTGGGCGGCCGTCTCCGGCTGATCAGTCCCGGCCGGACGTCACCGCGGCCAGCGCCGCGGACGCCAGCGCAGCGAGCAGCAACGGGGTGCCGAGGTCGCCGTGGAGCACCAGCCACGCGCCGAGGGCCGCGCCCGCGGGCAGGGCGACGATCGCGGCCCTGCGGCGCGGCGCGCGCTGGCCGGTTCCTCCGGCCAGCCAGGACTCGGCGACGAGGGTGGTCAGGGTCGTCGTCAGGACCGTGGTCTTCAGGTCGGCGACGCCCAGTTTGCCGACCGAGGCGTTGCGCAGCCCCATCGCGAACGCGGTGAGGGAGATGAGCGCGTACACCGTCCCCCCGGTGAGCGGCACGGCGTAGGCGACCGCCGCCGCCACGGCGACGATCACCGCCTCGACGGCGAGGGTGGCGCGGGCCCAGGCGCGGCGGGAGCCGCCGCCGTAGCGGCCCGCGACCCGGCCGCCCGCCACCGCGCCCGCCACGAAGCAGGCCAGGGAGGTCGCGGCGTGCCCCACCGAGAAGTCCGGGGCGCCTGCGGCGGCGAAGCCGAGGATGACGATGTTGCCGGTCATGTTGGCGGTGAAGACGTGGCCGAGGCCGATGTAGCACACCGCGTCGATGAGGCCGCTGACCACGGTCAGGCCCAGCAGCACCGCGACCAGGCGCAGCCCGCGCGCCTCCGGGTCGTCGTCCGCGCGGTCGTCTGGCTGCGGGTCGGCTGTCATGGGCTCAGAAAAGCAGAACCCCCGCCGGGGGCGGGGGCGGACACGGCGAAGGCGACGGCCCGGGGATCGTGGGCCGTCGCCTCCACGGGCGCCGTGAGGCGGCTCGGACCGGGGCCGCCGGCGGGGGCGGCCCCGGGAAGTCGGCTCAGTACCAGCCGTTCGCCTGCCAGAAGCTCCACGCCTTGACCGGGCTGCCGTAGCGGGAGTTCATGTAGTCCAGACCCCACTTGATCTGGGTCGCGGGGTTGTTCTTCCAGTCGGGCCCGGCCGAGGCCATCTTCGAGGCCGGGAGGGCCTGGACGAGACCGTAGGCGCCGGAGGCGGTGTTGGTGGCGTGGATGTTCCAGCCGCTCTCGTGCTCGACGATCTGGCTGAACGCGTGGAACTGCGCGGCGTCCGGGATCATCCGGTGCGCGACCGTCTTCGCGTCGGTGGCCGGGTCGGCGGTGGCCGCGTGCGCGGGAACCGAGGTCAGCGCGATGCCTGCGGTGGCGGCGGCCACGGCGGCGGTGGTGAGCGCCTTCTTCGGGGAGGCGATGCGACGGATGAACGAAAGGGACGGAGCAGACACGAAGTACCTCTTACGTCGGGGACGGGGGTCGCGCGGACAGCCGGAGCCCGCCGGAGCGGGAGAGGGACTGCCTGGGGCAAGCGAACCCGACCGGGCCGCAGCCTCCTGGCGACGACGCCCAGAGAAGCAAATCGGAAATCTGCGCGCAAACCCCCCTGTTACTACTGCTGGTCGCATATCGGGCGCGGTGACGTGGGGGCTCGGTCCTTCGAAGCGCAGGTCGCGCCGGGTGACAGGGCGTGCGGGACGGAGGGCTGCGGCTACGGCCCGGCTTCGTAGGTGATCTGGGTCATGTGGGCCGCTTCACCGGGGCGGTCGCCGTGGGAGAGCCCGCGGTCGCCGTCGGTGCGCGGTCGGCGGCGTCGAAGGCGACCGGCGCCTCGAAGGCGGCGCGGCGGGTGGCCCGGCGCAGCGCGCGCAGCACGGCGGGCCCGACCACCGCGGTCAGGACCACGGTGACGATCGCCCGGCCGAGGTCCCAGCCGAGCGAGGTGGCCGCGCAGTACGCGACGAAGCGGGCCAGGTCGGCGGCGACGGAGGCGTGCGCGTCGAAGGCGAGGGAGGAGGCGAGGGCGCCCAGGAACGGCCAGCCCGCCAGGTTCATGACCGTGCCGTAGGCGAAGGCGGCGAGGAAGCCGTAGACCGCGAGGAGCAGCAGCTCGCCGCGCCCGCGCAGCCGGTCCGGGCCCGGGAGCAGGCCCGCGCCCATCGTGAACCAGCCCATGGCCAGCATCTGGAACGGCATCCACGGCCCCACGCCGCCGGTGAGCAGCGCGGAGGCGAACATCGTCACCGAGCCGAGCGTGAACCCGAAGCCGGGTCCCAGCACCCGGCCGCTGAGCACCATCAGGAAGAACATCGGCTCGATGCCCGCGGTCCCGGCCCCGATCGGGCGCAGCGCCGCTCCCGCCGCGGCCAGCACGCCGAGCATCGCGACCGCCTTCGGGCCGAGCCCGGTCTCGGAGATCGCCGCCGCGGCGACCGCGACCAGCAGCAGGAGCAGCCCCGCGAACAGCCAGGGCGCGTCCTGCGCGTGCGCGCTGAGCTGCGAGCCGGGCGGCGCGACGAACGGCCAGCCGAACGCGGCCACGCCGACCGCGCTGACCAGGGCGAGCGCGACGAGCGAACGCGGGCCCAGGCGGACGGCTCGTGCTTGGGGTTGCGGTTGCGCTTGGCCGCTTGTGGCTTTCGGGGGGCGTGCGGCCTTGGGGTTGCGTGCGGCCTGCGGGGTGCTTGCGGCCGTCGCGGGGCCTGCGGTCTTCGGGGTGCCTGCCGTCGTGGCGGGCGTGGCCGCCGTCGTGTCAGGCGTGCCCGTCGTGCCGGGCGTGCCAGGCGTGCCCGTAGGTCCTGGCGTGTCTGCTGTGTCGGGGGTCATGACAGGGCCTCGCGGACCTGGGCGACGGTCAGCCAGCGGTGGGGGGCCAGGATCTTGGTGACCTGGGGTGCGTAGGAGGGGGAGGAGACGACGACCTCGGCGGTGGGGCCGTCCGCGATCACCTCGCCCTCGGCGAGCAGGACGACCCGGTGCGCCAGTTCGGCGGCCAGCTCCACGTCGTGCGTGGCGAGCACGACGGCGTGCCCGGCGGCGGCCAGCGCGCGCAGCTCGGTCACCAGGCGGCCCTTCGCGCCGTAGTCCAGGCCGCGGGTCGGCTCGTCCAGGAGCAGCAGCGGGGGCCGGGCGGCCAGCACCACGGCCAGCGCGAGCGCGAGCCGCTGCCCCTCCGACAGGTCCCGCGGGTGCGTGTCGTCGGCCACGCCCGGCAGCAGCCCGGAGACCAGCGCCCGGCAGGTCCCGGGCGCGGCCCCCGCGTCCCGGTCGGCGGCGGCGCACTCGGCGGCGACCGTCTCGGCGTAGAGCAGGTCGCGCGGCTCCTGCGGCACCAGACCCACCCGGCGCACCAGCTCGCGCGGCGACGTGCGGTGCGGGACGGCGCCGCCGACGCTCACGTGCCCGGCGGACGGCGTCACCAGGCCGACCAGGCAGGACAGCAGAGTCGACTTCCCGGCGCCGTTCCGCCCCATCAGGGCGACCGTCTCGCCGGGGGCGACGCTCAGGTCCACGTGGCGCAGCGCCTGCACACCGTCCCGCCGCACGGCCAGGGCACGGACCTCGGCGGCGGGGGCGGGAGGCTGCGCGTCGGGGGCGGTGCGCTGCCCGGCGGCCCGCTGCCCGCCGGGCAGCCGCAGCAGCGACCGGAGGCGGCCGGGGGCGCGCCGGGGCGAGGGGAGCTGCGGGGCGTGCGGGGGCTGTGAGCCGCTGGGGGAGGAGACGGCCGGGCCGGTCGACGCGGCCGAGGGCGCCGCGCCCGGGGCGTGGGCGGTCAGGCGGGTGCGGAGGGGGGCGGCCCGGCGGCGGGCGTCGCGCACCGTCAGCGGCAGCGGCGACCAGCCCGCCAGCCGGCCCAGGTCCACCACCGGCGGGAACACCGGCGAGACGGCCATCACCTCGGCCGGGGCGCCGAGCACCGGCGCGGCCCCCGGCGCGGGCAGCAGCACGACCTGGTCGGCGTACTGCACGACGCGCTCCAGCCGGTGCTCGGCCATCAGCACCGTCGTGCCCAGGTCGTGCACCAGCCGCTGGAGGACGGCGAGCACTTCCTCGGCGGCGGCCGGGTCCAGGGCGGAGGTCGGCTCGTCCAGCACGAGGACCTTCGGATGCGGGGTGAGCACGGAGCCGATCGCGACCCGCTGCCGCTGCCCACCGGACAGCGTGGCGATCGAGCGGTCCCGCAGATCGGCCAGGCCCAGCAGGTCCAGCGTCTCCTCCACGCGCCGCCGCATCACGTCCGGGGCCAGGCCCAGGGACTCCATGCCGTAGGCGAGTTCGTCCTCGACGGTGTCGGTGACGAAGTGCGCCAGCGGGTCCTGCCCCACCGTGCCGACCACGTCGGCCAGTTCGCGCGGCCTGTGGGTGCGGGTGTCGCGGCCGGCCACGGTGACCCGGCCGCGCAGGACGCCCCCGGTGAAGTGCGGCACGAGCCCGCTCACCGCGCCCAGCACCGTGGACTTGCCGACCCCGGACGGCCCCACCAGCAGCACGAGTTCGCCCTCGGGCACCTCGAACTCCACGCGGCTCACCGTGGGTTCGGCCGCCCCGGCGTAGGTCACCGAGACGTCCTCGAAGCGGATCACGACGGCTCCTCGGCGAAGGCGCGGACGGGTGCGGGCGGCGCGGTGGGCTTGGGCGCGGGGGCGGCGAAGGCGGGCAGCAGCCCGAGCAGCACGGCGGCGGCGGGCCACAGGGGGAGCGAGGGGGCGGTCAGCGGCACCGCTCCGGGGTGCAGCGCGCCGGGGTCGCGGACGGCGGCGAGCGCGAGCAGCGCGGCGACCGCCGCGCCGGAGGCGGCGACCAGCCAGGAGCGCGGGTTCCAGGCGTCGGGGCGGTAGCGGGTGCGCGGCGAGCGGCGGCCGCCCAGGCGCAGCCCGGCGAGCGCGGCGGCGGCCCCGGCCAGCAGCACGGGCAGCCCGTAGCCGCCGCCCTCGGCGGTGAGCAGCCCGTACGTCCCGGCGCACACGCCGAGCAGGCCGCCCAGGGTGAGCGCGGCGGTGGTGCGGCGCACGGCGGGCGCGACCTCGGCGGTGCGGCCGTAGCCGCGCGCGTCCATCGCCGCGGCCAGCGCCACCGAGCGCTCCAGCGCGCCCTCCAGGACCGGCAGCCCGACGTGCAGCAGCCCGCGCACCCCCCGGTCGGGCCGTCCCCGCAGCCTGCGGGCCGCGCGCAGCCGCCGGCCGTCGGCGACCAGGTGCGGGGCGAAGGTGAGCGCGACGACGACGGCCACGCCCGCCTCGTACAGCGCGCCCGGCAGCGACTTCAGCAGCCGCGCGGGCGCGGCGAGGGCGTTGGCGGCGCCGACGCAGATCAGCAGCGCGGCCAGCTTCAGCCCGTCGTACAGGGCGAAGACCGCCGACTCGGCCGTGACCCGGCCGCCGATCCGGATGCCCTGCGCCCAGTGCGGCAGCGGGACCTCGGGCAGCGTCACCAGCACGTGCGTGCCGGGGATGGGCGAGCCCAGCGCGACGGCGAAGAACAGCCGCACGCCGAGCACGGCGAGGCCGAGCCGCACGAAGGCGGCGTAGGAGCGCGCGGACGGGGTGCGGGGACGGCAGGTGACGACGACGTACCCGGACACGGCGACCAGCAGCGCCAGCAGCAGCGGATTGCTGGTCCGCGTGACCCCGCTCGCCAACGCAACCGCCCACACCCACCAGGCCCCGGCATGCACACGGGGGGCGCCGCCTGCGTGACGGCGACTGGGGGCGGGGGGGAGGGGGGTGCGGGTGCGGGTGCCGGTACGGGTGCCGGGGGCCGTACGGGTGCCGCCGGGTGCGCGGGCGCTGGGGCTGGCGCCTGCGGGGGCGCCGCCGGGCGGCCGGGACGCGCCCGCGGCACCCGTACGGCCCCCGCCCGCGTGGGCGTCGCCGCACGCGTCCGCGCCGGGCCCGGGTGCGTCGGGCCCAGTCCCCGCGCGAGTGCGGCCGGGTGCGGCGGCTGTGCCTGCGCCGGGGCTGGTGCGCGGGCTGGCGTCCTCGCCGGGCGCGTCCGGCGTGTCCGCGTCGGGCCCGGTGTGCGGGCGGGGGCCCGGTGCGGCGGAGGCGCCCGCGTCCGGGCTGGTCCGTGGACGGCTGTCGCCGGGTGCGGCGGGCGTGCCTGCGCTGGGGCCGGTGCGTGGGCTGGCGTCGTCGCCGGGCGCGTCCGGTGTGTCCGCGTCGGGCCCGGTGTGCGGGCCGGGGACGGGTGCGTCGGGCCCGAGGTGCGGGCTGTGGCTGGGGGCGGCTGGGAGATCTGGGGTGGTGGGCGTGGCCTGTTGGGGGGCGTGCGGTGTGTCAGGCATGGTTGCGCCGTCGGGCCTGCCAGGCGGCTGCGCCGGCCAGGGCCGCGACGGCGGCGGCGCCCGCGAGGAGGCCCACGGAGGGGCCGTCGCCGTCGGGCTTTCCGGCCGGGTGCGGGGTCGCGTGGCCGCCGCCCGCCGCGACCTGCTCGCCGCAGCCCTGGTGCGGGTAGCCGCCGATGGCGCACAGCAGGGCGTTGGCGTCGTAGCGCAGCGGGCGCGCGACGGACGCCAGCGCGTCCGCCGTGCTGGCGTCCGGCGCCACGCGCGCGCAGGCCGTGCGCGGAGCGGGCGGCGCCTCGCCGGACGGGGCGTCGGCCCGGGTGCCGAAGTCCAGCACCAGCGCGACCCGCTTGCTGCCCGGCCGGGCCGGGGTCCCACCGCACACGGCCGCGAAGTCGGCCGCGCCGCGCGGCCGGGCCGCGTCCTGCGAGTCCTCGCTCACCGCGAACCGGAAGCCCTGCACGTCCCCGTCGCCGGGACGGGCCGTGGACGGCCCCTCGGTGGCGTAGTGCCAGGCGCCGCCGTCGCGTTCCCAGAACGACCAGTAGCGGTAGCCGACCGCCTGCGCCCGGCCCGCGCCCGCCGTCAGCGCCACCGCGGCGGCGAGCAGCAGGACGGGCAGCGCGGCCAGCGCGCGCACGCGGCGGCCCACGGTCAGCCCACCTTCTTGTTCTTGCGTCCGCTCAGCAGGAACCCGATGCCGATGCCCGCCACCAGACAGGCGCCGACGAACCACCACGTGCCGCCGCTCGCGCCGCCGCTCTTCGCGGAGTCCGCGGCCTTGGCGGAGGCCGCGGCCTTCGTGGAAGCCGCCTGCGGCGCCGGGCCGGTGGCGTCGAGCTGCTTGACCAGGTCCAGGCCGCCGAAGTCGCGCGGGTCGGCGCCGGTGGCGTGCGCGGCAAGGACGAGCTGCGCCCAGGCGGCCGGGCCGCTCTGCCGGGCCCACGCCCCGGCGTGCTTCTCCAGCCACTCCAGCGGCTCGCGGGCCTGGCCGGCGCCGCCCTGCGCGGCGAGCGCGACGACCGCGTCGGCGGTGTTGCCGTAGTCGGGCTGCGCGGCCGCGCCGGGAAGCGCGGAGGTGAGGTGGCCGGTCTTGGCGACGGCGTGCGCGAGGTACGCGGCGCCGTTGGCGGCGGCCCGCTCGGGCGTGGCCCCGCCCGCGTCCGAGCACGCGGGGGCCTTGCCCGCGCCTCCGGCCTTCGCGGCCATGCCCTGGCCGAGCGCGGCCACCACGCCCGCCGCGGTGGCGTCGGCGTTGGCGGCCAGCTCGCCCTTCTTGTCCGGCTGGAAGGCGAACGCGCCGCCCCCGTCCCCGGAGCACCGCAGCGCGAACGCGAGCAGCGCGTCGTAGGGGGTCTTGCCGCCCTTGACGACGTCCTGCGGCTCAGCGCCCGCGGCGGCGAGGGCGCCGATGACGACGGAGGTGGAGTTGGCGTCGCTGGGACCGCCCGGCATGTACCCCCAGCCGCCGTCCGCGTCCTGCACGGACTTCAGCCAGGCCACCGCCTTGCCGACGACCGCGCCGTGACCGCCGAGCGCGGCGAGCGCCTGGACGGCGGCGGCCGTGCTGTTGCTGTCCGCCATGGCCTTGGCGTCGCAGGCGTGGGCCGGCTCGGCGCGGAAGGCGGCGAACGAGCCGTCGGCGCACTGCTGCCCCGTCAGCCAGTCCACGGCCTTCACGGCGGGCCGCACGCCCGCGGTGTGCTGGGCGAGCAGGGCGAGGGACTGGCGCCAGACGCCGTCGTACTTGGGGTCGGCGCCGCCGTAGAGCCCGGCGGGCAGCGAGGGCCGCCCGGACGGGGATGGGGCGGTACCGGCGGCGACGGCGGGCGCGGAGCTGCCGATCACGGCGACGGCGGCCAGGGCCGCGGCGCAGCGGCGGATGTTCATGATCGGCGGGTGCCTCTCCCTGTGGGGGAGCCGGGCAGCACGGGGACACCCCGCGGCTCGGCTCCGTAGACCTCGACGGTGCCGTACGGCGGCGGGCTGCCGACGTACTGTGAGCCGTCACGCTCCCGACCGGGGTGGTCCGGCTCGCCCTCCCCGGGGGGACGGCTCACGGCTGCGGGTCAGCGCCGGAATCGCACCGGCTTCCCCTCCGAACGGGCGTGAAGCGACGCGGTCACTGTACCGGCCGGTCGAAACGGGCCCGTCGTCGCGGTCCCCGCACGACGGGGGGTTGTGCGGGCGGGGCCGGGCGGGGCGCTCACACGGCGTGCGCTGGGCGTGCGCCGGGCGTGCGCCGGGGCGGCTCAAAGCGCTCATCGAGAAAATCGGCGAACCCGCGCGAAAGAAACCGCTTCAGGGGGTTGTGTACCGGTATGGCAGGTCTATATTGGGAAGTGGCCTACGGGGCGAGTGAGGGAGTTCGAGCGGAGTAGCCGACTGGGGCGAGATGCGAAGGCATCCGCCGTGGCCGACGTCGACGGTCGAGCTGAGAGGCCGGAAGGCACTGAGCAAGACGCCGGACGGCGACCCCCAGCACCTGAACCGGTTCACACCGGCGAAGGGAACCCGCTTCGTAGGTCTTTCGCATGCCCGAAGCGCAAGGCGGCCTCGCCCGAGGCCGCCTTCTTCTGTATCCGCATCCGCATCCGCATCCGGGTCCGCATCCGGGTCCGGGTCTGGGTCCGGGTCATCCTGATCCGGCGCTCTCCCCGGCGCGGCGCCCCACTCGCACCCTCACCCGCGGCCGCTCCCGCCGCCCCCACCCGCGGCCCGCTCCCGGAGGGCGCCGCCATGCTCACCTCGGCCGGAAGCGGCGGTCGGCCGTGGCGCGAATCACCTGATCCACTGCTCCCAGCGACGCTACCTGCCGGTAGATTCAGAGCCTCCTCGACGATCAAGTCAGAAACTTGTTCTAGATCAACGTCCCGACGTAGTCTCGCGTCACTCGCAGTGAGAAGGGGGCCCAGGGTGACCGCTGAGGCCAGTCAGGCGGAGTCCCCGGCGGACGCCCCGGCCGCGGACGGCGGGCGACCGCTCAGGATCGCGCTCCTCACCTACAAGGGCAACCCGTTCTGCGGCGGCCAAGGCGTCTACGTACGCCACCTCTCGCGCGAACTGGCCCGGCTCGGGCACCGGGTGGAGGTGATCGGCGCCCAGCCCTATCCCGTCCTCGACGACGGCGACCACCCGGGCTCGGTGCGCCTGACCGAGCTGCCCAGCCTCGACCTCTACCGCCAGCCCGACCCCTTCCGCACCCCGCGCCCGGGGGAGTACCGCGACTGGGTGGACGCGCTGGAGGTCGCTGCCATGTGGACCGGCGGGTTCCCCGAGCCGCTGACCTTCTCGCTCCGCGCCCGCCGCCATCTGCGCGCCCGCCGCGGCGAGTTCGACGTCGTGCACGACAACCAGACGCTCGGGTACGGGCTGCTGGGGGACGTCGGCGCGCCGCTGGTCACCACCGTGCACCATCCCATCACCGTGGACCGGCAGTTGGAGCTGGACGCCGCCGAGAGCCGCGGGCGCCGCCTGTCCGTGCGGCGCTGGTACGCCTTCACCCGCATGCAGCGGCGAGTCGCGCGCCGGCTGCCGTCCGTGCTCACCGTCTCCGGCACCTCCCGCCAGGAGATCGTCGACCACCTCGGCGTGCGCCCCGACCGGCTGCACGTCGTGCACATCGGCGCCGACGCCGAACTGTTCTCGCCCGACCCCTCCGTGCCCCGGGTCCCGGGCCGGATCGTGACCACCTCCAGCGCGGACGTGCCCCTCAAGGGCCTGGTCTACCTGGTGGAGGCGCTGGCCAAGACGCGCACCGAACACCCCGGCGCGCACCTCGTCGTCGTCGGCAAGCGGGCCGAGGACGGCCCCGTCGCGCAGGCCATCGAGCGCTACGGGCTCGACGGCGCCGTGGAGTTCGTCAAGGGCATCTCCGACGCCGAGCTCGTCGACCTCATCCGCTCCGCCGAGATCGCCTGCGTGCCGTCGCTGTACGAGGGGTTCTCGCTGCCCGCCGCCGAGGCCATGGCCGCCGGGGCCCCGCTGGTCGCCACCACCGGCGGCGCCATCCCCGAGGTCGCCGGACCGGACGGGGAGACCTGCCTGGCGGTCCCGCCGGGCGACGCGGGCGCGCTGGCCGCCGCCCTGGGCCGGCTGCTCGGCGACCCCGAACTGCGCGCCCGGCTGGGCGCGGCCGGACGGGAGAGGGTCCTGCGGCGCTTCACCTGGGCGCGCGCGGCGGAGGGCACCGTCGCCCACTACCGGGAGGCCGTCGCCGCCGCGACCCGCACGGCCGGGCGCCGTCCCGGCCCCGCGCCCGCGCTCCCGGCCCACGCCGCGGTCCCGGCGCCCGGCCGCGGCCCGGCCGCGGCGGAAGCCCCAGCGGCCGCAGAAGAAGCCTCAGCGGAATACGAAAGCAGGGCCACGTGCTGACCGTCGACTTCTCCCGGTTCCCGCTCGCCCCGGGCGACCGCGTCCTGGACCTCGGCTGCGGCGCCGGACGGCACGCCTTCGAGTGCTACCGGCGCGGCGCCCAGGTCGTCGCGCTCGACCAGAACGCCGAGGAGATCCGCGAGGTCGCCAAGTGGTTCGCGGCCATGAAGGAGGCCGGGGAGGCGCCCGCCGGGGCCACCGCCACCGCCATGGAGGGCGACGCCCTCGCCCTGCCCTTCCCCGACGCCTCCTTCGACGTCGTCATCATCTCCGAGGTGATGGAGCACATACCGGACGACAAGGGCGTCCTCGCCGAGATGGTGCGGGTGCTCAAGCCCGGCGGGCGCATCGCGGTCACCGTGCCGCGCTACGGCCCCGAGAAGGTCTGCTGGGCGCTGTCGGACGCCTACCACGAGGTCGAGGGCGGCCACATCCGCATCTACCGGGCCCACGAACTGCTGAGCCGGATGCGCGAGGCCGGGCTGAAGCCGTACGGCACGCACCACGCGCACGCGCTGCACGCGCCGTACTGGTGGCTGAAGTGCGCCTTCGGCGTCGACAACGACCAGGCGCTGCCCGTGCGGGCGTACCACAAGCTGCTGGTCTGGGACATCATGAAGAAGCCGCTGGCCACGCGGATGGCCGAGCAGGCGCTGAACCCGCTGATCGGCAAGAGCTTCGTGGCCTACGCGACCAAGCCGCACCTGCCGCGGACGGCCGCCCGGTGACCACCCCCCGCACCCAGCACCTCGTCCTCCCCGGAGTCCTGACCGCCGACCAGGCCGCCGCCACCGTGCGCGGCATCCTCGCCGAACAGCGTGAGGACGGGGCGATCCCGTGGTTCCGCGGGCACCACCTCGACCCGTGGGACCACGTCGAGGCGGCGATGGCGCTGGACACGGCCGGCGAGCACGAGGCGGCCGAGCGCGCCTACGCGTGGCTGGCGCGGCACCAGTTGCCCGACGGCTCCTGGCACGCGGCCTACGCGGACGGCGCCCACGACGACGTCCAGGACCGCGGGCGGGAGACCAACTTCGTCGCCTACATCGCCGTGGGCGTCTGGCACCACTACCTGTCCACCGGCGACGACGCGTTCCTCGACCGCATGTGGCCCGCGGTCTACGCGGCGGTCGAGTTCGTGCTGCGGCTCCAGCGGCCCGGCGGGCAGATCGGCTGGAAGCGCGAGGCCCCCGAGGACGGCGGAGCCGACACTGCGGACGCGCTGCTGACCGGGTGCTCCTCGATCCACCAGGCGCTGTGCTGCGCGCTGGCCGTCGCCGAGCAGCGCGAGGAGCCGCAGCCCGACTGGGAGTTGGCGGTCGGCGCGCTGCGGCACGCGATCCGCCGCCACCCCGAGCGGTTCCTGGACAAGGACCGCTACTCGATGGACTGGTACTACCCCGTGCTGGGCGGCGCGCTGACCGGCGCCGAGGCGAAGGCGCGCATCGAGGAGGACTGGGACCGCTTCGTGGTGCCCGGCCTCGGCGTGCGCTGCGTCGTCCCCAACCCGTGGGTCACGGGCGGCGAGTCGGCCGAACTCGCCCTCACCCTCTGGGCGATGGGCGAGTCCGACCGCGCGCTCGGCGTGCTCCAGTCCATCCAGCACCTGCGCGACCCGGAGACCGGCCTGTACTGGACGGGGTACGTCTACGAGGACGGCGCCCTGTGGCCGCAGGAGCTGACCACGTGGACGGCGGGCTCGGTGCTGCTGGCCGTCGCCGCTCTCGGCGGCCACGAACCCACCTGCACGGTCTTCTCCCCGGACCGGCTGCCCCGGGGCCTGGACCCGGACTGCTGCGCCTGACCCAGGGCCTCTCGCGTGGATCACGCCGGGCTCGATCCGGCCTGATCCACGCGAGAGGCCCTGGGCGGCTTCGCCCGGACTGCCCCGCCCGGCCGGCGGGACGGTACCGCGTCAGCCGCGGCGCAGGCGGCCGGCGAGGGCGTGTCCGATGAAGAGGTACACGACGGCGGCCAGACCGTAGCCGGCGACGACGCGCGCCCACTCCTCGTCGAAGGTGAAGAGGTCACGCGACCAGCCGGCGAGCCAGTTGGCCGCATTGTGGACGAACTGCACCAGGTCGTTGGCCCGGTTGGCGTCCAACAGGTACATCAGTATCCATACTCCGAGGATCGCGGCCATGACGTCCGCGATGATCACGATGACGGTGCCGGCGGAGGTGGAACCCGAGCGATATCTAGGCGACATGCTGAGCGTTTGGCCCGGGATCCCCGCTTGAAACCTGCGCCGCACACGCGCGGTGACGCTCGGGCCACACCAGGTGTGCGGTTTCTGGTTGTTTGGGGCGGATCGGGCTGGTTCACACGGATCATCGGAGTACCCGGAGCAACACCCTATTCGGGAGGACACCGTGGCCGTACCGATACGGCGCCTCGCCGTGGCGCTCACCCTCTGCTGCGCGCTGCTCGCCGGATCCACCGCGTGGGCCGCGCCCCAGAGCGGCGTGCGGCACGGCGACCCCAGCGTCGCCGTCGCCGACCCCACCCCCAGTCCGAGCACCTCCGCCGAGCGGCAGAAGTTCGCCAAGACCCGCTTCGTGGCCAACGCCGCGCTCGCGGCCGGGGCCAGCTACAAGTGGATCTGGAAGCCCTACAAGGACGGCAAGTTCAAGAAGGGCGCAAGCCACCGCAAGGTGAACCTCGTCAAGGCGGCCGTCGCCGGCGCGTTCACCTACAACCGGCTCAAGGCCGCCGTGCGCAACGCCCAGGGCGACCCCACGCTCGCCAAGGCGCTGGCCCCGCTCAGCTCGGCCATCGCCGGTCTGAAGGACCTGCCCGCCAAGCTCCGCAAGGGCGACGACTCGGCGGCGGGCGGCTTCAACGACGTCATCAACAAGGTGAAGGACGCGGGCAAGGGCGCGGGCGCCCCCGTCAAGGACAAGGTGCCGTCCACCGCGCAGCTCAGGAGCGGTTCGTAGACGGCCCCCGCAGCCGGACGACACGCGACGGCCCCCCACCCGGCGACGGGCGAGGGGCCGTGCGACGACCGGGCGCGAGCGTCAGCCGCGCTGGATGTTCGAGGCGTCCTGGAGCACGCCCCGGCGGCCGTCCTGCATCTCGGTCAGCAGACCGGGGCCGCGCTGCTCGACCGCCAAGTACCACACGCCGGGGGCCAGTTCGGCGATCGGCGCGGAGGCGCCGTCCTCGGAGAACAGCGGGCGCGGCGCGGGCACCGCGAACCAGAACGGCGAGAACGCCGCCGCCGGAGCGGCCGTCTGCTGCGGCGCCGACGTCGGATTCGGCGCCGGAGTCGGCTGGCCCGGCTGGGACTGGCCCTGCTGCGGCTGGCCTTGCTGCGGCTGGGCGCCGTAGGGCTGCTGCGCGCCCGGGTAGCCGTAACCGGCTTGCTGCTGGGCCCCGTACGGCTGCGGCGCGGCCGGCTTGGGCGCCGGGACGAGCGGGCCCTGGAGCGCGGGCAGCAGCGGACCGGCGATGGCGGCGGCGGCCAGGACGAGGGCGGCGACGAACCCGAGGATCAGGCCCGCGCCCGCGTGGATGCCGTCGGGGACGTCCACCAGCGACCAGAACAGGGTCCAGGCGGACAGGACCGCGAAGCCCGTCCCCACCATGCCCAGGTCCAGGCCGGCGAGCTTGCGGCGCTGCGGCAGCAGGCGGCCCATGACGATCAGCGCGGCGCCGATGACAGCCCCCATGTACGTGCCGAGGCCGGTCCCGAGGCTCTCCCACGCGCTGCGGCTGTCGGAGTAGCCGGAGACGGAATAGGAGTAGTAGTCGAGGAACGACGCGATGAACAGCAACACCGCTGCACCGATCACCACGCCGTCGCCCCGAGTCAGGGAGCGGATATTCACTTCAGGTCCTTCGTCAGTCGTCTCGTCGTCGGTCGAGGCGTCGCCGTCACCAGTTCGCCGTGCGGGCAGGTGGAGCGTGGGGGTGGCCCCTCGTCGTACGGTGACACTACCGTTCGCCCCGAGGAGGTGTCCGCCGGGACCGGCGCACCGGTCACGACCCGTGCAGGAAACCTGCGATTCCCTCCGAGATCCCCTCCGCCGCCTTCTGCCGCCACGCTCCGCTGATCAGCGATGCCGCGTCCTTGCTATCGCGCATGTCGCCGCACTCGATGAAGACCTTCGGAACCGTTGACAGATTGAGACCGCCAAGGTCCCCGCGCGTGACGAGCCCGGTCCCGCCGCCGACGTAGTTGGACGGCGGCTCGCCCGTCGCCCGCCGGAAACCGGCCGCCACGCTCGTCCCGAGCCTGCGGGAGGCGGCGGCGATCGGCCGGGTGTCGGCGGCGCCGCGGTGCACGGCGGCGGGCAGGATGACGTGGAAGCCGCGGTGGCCCTGCACCGAGCCGTCGGCGTGCAGGGATATCGCGGCGTCCGCGTGCGCGGCATTCCCGATCCGCGCCCGCTCGTCCACGCACGGCCCCCACGCCGGGGAGTCGCCGTCGTGCGTCAACTTCACCGTGGCGCCCCGCTGTTGCAGCAGCGTGCGCAGCCGGTGCGCCAGGTCCAGCGTGAACCGGGCCTCGCTGTAACCGGCGTTCGTCTCCGTGCCCGTGGTGTCGCACTCCTTGCGGCCGGTCCCGATGTCCACCTTCCGGCCGATCTCGGAGGTGTGGCGCGCGTTGCCGGAGTTGTGGCCCGGATCGATGACGACGACCTTGCCCCGCAGCGACCCGGACGCGGCGGCCATGCCCGCCCGCTTGCCGTCGTCGCCCGCCGCCGTGGCACGGGGCGCCGCGGCCCCGCCGCCTCCTGCTCCTGAGCCGCCCGATATTCCCGCGAACGCCAGCCATCCGAGCAGCCCCGCGGAGACGAGCGCGGCACCGACCAGGAGGGGGGTGCGGCGGGAACGGAGACGGGGGCGGGGTGGGGGGCTGGGGGGAGTGGCGCTTGTGGGCGGCGCGGCGGCTGTGGGGGGCGTGGCGCCTGTGGGGTGCTGGGGGTCTGGGGGAGGCGTGGCGCCTGCGGGAGGCTGGGGGCCTGCGGGGGGCGTGGCGCCTGCGGGAGGCTCGGCGAGGGCGTGGGGCTCGGCGCCTGCGGGAGGCTCGGCGGCGGCGTGGGGCTCGGCGCCTGCGGGGCTCTCGTCGTCGGGGGACTCGGGGCGGGGGTGCGGGGAGGACACGGGAGCGACCCTAGCGGTGCGCGGCGGCGGGCGCCGAGGTGCGCTGGAGGACGCGCAGCGAGGACGTCGCGGCGATCTCGGCGAAGTCGCCGGACTCCAGTGCGCGCAGGTACACGCGGTACGGCGCCTGGCCGGTGAACTCGTCCGCCGGGTCGGGGAAGACGTCGTGGATGACCAGCAGGCCGCCCTCGGCCACGTGCGGCGCCCAGCCCGCGTAGTCCGCGCCGGCGTGCTCGTCGGTGTGGCCGCCGTCGATGAAGACCAGGCCGAGCGGGCTGCTCCACAGCGCGGCGATCTGCGGCGAGCGGCCGACCAGCGCCACCACGTGCTCCTCCAGCCCGGCCCGGTGCAGGGTGCGGCGGAACGCGGGCAGCGTGTCCATCAGGCCGGTCTCGGGGTCGACCGTCTCCGGGTCGTGGTAGTCCCAGCCCGGCTGCTGCTCCTCGCTGCCCCGGTGGTGGTCCACGGTCAGCGCGGTGACGCCGGCCCGCCGGGCCGCGTCGGCCAGCAGGATCGTGGAGCGCCCGCAGTACGTGCCGACCTCCAGCAGAGGCAGCCCGAGCCGTGCGGCCCGCGTCGCCGCCGCGTACAGCGCCAGCCCCTCGTCCGTGGGCATGAAGCCCTTCGCCTTCTCGAACGCGGCGAGGATCTCGGGCGCGGGCTGGGGCGCGGGCTCGGCCTGGGGCGCGGGCTCGGATGCCGCGGGCATGGGGCGGGTCCTTCCGGTCGTGGCTGCGGTCAGTGCCTGGGGCACTGGGGTGGGGCCTGGTCTGGGGAGTCACCTTGGGCCTGGCCCGGGGGGTCACCTCGGGCCTGGCTTGGGAAGTCACCTTGGGCCTGGCCCGGGGGGTCACCTCGGGCCTGGCTTGGGGAGTCGCCTCGGGCCTGGCTCGGGGTGTCACTGTGGGCCCTGGCGTGGGGCGTTGCCTGCGGTCAGTGCCTTTGGCCATTGCCTGTGGTCAGGGGCCCATGCTGCCGCACCCCGGGGCGCCGGGGCGACCTGGGGTGCGGTGCGGTGGATCGCGGCGGCCGTCCGGGCGGGACGGCCGGGCCCGGCCCGAGGGCCCGGCCGTCCCGCGGGCCGGGCCCGGTCCGCGGGCCCGACCCGCCTGGGGTGCGGCGCGGCGGGCGGTTCACGGCGGGCCGTCAGGCGTAGACCGCCGGGCTGGGCAGGGACAGGTCCAGGTCGACCGGGCGGTCCTCGCCGGTGTGGGTCGCGGAGCTGGCGTGCGGGCCGTGCCCGGCGGCGCGGGCGGCGAGCACGTAGGGGCCCGCGTCCGGGACCGCGAGGGCGTAGCCGCCGTCCTCCGCGGAGAGCGTGGCGCCCGCCTGGCGGCCGCGGCGGTCGATCAGCGTGACCTTGGCGCGGGCCACCGGAGCGCCGTCCGCGTCCAGGACCCGGCCGCGGAAGCCCGCGCCGGGCTCGCGGCCGTCGGCGAAGACGTCCGGCACGGGCGCCGGGGTCTGCGCGGGGGCCGGGGCGTGCCCGTGAGCCGGAGAAGGCGCCTGGGCCGGGGTCTGCGCCTGGGCCGGGGCGTCGATCTCGCTGCCGGCGACCGGCTGCCCGGCGGTCTGGCGGACCTGCTTGGGCAGGCACAGGGCGAGCAGCAGCCCGAGGGCCACGGCGGCGGTGGCCAGCAGGAAGGACACGCGGAAGCCGTGCATGGTCGGAATCGCCGCGCCGCCCACGTGGTGCGCGGTGTTGGCGAGCACCATGCCGACCACGGCGCTGGACACCGAGGTGCCGATGGAGCGCATCAGCGTGTTGAGGCCGTTGGCCGCGCCCGTCTCGGAGGCCGGGACCGCGCCGACGATCAGCGCGGGCAGCGAGGAGTAGGCGAGGCCGATGCCCGCGCCCAGGATCACGGAGGTGAGGGCGGTCTGCCAGGCGGCGTGCATCAGCTCGAGGCCGCCCGCGTAGCCGAGCGCGATCACCAGCAGGCCGATGATCAGCGTGACCTTCGGGCCGTAGCGGGCCGACAGGCGGGAGTAGAGGGGCGCCGTGAACATCATGGTCAGACCGAGCGGCGCCACGCACAGACCCGCGACGACCATGGACTGGCCGAGGCCGTAGCCGGTGGCGGTGGGCAACTGCAAGAGCTGCGGCGCGACGAGCGAGACGACGTAGAAGCTGACGCCGACCATGATCGAGGCGAGGTTGGTGAGCAGCACCTCGCGGCGGGCGGTGGTGCGCAGGTCCACCAGCGGCGCGGCCACGCGCAGCTCCATCAGGCCCCACAGCAGCAGCACGGCGACGGCGGCGGCGAACAGCCCGAGCGTGGTGCCCGACGACCAGCCCCAGTCGCTGCCCTTGGTGATCGGCAGCAGGAGCAGCACCAGGCCCGCGGCCAGGCCGAGCGCGCCCGGCAGGTCGAAGGAGCCCTCGGCGCGCATCGGGGACTCCGGCACGAACAGGAGGGTGAGGACGATGGCGAGGGCGCCGAGCCCGGCCGCCCCGTAGAAGAGGGCGTGCCAGTCGGTGTGCTGGGCGACCAGCGCCGCGGCCGGCAGCCCGAGTCCGCCGCCGACGCCGACGGAGGAGCTCATCAGGGCCATCGCCGAGCCGAGCCGCTCGCGCGGCAGCATGTCGCGCATCAGGCCGATCCCGAGCGGGATCGCGCCCATCGCGAAGCCCTGGAGCGAACGGCCCACGATCATCGGCAGCAGAGCGCTGGTGAACGCGCTGATCAGCGCGCCCGCCACCATCACCATGAGGCTGACCATCAGCATCCGGCGCTTGCCGAACAGGTCGCCGAGGCGCCCCATGATCGGCGTGGCCACGGCGCCCGAGAGGAGCGTCGAGGTCAGCACCCAGGTGGCGTTGCTGGGCTCGGTGCCGAGCAGTTCCGGCAGATCCTTGATCACCGGGACGAGCAGGGTCTGCATCACCGCGACAACGATGCCCGCGAAGGCGAGCACGGGGACGACGGCGCCGCTCGCGCTCCGGGCGTGCCGGTGGGTCGTCGTGAGCGTCATGTGAGGGGGGCCTCCGGGCCTGGAAGGGCGGGCAGGTGGTCGTCCGCGGGCGATTGCATGCTCGGGTCAACCTCGTAGGCCCAGGCGACTATTCCGACGCTTGGCGTACTAACGGATTTTGTGACCGTTCCGTGAGGACCTGAGAGGGGGTCAGCCGCGCGGCGGCAGGGGGCGCGGAGGCGCGGCTGACCGGTGCGCTAGGGGTGTGGGGCGGTGGGGGCGGTGGGGGATCGCCGGGGGCCGGTGCGGGCCGCGCGCCTGTTCTCCGGGGGCCCGGCTGGTCTACATTCTGCGGATGACCTTGGAATGGGAACAAGTGATCGTTCACGCGACGGATCCGGCTGCCTTGGGGCAGTGGTGGGCCGAGGCTCTCGGCTGGGTCGTGGTCTACTCCAACGACGACGAGTTCGAGATCCGCCCGGCGCCGGATCGCATGCCGGGGTTGGACTTCGTCCGGATCGACGAGAGCAAGAAGTCCAAGAGCCGCCTGCATCTCGACTTCCGCCCCGACGACCAGGAGGCCGAGGTGGCCCGTTTCGTGGCTCACGGCGCCCAGCGGGTCGACATCGGCCAGGGCGATCAGTCCTGGGTCGTCCTGGCAGACCCCGAGGGCAACGAGTTCTGCGTCCTGAGAGAACGCCGCCAGTAAGACTCACGGGGCCCCCGCCGCGCAGAACGGAGCGGCGGGGCGGCCCGGGGGCGGTGCCGTACGACCCCGGCGAACCCTGTTCTCCCTCGCCGCGCGTCCCGTCCGCTCCGACGCGGGAGCCGACGGCGCTCGCCGGGTCACCAGGACTCGGCCTGCCGGAACAGCGCGATCACCTCCGCGAGGAACCAGAGGGAGAACACCAGACACGCGAGCCACAGCCCCCACAAGCCCCAGCGGACCTCTCGTCGTACGCGCATGAGCAGATCATCCCCCGTCCTGGGCAACGAAGCCGGGCGGCCCACCGCGCGCACAACTGGGTCTATGTGAAACCCAGTTGGGCGGGCGGACTCCACCCGTGGGTGCGCCGGTGGGTGCGCTGGCGCGCGGCGTGACGCTCCGAGCCCGCTCCGGACCGGCGTGGCGCCGCCCGCTTCTCCGGCGCGCGGCGGTCGCACGGGGCCGAGGGTCCTCGGGCCACGGGGCCGGTCGTGCTGCGGCGGGCGCTGTCGTGCGCAGCCCGTGACCGACCTCCGTGGCGCTTGACACGGCTGGTCCCGAAGCGGTCAGGTCGCGGGGAGCTGCTGGCGGTAGGGGGCCAGGCGCGGAGCCGTCTTGGTGGCGACGAACTCGGTGATCCGGTATTCGGCTGCCTTCTCGACCGAGAAGGGATCGGTCGCCGCGACGGCCTCGACGGCCGCGCGGTCCTCGCCGACGGCGATGATCACTCCGCCGTCACGCGGCACCTTGCGGCCCGAGGCGATGAACACTCCAGCCGCGTACTGCTCGTCCAGCCACGCGACGTGATCCGCCAGAAGAGCGTCGACGCGCTCGGCGGCGGCAATGTAGGTGAGTTCAAGTATGAACATCCCCCCAGCCTAGCGAGACAGCCCACACCGCCCCACACCAGACGACCGCCCGAGCCCGTGGGCTGACGTAACCACCAGATCCAGACATTGGGTGAAAAATGAGAACCAGGCAGTTCGGATTCATCCTCGCACTTGCTGTCACGCTTCTGGCCGCGCTTATCGGCTACCAGCTCAACGGCGGTCACCCAAGCATTCCCTGGGCGCTCTCCGGAGCCGTCGCGGGAACGGTGACAGCCGTCGCGATACGTCTGAGTCGAGGCCAGTGAAAGGAGCCGCCGCTCAGCAGGGCGCCTGACGGCTATCTTGGGGGGGGTGCGGAATGTCCGGAGTCGACCTGATTCGGCTGGTGGCGGTCCGGACGTCACGCCTGTGCGCGCCGGACGGAATGGGAAGCAAGAGGCATGTCCGAACGGAGACCACCCCGCCCTCCCACGGCGCGTTCGGTACGTCTGGGCGTTCTCCTGGCTCTGGTCGGCGGGGGTCTCGATGCGTACACGTACGTCAGCCGGGGCGGTGTGTTCGCCAACGCGCAGACCGGTAACGTCGTCCTGCTGGGCGTCGCCGCCGCGGGGCGCCACTGGGCGCAGGCCGTACGCCACATTCCGCCGATCATCGCGTTCGTCCTCGGCGTGCTCGTCACGGAGTCTCTCAAGCGGCCACGGGTGGCCGTCAGGGTGCGGTGGCCCGCCCGAGCGGTCCTCGTGCTGGAGATCCTGGCCCTCTTCTGCGTGGGCCTGCTGCCGTCAGGCGCCGCCGACACCGCCGCCACCGTGCTGGTCGCCTTCAGCGCCTCATTGCAGGTGGCCACGTTCCGCAAGCTGGTGGACACCCCCTACAGCACGGCCATGACGACGAGCAACCTCCGCACCGCCACGCAGAGCGCCTACCTGGCGGTCGTCGCGCGCGACCGGGACGCCGCCCGCCGGGCCCGCCGGTTCTCCGCCGTCCTCGGCGCCTTCTTCGCCGGTGCGATCGCGGGTGGCTTCCTCACGGACTGGGAGGGCGTCCACGCGGTGTGGGCGCTCGCCGGCCTCCTGGCGCTGGGACTGGTGCTCTTCGTCCACGACGAACGCGCCGCCGCGCGGGGCCGCCGAGCCTCGGACGCCGAAGCCTGAGCGCCGCCCGGCGCGCAGGAATCTGTCACACGACGGAGACCACCCTCGTCAACGCGTAACGCCTGACGGGCCGTCCTCGCCCACCGCCCGCGTCATCGCCCGCGTCGTCACCCGCCGACGCCTCGGGGGGCGGCCGAGTCAAGGCCATGCTGGAGACGCCTTGCCCGAGAGCACCCCGCCGGAGAGCGCCTAGCCGGACGCCCTGTCGGAGAGCGCCCCGCCGGACGCCGTGTCGGCGCTCCGGCAGGGCCTCAACGTGGTCTCAGCCGGTCAACGACCGGTTCGCCGACGGGATGACGACGAGGCGCAGGTTCTCCTCGCCGCTGTGCCCGCTGATCGCGAACAGGCGCGTTCCGTCCGGCGTCCAGACGAGGCCGTGGGGCCGCAGGGAGCCCGCGCCGGGTCCGGTGGCGGGGGCCAGGGACACGGTGCGGTAGGGGACGTCGGCCCCGGCCCGGTACAAGTAGACGTCCGGGTCGGGTTCGGTGCTGTCCACACCGGCCGCGACGTCGCCGCGCGAGGACACCGCGACGGCGTCGGGATAGGACGTACTGGGATACGTGTGACCTTCGGTCAGGTCAGGCAGATGGAAAGAGGGGTGGTGGTAGGGCGCGCCGGACGCGGTCAGCAGCGTCGTGCCGTCCGGGGTGATGGCCAGGTCGCTGAAGTCGGAGCTGCCGCCGGGGTCGCGCACCGTCGTGCGGAGCACGGGGGTCCCTCCGGAGACGTCGTACACCGAGAGCCGCCCCGGAGACGTGTTCTCGTCCCCGGCGACCAGCGTGCCCGGCGCCGCGGGCGAGGTCGCCAGCAGCGGTGCGCCGCTGAACCCGCCCTCGGGGATCAGCCCCAGGCGCACCGTCGGGACGGAGGCGCCGACGGTGAGCGAGCCGATGCTCGCCTCCCACTGGTCCCCGTAGCCGAAGAAGAGCGTCTGGCCGCTCAGCGCGGCGCGGAACGGCGCGGTGCCGGCGCCGGTGGAGTAACGTGCGCGCTGCCGGCCGGTACCGGTGTCGATGACGCTGATGGCGTCGCCGAGGGCGAGCGGCGCGTAGAGGGTGCGGTAGTCGGCGGACAGCTCCAGGTCGCACACCCCCGGGAGGTTCCTGATCGTGCGGACCACGCGGCCCTGGTAGTCGGCCACCAGCACAGTGCCCGTGTTGTAGTCGGAGATGAGCACGTGCTTGTGCAGCGGGTCCACCGCGAGATCGCAGTGGTACGCGATCGGCAGGGCGGCGCCCTCCTCCACGGGCGCCGCCTGCGTCGCGGGCGCGGCGCCGAGCGACAGGCCCAGCAAGGCCGTGAGCGTCAGCAGCAGGCGGGCGCGAGGGAGTCGTCTTCGCATCGGTGTCCCTTCGGGAACGGACGGAGTCACTGGTCGCACGCGGACGGAGTCACCGGTCGGGCGCCGCCCGCGTCACGGTCCATGGCCGCCTCGGAATACCCCTGCTGCGTCCCCGCACTCCCTCTCAGGTCCCGATCGTCACAAAGGGCGCCGCACGTTCCGTTTGATCGCTCCCCACTCACCACTCGCCGTTCGCCGCACCCCGTTCACCGCATCCCGCCGACGTCCACGGCCCGTTCGTGAAGGACGCGGGCGGCGCCCCCGTCCTGGGAGCGCCGCCTGCTGTCGCGTGACTGCGTGACTGCGTGATCGCGTGCCCGCGTGGTGCGGGTCAGAAACGGGGGTGGGTGTCGGCCGTTCCCACCGTCAGGCCCGCGCTGAAGACCTGGGTCTTGAGCGTGGAGTTGAGCGCGCCGGCCGCTTCGCTGGTGAGATGGAGAGTCACGTTCGTGGCGTCGGCGCCGCACTTGGTCAGCTTGACGTGGGCGGTGGACAGGTCGAGCTTGAAGACCGGGACGCGTGTCGTGGTGCCCGCGACGAGGCCGGTGAGCTGGCCCTTGTTGAGGTCGACGGTGAAGTTCCCGACCTCGAGCGAGCGGCCGTTGAAGACGTTGGCGAACTTCAGGCCGCCCTTGTGCGTGATGTCGCCGCCGAGGGGACTGGTGGTCAGGGCGCCGCCGGTGACGGGATAGGTGGCCTTGAGGGTGAGCTGGTGGCCGACCGTGGTGAGGGACGGCGTGCCGGGGCGGGTGACGATGGGGACGATTCCCTTGGAGAGCAGTGCCCTGGTTATCGCCGGGGCCACGGTCACCGAGGTGCGGCCGCTCTTGACGTGCACGGCGTGGGGGGCGGCCGAGGCGGTGGGGGCTGCGATCACCAGGGCCGCGACGGCGGACGCGGCGGTGACAAATGCGGTGCGGGTCATAGCAGTTCACTCCTGAAGGCAGTCGTAACCGGTGTAGCGGATGACGGGGACGTGTTCCGCCGCTCCTGGGGGAGTGGATGCGCCCGCGACCGGAGCAATTCGCGCCTGCCCGCTCACTGAGGTTCGCGCCGTTCGTCGGAGGGGTGTTGAGGGAGGGGCGCCGACGCTGATCACGTGCACGGGCCCGTACGTCGTCGACGAGGGCGGATGCCGGAACGATCCGGTCGTCACCGCGGAGGCCGCGAACCGATGACGGCCATGGACGGCCATGTGGACCGGATCTCAGGTCTGGGCGGCTGACTCGGCGGCTAAAGTGACTCGGGTGACAGCCTCTTTGTCCGACGACCTGCTCGCCCACGGCTTCGCCGACGGGGACGAGGCATGTCTGAACGAGGCCTACCGGCGCTGGGGAGCGCTGATCTTCACGATCGCGTCCCGCAAGCTCGGCGATCCGGAAGAGGCCAAGGACGTGACGCAGCAGGTCTTCGTCGGCGCCTGGCGGGGCCGCAAGAACTTCGACCGCGAGCGCGGTTCGCTCAAGACGTGGCTGGTGGGCATCACGCACAAGAAGATCGCTGACGCGCTCGACCGGCGGTCACGGCACATACGGGACCAGCGAGCCGTCGCCGCGTACACCGTCCCCGACGACGGGGCGAACCGGACCGCGACGGCCGACGCGGTCGTCGACCATCTCGTGCTCATGGACGAACTCGAGCAGTTGCCCGCACCCCAGCGGACAGTGCTCACAATGGCGTTCTACGAGGACTTGAGCCAGTCGCAGATCGCCGAGCGGACGGGCATGCCGCTGGGGACGGTCAAGAGCCACACACGGCGCGGGATGATGCGCTTGAAGGATCGACTGGAGGTGGACAGTGAAGCACCCTGACGAGGAGACGCTGGTCTCGATGGCGCTCGGAGAGCTGCCCACGACCGGCGACGACCTCCACCTCCAGACCTGCCCGACCTGCCAGAGGGAGCTTGAGTCCCTCCGCCGCGTGGTCGCGACGGCCCAGGCGCCGGAACCCGACGAAAGCGTCCTGCTCCAGCCTCCTCCACAGTTGTGGACGGACATCGCGGCCGAACTCTCCCTCCTCGAGGAGCACTTCACCGAGGCCCCGGCCGTGGTCGACGACGAACTCGACGCGATCGTCGCTGGAGATCGCGAACGTGAACACGAACGTGCGCGTGACGTCGTGCGGCCGCCGTCCGAGCACAGCGAGGCCGCGTCAGGAGCGGTGCGCCGAACGCGTGTTCGCCGACGGGCGCGTTTCAGCGTGGCGTTGGCCGCGTGCACGGCGCTGCTCGGTGCTGCGGGGGGCAGTGCGGTCACCTGGTGGGCCACCCGCGGCGAGAGCACATCGGCGGTCTCCGACGCCAAACCGCTCGACTCCCTGCGGCCCGCGTCCAAGGGCTACGCCAGCCTGCGCGGCACGCAGACGCACCGCGAACTGACCGTGGACGTCACCGGACTTCCGTCGACCTCGGGATACTTCGAGGTATGGCTCATGAACCGCTCCCACACCAAGCTCGTCTCCATGGGCGTCCTCAACCCCGACGGACAGGCCACCCTGCCGGTGCCGGAGAACATCGACCTGAGTGAGTACTCCGTCGTCGACGTCTCCATCCAGCCCTACAACGGCAAACCCGACCACTCCGGAAAGAGCATCGTCCGCGGCCCCTACGCCGGTTGAGCACCGCCGACGTGACGCTGTGCGCGCGGCCCCCCCGGTGGAAGCCCACGTGATCCGGGCGAGGATCCGCGGCGGGGCGATCACGGCGTGCGTCATCTCGTCGTCGTAGCGGACTCGCCCGGAGTCACCACCACGCGGTCGCCAGCCAGATGGTCACGGCCGTCACCAAGAGCAGGACGACGTTGAGGGCGATCTGCCGGTCTCCGCGGCTCAGATGGACCTTGACCGCACCGACTTGCAGGACCGCGAACCCGATGGCGGCGGCCTCGGCGAGGCTGGGTGCGATGCCGGTCAGCGGCGGAAGGATCAGGCCGACCGCGCCCAGCACCTCGATCAGTCCGATGGCCCTGACGCCCGCCATGGGCATGCTGTCCACCCAGGCCATCATCGGCCGGAGCTGATCACGGCTCCGGATCACCTTCACTCCGCCGCCGTAGAGGTAGAAGAGCGCGAGAAGGCCGGCGACGACCCAGTACGCGACCCTCACGACTCCCGCCCGGCGACGTCGAGGGCCGACGACCCGACCGTCTCGGACCGGCCGCCTGACCGGTGGGGACGGGGCGCGCCGTCCGGGGCGTTGATTCCGGCTTCGCTTCTGGCTTCGTCGATCATGCCCCGATTCCAGCGGCCGGACACGGCGGCTGTCCAAGACCTTTTCCGCACGGGCAATACCGTACGGGTATCGCTCCAGCGTGAGGCCGCATACGCGGTGTCGGTCTGTCGGGGGAGTTCTCGTCGACCGGGGTCACAGCCAGCCCTGTTGGCGGGCCGTGCGTAGGGCCTCTGTGCGGTTGCGGGCGGCGGTCTTGCCGATGGCTGAGGAGAGGTAGTTGCGGACCGTGGACTCCGACAGGTGCAGCTTGGCGGCGACGTCCGCGACCGTCGCGCCGTCCGCTGACGCCGACAGGACGTCGCACTCGCGGGACGTGAGCGGATTCGGGCCCGCGCTCAGGGCCGCCGCGGCGAGCGCCGGGTCGACCACCCTCTCCCCGGCGAGCACCCTGCGGATCGCGGCGGCCAGCTCCTCCACCGGACCGTCCTTGACGAGGAAGCCCGCCGCGCCCGCCTCCATGGCCCGGCGCAGATAGCCGGGGCGGCCGAACGTGGTCAGGATCAGCACCCGGCAGCCGGGCGCCCGCGCGCGCAGCTCGGCGGCGGCGTCCAGGCCGCTCATCCCCGGCAGCTCGATGTCCAGCAGGGCCACGTCCGGGCGGTGGGTCAGCACGGCGTCCACGATGGCGTCGCCCGCCGGGACCTGGGCCACCACCTCCATGTCCTCCTCCATGCCGAGCAGCAGGGCGAGCGCGCCGCGCATCATTCCCTGGTCCTCGGCGAGGAGGATGCGCAGGGGCGGGCAGGGCGGCGTGGGCGCCGGGTGGTCGGCGGGCGTCTCGGTCACGGCCGCAGGGTAGGGAGGGGCGCGGCCGCGAGGCGAGCGGCGTCAGGCGCTTCGGTTGCGGTTGCGGTTGCGGTCGCTGTGGCGTGCGGTGGCGCGTTTCCGGCCGGGGTCGCTGTGGCGTGCGGTGACGTGTTTCCGGGTGCGGGCGTTGCGGTCGCCGCCGCTTCCGGTGAGGCGCTTCCAGTCGCCGCTTCCCGTGACGCGCTCCCCGCCGTCGCCGGGGTTGCCGCCGTCGCCGCCGCTCGCAGCGACGCCGTCTCTGTGACCGACGCCAGCGCGGCCGCCGTCAACTCCTCCTCGTCCATGGGAAGTTCCGCGACGACCGTGAAGCCGCCGCGTGCCGTCGGGCCGGCCTGGAGCGAGCCGCCCGCTGCCGCCAGCCGCTCGGTCAGGCCCTTCAGCCCGGTGCCTCCGATGCGCGCCGGGGCGTTCACGGGCTCCCCAGCAGGGCTGGGCGCGTCCACGACTTCGCCGACCGGGCCGCCGGGGGCGCGGGAGGGGGCGGCCGCGGCGGTCCCGTCGTCGGAGACCGTCAACCGCACCCGCCCCGCCGAACCGCTCACCGTGATCTCGCAGCGCTCCGCCCCGCTGTGCCGCACCGCGTTGGTGACCGCCTCGCGCACCACCCAGCCCAGCAGCGCCTCCGCCTGCGGGGTCAGCGGCGGACCCGAGCGGCGGAACACCGGCTCGATGCGGGCGGCGGTCAGCGCCGAGCGGGCCCGGTCCAGCTCCGTGCTCAGGCTGCCCTCGCGGTAGCCCGTGACCGCCTCGCGGATCTCGGTGAGCGCCTGCCGGCCCACCGACTCGATGTCCGTGATCTGCGACAGCGCCGCGTCCATGTCGCGGGGCGCGAGGCGGCGGGCCGCCTCCGACTTCACCACGATCACCGACAGCGTGTGCCCGAGCAGGTCGTGCAGGTCCCGGGAGAAGCGCATCCGCTCCTCCTCCACCGCGCGCCGCGCCAGCTCCTCACGCGCCGCCCGCAGCTCGCGCACGGCCTCGCTCAGCCCCAGGATCGCCGCGGTCACCATCGTGGACAGGAACGTCGCGTAGGCGATGTTCACGCCGTTCCAGCCGTCGTGGAAGGCCGCCACCCCGCCCGCGAACGCGGCCAGCAGCAGCCCCGACCTGCCCAGCCACCGACCGCGCAGGATCGCGCCCGCCGCCAGGCCGAGCAGCGGGAAGAAGAGCAGCCAGCTCCCGCCGTAGCCGAGCGCCAGCCCCGTGGCCGCCAAGCCCATCAGCAGCAGGGCCAGCCGCGTCGCCGCGGCCTCGCGCCGCTCCCGCTCGAAGGCGTGGAAGACGACGTAGACGTACAGCGCGTCGAAGGCCAGCAGGCCCAGGGCGCCGATCCACGGGGGCGGGGTCTTGCCCTCGACGACGTCGGACAGGGCGCCCGTCCCCATCAGCAGCCACGGCAGCAGCGTGAAGCCGGTCGGCGGCGGCCCCGCCTCCTGCGGCGCCCGCCCGTCCGCGCGCGCGGCCTTCGCCTCGGCCTTCAGCCGCTCCTTGTCCGTCTTCCAGAGCCGCTGCGCCTCCCGCGCCCCCCGTACGGCCTGCCCCCACGACGCCCCGAGGCCGTTCCGGCCGCGTGCTCGGCTCATGTCCCGTTCCCCCGTCTCGACGGCGCCCGCGGCACCGCGGTCCGCTCGCACAGCGTACGAACCGGACCCCGTCCGCGCCGCCCCTGTGCCCTGCCCGCCACGCTACGGAACCGCACCGGCGCCCGACAGGCCCGCGCGTACGGACTCGGGCAGGACGAATGTCACTTCCCGGCGGCGACGGCGACGGCGACGGGGGAGCGGAGGGGGCGAGCGGCCGACGCGGGAACGGCGGGACGGAGGGACGGAGGGACGGAGGGACGGAGGGACGGCGGGACGGAGAGGGCGCGCGGCCGAGGGGGGAGAGCAAGGCGCCGGGGGAGAACAGGCCGCCGGATGCCGGATGCCGGATGCCGGATGCCGGATGCCGGATGCCGGATGCCGGATGCCGGATGCCAGGCGCCGCGCGCCGTGCGCCGAGCAGCGAGCGGCCCCGTCCTCGTGGGGAGGACGGGGCCGCTCGTTCCGCACAGTGACTTCGTGCCGTCAGGCCGCCACTTCGGTCTTCTCCTCGACGGGCCTGCGGTGCCGGCCGCTGGGGGCCGGTCCGTTGTCCTGAGAGGAGACCGGGCCGCGGTGCTTGCCGTGGCCCGGGTCCTGCGGAGCCCCAGCGGTGTGCGGCATGGTCGTGCTGGCGTCGTTCATCGGAACCATTCACCCCGTCAACATCATCTTCGGTACAGCCGGGCGAGTGTATCCAGGCCACCGTGGGCGGGACCCAGGCGGCCACGCCGACCGGCACGACTTCGTTACGTGCTCGCCATGCGACCTGTCAGAGCCGCCTGCTGGAGGGAGACGGGGCGGGGCGCGGCGGCGGCTTCGGGCAGCGGGCCCGGCGCGGCTCCGTGGCCGGGATCCGGTCCCGGCCCTCCCCCCGGCGGCGCCCCCGAAGCCACTCTTCCTCCACCCGCCGCACGAGCACAGCACCCTGACACTCCATCCGGTCGACGCCCCACGCCGACCGGTCTCCCCCACGAAGGAGCT
>NZ_JBEYWK010000021.1:82481-147315 GCF_040644415.1 Streptomyces sp. NPDC046985
CGGGGGGGGGGGGGGGGGGGGGGGGGGGGGGGGGGGGGGGGCGGGGGCGCGGCGCCCGGCGCGGCCGGGGGCGCCGCCCCCGGCCCCCCCCCCCCCCCCGGGCGCCCCCCCCGCCCCCCCCGGGGGCGCGGGCCACGCCGCGGGCGCCGGGCCCGGCGCGCCGTCGCCTCCCGGCGGCCGGGACGGCGCGGGCGGCGGGGACGCCGGCAGGGGCACCCGTACCCACCGGGGCGGGGCGACACGGGCGACGGCGGGCGCCGCGCCAGGCGCCCCGGGCGGCACGGAGTCCGAGGACGGCGCGCCACCCTCCGTGGGAGGCGCCTCGGCGGGCGGTACGGAGACGGAGGGCGTCGTCTCGGGATACGCGGGAGGGACCTCCGTAGGCGGTGCCTCCCCAGGCAGGGCCTCCCCGGGCGTGGCCTCCGCAGGCAGAGCCTCCCCAGGCAGCGCCTCCGCGGGCCCCGCCGACAGCGGGGGCGAGGGCAACGGCGCCGTCTCCGTCTCCCCCCCGGACGCCGCCCAGCCGGCCACACCGCAGGGCATGACCTCCGTCGCGTACGGCAGCCGGAGCACGCCGTCCTCCGTCCACAGCCCGGCGCCCGTCAGCCACCCCTCGGGCGGGCGCAGCAACAGCACCCGGCGCTCGCAGGGCCGCCATACGCCGATCCGGTCGCCGGACGGCCCCGCGCAGCGCAGCGCCACCGCGCACTGCTCCGGCGTGAGCACCTGCCCCGGCTGGATCGCGAACGGTGTCAGCGTCCCGTCGGACGGCAGCAGGCACTCGGGGAAGCGGACCGGCAGCGTACTGCCGAGCACGCCCCAGCCGAGCCGCTCCCGGCCGGGCGAGGGCGCGTCCGAGGCGATCAGCAGCAGGCCGCTGTCGGGGTCGGCGATCAGCAGCCGGTCGTCGCTGGCGGGCGTGATCTGGAGCAGCGGCGTCACCCGGCCGCCGTCCTCCAGATCCACCGCGACCGTCTTGGTGGGGCCGCCGGTGCGCCGGTCCAGGGCCAGCAGCCGCCCGGCGCGGTCCAGCCAGACGCCGCCCGAGCAGTGGCCCGGCACCTCGGCCAGCAGCTCCGGGCCGTACGGGCCGCCCGCGACCAGCCACACCGCCGACGAGCGCGACCCGGCGGCGAGGGCGTAGGCCCGGTCTCCGCCGGGGGCGGGGGGCAGCAGCCGCAGGCGGGTGCCGTCCGGGCACTCGACCGCGCCCAGCGGCAGCTCGCCGGTGCCCGGACCGGTCGGGTACAGCAGCGAGAACGTGTGCCTGCCGTCCACCAGGCGCCGGATCAGGACCCGGCCGTCGCTCAGCGGCTGCACCTCGCTGCCCGGCGCCTCGGGCCGCTCGCCGGGCAGCGGCACCGCGTACGGCTCGGGGCCGTCCAGCGTCCAGCGCTCCGGGAACCAGGCGCCGCCCGCGCCGACGAGCCGGGCCGCGTAGCCGCCGTCCGCCGTGATTGCGCAGCCCGGCCCCGACACGGCGGGATCCTCGCCGCCCGCTGACGGCGGCGGAGAGCCTTCCCGCCCGCTCTGCTCATTCGACGCCGAAGGCCCCGGAGAGGCACTGACTGACATCGTTCGGTCACCTCCGGTGAGGACGCTAGTTTTCGCACGCACTGGCGGGGGCCAGCGGGCGGAGGCTTCACACATACGGGTGGCCCGGGAGCGATTCACCGGAAAGAAGAGGAACGTTTGTGCTCGGCTCGTGCGATCCGTGTTCGGGCCGCGCCTCGGATCGAAGACGGATCCCGTACGGGGATCATTCACGGATCACGCCCGGACTGCATCCGGACTGCATCCGGTCCGCGTCCGGACCGCGGCCCGGCCGCGCAGAGTCCGCTGACCGGGGCGCCCGCGGCGGTTCAGACGCGTCGAACACCCAGGTAGCCTTGCACTCGTGCCCCGTCTGTCTGAAGTCATCGCCGCGCTGGAGAGCCTGTGGCCCGCCGAGCGTGCCGAGTCCTGGGACGCGGTCGGCACCGTCGCGGGCGACCCCGACCAGGAGGTCACGCGGGTCCTCTTCGCCGTCGACCCCGTTCAGGAGGTCGCCGAGGAGGCGGTGAAGCTCGGGGCCGACCTGCTCGTCACCCACCACCCGCTCTATCTGCGCGGTACGACGACCGTGGCGGCCTCCACCGTCAAGGGCCGCGTGGTGCACACCCTGATCAAGAACGACGTGGCGCTGCACGTGGCCCACACCAACGCCGACACCGCCGACCCCGGCGTCAGCGACGCGCTCGCCGGAGCCCTGGACCTGCGGGTCCTGCGCCCCCTCGTGCCGGACGCCGCCGATCCGCAGGGGCGCCGCGGCCTGGGCCGGATCTGCGCCCTGGACCACCCGCTGACCGTGCGCCAGCTCGCCGAGCGCGCCGCACGGCGCCTGCCCGCCACCGCGCAGGGCATCCGCGTCGCGGGCGACCCCGGGGCGCTCGTGCGCACCGTCGCCGTAAGCGGCGGGTCCGGCGACAGCCTCTTCGACGCCGTGCGCGCCGCCGGAGTCGACGCCTTCCTCACCGCCGACCTGCGCCACCACCCGGCCTCCGAGTTCTCGGAGTCCACAGCGTTCTCGGCGTCTACGGCGCACACGGCGTCCGCGGCGCCCATGGCGGACGGCGCCCGCACGCCCGTGGCGCTGCTCGACGCGGCGCACTGGGCCACCGAATGGCCCTGGTGCGAGCTGGCCGCCGCCCAGCTCGACGAGATCTCCGACCGGCACGGATGGGACCTGCGCGTCCACGTCTCCACGACGGTCACCGACCCCTGGACCGCCCACGCGGCGTCCACCGCCCACGACTGACGAACCCCAGGAGCCCCCAACTGAACGCCGCGCCCGCCGACCAGATCCGACTTCTCGACGTCCAGGCCTTCGACGTCCGCCTCCAGCAGCTCGCGCACCGGCGGAAGTCCCTGCCCGAGCACACCGAGATCCAGTCGCTGACCAAGGACCTCACGCAGATGCGCGACCTGCTCGTGGCCGCGCAGACCGAGGAGAGCGACTGCGCCCGCGAGCAGACCAAGGCCGAGCAGGACGTGGACCAGGTGCGCACCCGCGCGGCCCGCGACCAGCAACGCCTGGACTCCGGCGCCGTCACCTCGCCCAAGGACCTCGCCGGCCTCCAGCACGAGATCACCTCCCTCGCCAAGCGCCAGGGCGACCTGGAGGACGTCGTCCTGGAGGTCATGGAGCGCCGCGAGTCCGCGCAGGAGCGGGTCGCCGAGCTGACCGAGCGCGTCTCCTCCGTGCAGGCGAAGGCCGACGACGCCGTCGCCCGCCGGGACGCCGCCTGCGAGGAGCTGGACGGCGAGGCGGCGTCCGTCGCCAAGGAGCGCGAGGTCGTCGCCGGCGTCGTGCCCGCCGACCTGATCGCGCTCTACGACAAGCTGCGCGCGCAGCAGGGCGGCATCGGTGCGGCCAAGCTGTACCAGCGCACCTGCCAGGGCTGCCGCCAGGAACTGGCCATCACCGAGCTTGCCGAGATCCGCTCCGCCGCCCCCGACACGGTCGTACGGTGCGAGAACTGCCGCCGCATCCTGGTGCGCACCTCCGAGTCCGGCCTGTAGGGAGCGCGCGTGCGGGAGTTCATCGTCGAGGCCGACGGCGGATCGCGCGGCAACCCGGGCCCGGCGGGCTACGGCGCGGTCGTGCTCGACGCGGCGACCGGGGACACTCTCGCGGAGGCCGCCGCGTTCCTGGGCGTCGCCACGAACAACGTGGCCGAGTACCAGGGCCTGCTGGCCGGCCTGCGCGCCGCGCGGGCTCTGGACCCGGCGGCGCGGGTGCGCGTGCGGATGGACTCCAAGCTCGTCGTCGAGCAGATGTCGGGCCGCTGGCAGGTCAAGCACCCGGCCCTGCGCCCGCTCGCGGCGGAGGCGGCCCGGGTGTTCCCGGGCGAGCTGGTCGCCTACGAGTGGATCCCGCGCGCCCGCAACAAGCACGCCGACCGCCTGGCCAACGAGGCGATGGACGCGGGGGCGCGGGGTGAGCAGTGGTCGGCGGCGACGTCCACGGCGGAGCTGGACGCTAGGGCGGGTGCGGGTGCGGGTGCGGCGGGCGGCCTGACGGAGGGCGCCCCGCTGGAGAGCGCCCTTCCGGTGGGCGACTCGGCGGCTGCCGCCAGGGGCGGGGTTGACGAGCGGACTTCCCGGACTGGGGAGAGGGCGGCCCGATCCGGTGAGCCGACCTCCCTGTCCGGCGAGCGGGCGGCCCCCTCTGCGGAGCGGACTTCCCGGACCGGCGAGCGGGCGGCGCGATCCGATGAGCCGACCTCCCCGACCGGCGAGCGGGAGGCCCGAACCGGCGCTCGCGCCCCGTCCGGCGAGGGGGAGGCCCGAACCGGTGAAGGCGCCTGGTCCGGCGAGCGGGCGGCGGCCCGAACCGATGACCGCGCCCGAACCGATGAACGTGCCCGAGCCGACGCACGCGCCCGCTCCGACGAACGGGCCGCCCGGACCGTCGCGAGTCCTGGATGGGCCCCGGTGGATCTCGGTGCGCCCGCGACCTTCGTGCTGCTGCGGCACGGGGAGACCCCGCTGACCCCGCAGAAGCGTTTCTCAGGCAGCGGCGGCAGCGATCCGTCCCTGTCCGAGGCGGGCCGGGAGCAGGCGGAGAAGGCGGCGGCGGCACTCGCCGGGCTCGGCACGATCCAGGCGGTCGTCTCCTCCCCGCTTGCCCGCACCCGCGAGACCGCGGGCATCGTCGCGGACCGTCTCGGCCTGGACGTCGCGGTCGACGACGGGCTGCGCGAGACGGACTTCGGCGCCTGGGAGGGCATGACCTTCGGCGAGGTGCGCGAGCGCTACCCGGACGACCTGAACGCCTGGCTGGCCTCGGCGGAGGCCGAACCCACCGGCGGCGGCGAGAGCTTCGCGGCGACCGCGGAGCGGATCGGCGCGGCCCGGGACCGGCTGGTCGCCGCCTACGCGGGCCGCACGGTCCTGCTCGTCACCCACGTCACGCCGATCAAGACCCTCGTCCGCCTGGCCCTCGGCGCCCCGCCGGAGTCCCTGTTCCGCATGGAGCTGTCGGCGGCGTCGATGTCGGCGGTGGCGTACTACGCGGACGGCAACGCCAGCGTCCGCCTGCTCAACGACACCTCGCATCTGCGCTGAGCCCCGCCGCGGCACGGGCCAGCCGTTCCACCCGGGCCCAGTCGCGGGCGGCGAGCGCCTCCGCCGGGACCATCCAACTCCCGCCCACGCAACCGACGTTGGGCAGCGCCAGATACTCGGGTGCGGTGTCCTGGCCGATGCCTCCGGTGGGGCAGAAGCGGGCCTGGGGGAGCGGACCGGCGAGCGACCTGAGATAGGCGGCGCCGCCCGCCGCCTCGGCCGGGAAGAACTTCATCTCCCGTATCCCGCGCTCCAGCAGCGCCACGACCTCCGACGCGGTCGACACCCCGGGCAGGAACGGCACGCCCGAGGCCGTCATCGCCGCCAGCAGCGTCTCGGTCCACCCGGGGCTGACCAGGAACCGGGCCCCGGCGGCCACAGCGGCGTCCGCCTGCCCGGGACCGGTGACCGTCCCCGCGCCCACCACCGCCTCCGGCACCTGGTGTGCTACCGCCCGGATCGCCTCCGGCGCGGCCGCCGTGCGCAGGGTGATCTCGATCGCGGGCAGACCGCCCGCCACCAGCGCGCGGGCCAGCGGCACGGCGTCGGCGGCGTCCTCCAGCACGACGACGGGCAGCACCGGGGCGAGAGCGAGCACGGAGTCGGCGGGCAGCGCGGCGGACATGGCGCCATGCTGCCCGGCACGCACAGCGCGCGCAATGGACGTTGCACGCGCTGCAACGCGGAGGCGACGGGACGTCAGACGGCCGCGCTCAGCGCACCCACGCACCCACGCGCGCCCGCGCCCACGCACCCACGCACCCCCGCCTCCGGCGCAGGAGAGTAGCGGGGCCGCCCCCTAGAGGAGCCCTAGAGGAGCCCTAGGGGGAGCCCTGGAGGAGCCCTAGGGAGGCCGGTTCAGTGCACGTCGGTGACCAGGACGTCCAGCGACCAGCCGCGTCCCGCCCGCGCGGGCGGCTGCGCCTCCACCTCGTACCCGAGGTCGCGCAGCGCCTCGACCAGTCCGGCCGGGTTCTTCGGGGCGGCGCCGGCCGACAGCAGGCTGCGCACGATCCGGCCCTTGGTCGCCTTGTTGAAGTGGCTGACGACCTTCCGGGTGGGCGCGTGCAGCACGCGCACGGTCGCCGTCCGCTCGGCCAGCCCGCCCACGGGCTTCCACGCGGCCGCGTACGCCGCCGACCGCAGGTCCAGTACCAGCCCGTTCCCGGCGGCCTCCGGCAGCGCCGACGCCAGCGGGGCGCGCCAGTGCGCGGCCAGCGCGCCGAGGCCGGGCAGCCTGACCCCCATCGAGCACCGGTAGGAGGGGATGCGGTCGGTCACGCGCACCGCGCCCCACAGACCGGAGAAGATCAGCAGCGAGCGCGCGGCACGGCGCTTGGCGGCGGTGTCGAGCGAGGCCAGGCCCAGGGAGTCGTAGAGGACGCCGGTGTACGTCTCCCCGGCGGGCCGGGCGCCGGACGTGCGCAGCGCGGCGTTCTTGGCGACCTCGCCGCGCAGTCCCTCGCTCAGTCCGAGCACGTCGCGCGCCTTGTCGTTCCGGCTGGGGTCGGGGTCGCCCGAGCACAGCCCGACCAGCTCGTCGAGCACGGCCGCGCGGGCCGCGGTGAGCCCCGGCAGCGACAGCGCGCCCAGGTCCAGCGGGGCGCCGCGGCCCCCGGCGGCCTTGCCCTCGGACGGAGGCAGCAGCACAAGCACGGCACGGTCTCCTTCGGTAGTGCTCCGCGCCAGCGTACGGGGCGCCGCGCACACCCCGGACACGGCGCCGGGCGGGAGAACGGGGCGGGATTGCCGCACCCTCCGGGCCTCCGGGCCTCCGGGGCCGCCGTCGTGCTGCGCCGGTCTGCGCCGGCTCGTTCACGCCTGGCCGCGTGCCCCTGGCCGTCGCTGGACTCCGTCTCCGGCTCGGCGCCCTCCTGCTCGGCCGACGGGGCGCGGTATGCCGGACGCGGTCAGCCGATACGTTCCCTGATCATGCGGCCGAGGTCTTCGGTGGCCGTCCGGCAGGCGCGTGAGACGTGGCTGAACTGAGGGAAGCCGTGGGTGAGGTCGGGATGGTGGACGTAGGTGAGGTCGTTGCCGGCGGCGGCGAGTTCGCGAGCGTAGGCGTGGCCGACGTCGCGCAGCGGGTCGAAGCCGTTGGTCACCAGGATCGCGGGGGGCAGGTCGGCGTGGGACTCCGCGTTGAGGGGGGTGATGTAGGGCTGGCGGACGTCGTCGGTGTTCTTGACGAGGTTGCGGACCATCTGGAAGATCCCGTTGGACTCCAGGTAGAGCCCCGAGCGGTTCTCGCTCGCCGCGGGCGTGTCGGCCGGGAAGGCCGCCTCGGGGAAGAGCGGAACCTGTAGGGCGAGGCGGGGGCCGTTCTCGTCGCGGAGTCTCAGCGCGATGACGCAGGTCATGTTCCCGCCCGCGGAGTCGCCGCCCAGAGCGATCTTCGCCGGGTCCACTCCTTGCTCGTCGGCGTGGTCGAAGAGCCAGCGGACGACATGCTCGTTCTCGTCGATCTGCGTGGGGAACTTGAACTCGGGAGCGCGCCGGTAGTCCACGGTGTAGGTCTTGATCCCGGCGGTCTCGGCGAGAATGCGCATCGGGAGTTCGAACTCGTCCAGCGTGCCTACGGTGAAACCGCCGCCGTGGATGTAGACCAGAGCGCCGCAGGGTGAGCCGGCCGGCTCGGTCGGCGTGTGCACACGCACCGGCAGCGAGCCGTGCGGCCCGTCGAGGACCAGGTGCTCGACCGATCCGATGTCGGGCAGCGGAAACTCGCCGAGGACGTGGTGGGAGCGCCGGGCTTCGGCGACGCTCTCGTCGGCGCCGAGCACCGGCCCGGTGGGAAGCCACGCTGCCAGCTCGGGGTCCAGAGTGCCCCGCTCCACACGGTCCGGGACGGTGTCGCGGTCGTAGACGGGCATGGCGCTCACTTTCCTCGGAGCGTGTGTCGCCTTACGGGAACTAAGGTTCACAGAAGTGAGCCTTGGTCGCCATGCGACGCAGGCGCACGGCGGCGTGGACGCGGCGGTCGTGACGGGCGCGGGGGCCGCGTGTGCGGGCGCCCGCGGTCCTGGGACATAGCGTGCGCGTTCTGCCGCCCCACACGGTCGGGATCTTCGATTGACCACAGCACAGGGCCCTCGCCCTGTGCAACGGCAGCGCCTGCGTACCCCGCGCGGCGGGGGCAGCGAATGGCGCACGTCGCCGGTTCAGTCCTTTAACATGGTCAGCACGGCAGACGAGCCGGGCGGGCGGTCGCGTGGAGCATCCCCTACGGGGCGCTTCCCGAGGAACGTCCGGGCTCCACAGGGCAGGGTGGTGGCTAACGGCCACCCGGGGTGACCCGCGGGACAGTGCCACAGAAAGCAGACCGCCGGGGACCTCGGTCCTCGGTAAGGGTGAAACGGTGGTGTAAGAGACCACCAGTGCCCAGGGCGACCTGGGCAGCTAGGTAAACCCCACCCGGAGCAAGGTCAAAAGGAGCGCGGTGAAACGCGCTCTGCGCGGACTTTCGAGGGCTGCCCGCCCGAGTCCGCGGGTAGACCGCACGAGACCTGCGGCAACGCAGGTCCTAGATGGATGGCCGTCGCCGGAGGGCCCGCGAGGACCTTCCGGAACAGAACCCGGCGTACAGCCCGACTCGTCTGCCGCTACCTGCGGCTTCGCCTGGGAAAGGGCCTCTGACCTGCGCCGGAGGCCCTTTCTGATCTTTCAGAGGCTTGTCTTGTCAGGCCGCGAAAAGTCCCTCGGAAGTCCCTCGGACAGAGCTGAAAGTCCCTGAGAAGTCCCTGGAACGGAATGGCGGATGACGCTGATGGGGCAGTTCGGGTCGATGGGACGTCAGCGGGAAGACTGGACGTAAGGCGAGCACGCTCTCGCTCATCCCATCGTGATCTTCGAGGACGGGCATGTCGTGGCAGCGACCAGCCCGTCGAGGTCCCCATTACCAGATATCCGCCCGCCGTCTCCATGCCGTCCGGATGAGATGTGACCGCGCAGATGCTCGACCACCGTGCAGCTCCCGCCGGTCACCGCTTCACGCATCGGTCCGCCGGACAAGGCGTTGCGCACGCGATGAACCGATGCGACGATGCCGGCGTTGTGATACCGCGAGGACTGACGGGCGACGAGCTGCTTGCCCTCCCTGCCGTCATCGACCTCGACACCTCGAACCGGGCGCTGATGATCGGCCGATCCACGGGGTACGGACTCGCCAAGCAGGGGGAGTACCCGGTCAAGGTGCTGCGCCTCGGCAACGCCTACCGGGTGGTGACGGCTGACCTGTTGAAGTTGCTGGGCCTGGAGCGCCCGCAGGCAGGGGGAGATCAGGGCGACGGCGGAAGCGAGCGGCACAGCCTTGCCGCCTAGAGGCGTCAACCGAGCGATTCGCTGATCTAGACCTGAACGACGGCGGGCCCCCGACCAGTGTCGGGGGCCCGCCGTCGTCGCTGAAGCGAGCTGTCGAGCGGTGGGAAGATCTAGACGTCGCTCGTCCGGATCTGAGCACCATGCTCGTTCCGTTCGTACGTCCGCCGGGTGTTCTTTTCGATCTTTCGGACGACCTCGGAGTCCAGGTCCACGCCGTTCATCTCGGCCAGGGCTGTCAGGTAGAGGAAGACGTCGGCCAGTTCCTCCCCCAGATCGGGAAGCCCCTTGCGCCAGGCGGTGAAGGCTTCGCCGACCTCGGCGGTGAGGAGGCCGAACTCCATGGCCACGTCAGTGGTGTTGAACCCCTTAAGGGTCTTGTTTTCCCAGGCGAGCTTCTGGGCGGACCCGATCTCCAAGACTCCTCCAGCGGCGGTACAGCAGGTGCCTGGGGAGCCTAGCGGGAGCAGCGGGTCGGCGTGCTGGCTTCGGCAGGCCGTCACCCTGCCGAAGGGAGTTCGAGAGCCGTGGTGTCGATGGTGAGCACGCGGGTGTAGTCAGCGAGGGTGGAGAAGACCCTGTCGTATCCCGTCACTAGCGCGGATACCTCCTCCAGGCCGACCGCCTCACCGTCGCGCTGAAGGAGTCGCCGGCGGATGACGGCCGGCGGTGCGGTCAGGTGGATGAGCACGCCGGAACGCTCGATGACGTTCTCGGCCAGATCGATCGCCTGGCTCCAGTTGATCCGGGACCGGCCCCGGTGAAGGGGGCCGTAGACGAGTTCACTGATGAAGCACCGGTCGAAGAGGATCCGTCCGGGGCCGGCGAGGATGTTCCTGTACCGGGTGGCCAGGTCGAGATGGTCGGGTGTCTTCGGGGAGTGCACTACGACGAAGCCGTGGTCCGTCGATAAGCGTTCGCCGAGCGTGCTCTTGCCGACTCCGTCGCAGCCTTCCAGGACCAAGGTCTGGTACTCGCCGACGATCTCGTCGAGGTTCATGCGGCCAGCCAGGACAGGACGGCGTCGCCGCTGTCGAGGTGAGCGTCGGCGGCGTACTGGATCATGAGGTTCCGCCAGTTCGGCTCGCGGCCATGGGCGTGGGTGAACGTCGGGCGCGGTTGGAACGCTGCGATCCGTACGCCGCTGGCCGCAGCCGCACCTATGAGCAGGGCGGTCCCGGATGGTGTTTCCGCCCCGGAGACGTCGGCCAGTAGCCGAGCAGCCGAGCACACCGCGGTCAGGTCGGCCAGGGCCCCTGCTACCGGGTCCGGCGCGGTGAAGCGCTGGGGCACCATCACGGTGTGACCGGCGTCGACGCATGCCTTGGCCAGGTGATCTCGACCCCATGCCGTGTAGGGCGACGCCTCGACGTAGACGGCTGCGCCGATCACGGAAGGCGCCCCCACCAGGCGGGGAGCGCTATCCGGGAGGTCGAGCAGCGCGTCGACAGCCGCATCGAGAGCCGTGTTCGTCTGGGCCATGTTGCGTGCTTGGAAGCCGGGGAAACGGGACTGCGGCGGGGCCGACGGCAGAGTTGGCGGTCCGAGCCGGGTAACGCGCACGATGCGCTTGGCCACGGCTTGGAGGAGAGGGTCGGGGAATTCGAGGCGAGGGCCGGCCTCGGTCAGCGAGTAGGTCTGGAAGTCTGTGGTGAGCACGATGACCGGCACGCCCGAAGCAGCGGCGTATCCGATCTCCATGCAGACCCCGTCATCAAGGCTCGGGCCATGCAGGATGGCGACCATGGCGTCGAGGCGGCCGAGGCGTTCGCGGTCCAGCTCGAACAGACGGCGGCCTTTGACCTGGGCGACCAGGTCCTCCTCGTCGGTGTCGCAGAACGGCAGAAAGACTCGATCGGGGCCGACCTTCGCGGCGAGTCGATCGGCGAGGTCGGCGGCCAGAGCACGGTCGTGCGCGGCGAAGAGCCGGTGAGCTACGTAGACGGACACCGGGAGAGGCCCCCAAGTCGTGAGGTCAGCCGCGTCGGGGCGCGGGGATCGGAAGGGATGGGGCGGCGACGTACCGGGCTGCGGCTGAGGTCGCCGCCGCCAGCGCCTGGGCGGCCGTCGCGCCCTGCGATCGACGGGCCAAAAAGGTCCCGGCCAAGGTGTCTCCGGCACCGGAGACTTCGCGCGGCGGGCACGGCGGAGGTACGGCGGAGGCGACCTGACGCCCGAAGCGGTGAACCACTGCGGTTCGGGGGCCGTCGGTGATGACCACCTCCGGGAGCGCACCGCAGTCGATCACTTGCTCCAGAAGCTGGTACTCGGCGGCGTTGACGAACAGCGTGGTCGCCCTCGGAAGCCAGGGGGCGGCAACACGGATCATGTCTTCCGCGCTCGGCAGGAAGAAGTCCACGCTGAAGCCGCTCCCATACGCGGCGAGACGGCCGAGCACTGCCGCCACGTCCAGAGGCCGGCGGCAGCAGACGTGGTAATCGCCACTCGGGTGCTGGTCCACGTGGCGGAGCGCATGTTCGGTCAGCCCCTCGGCCACGCCGTACTCCGTGCCTACTCCCACCAGCTCGCCGTGCACGTCGTACTCCAAGTCGAAGGCGGCGGACACGCCTTCGACCTGGATGCGGGCAGTCCAGTCGAGCGTGCTCAGACCCGGTGACTCCGGGAGATGGGCGAGATCGTCTCCGAGAACGCACACCGGAGCCGCCCGGCGGCCAGCTCTTGCCGCCGCCAGGGACAGGAACAGAGCCGCGCCGCCGAGCCGGGACCCACCACGGCGATCGGGGTAGCGGGTCCGGTCCCGGCTGATGTTGCCGATCACGTCAAGCCGTTCCACGGCGCTCCTCCAGAACGTCAAGCACGGCGGACGCGATGTGCACAGTCGACGAGCTTCGAGCAGACCGGTCGCCGACGGCAGAGCTGCGGAGCGGGACCGTTCAGGTACAGGCGCTTGAAGTAGATCAAGACGAGGTGCGCGAACCAGGTCGGCTCAGTCCCCTCGGGGATGGTCACCTGGTACCCGTTATCCGTGGCCAGCGAGCGGAAGTCGGCCGAGCGGGCGTGCACGGTCGATTCAAGGACGTACCTCATGCGCTCGTGTGCCACGGCCCCCGCCGGAAGAACGAGGCCCAACGCGGGCGCGAGCCTGGTGACCATGCCAGAGTCCACCGGGACGATGCCGCAGTGATACCCGCGGGCGGTCAGCAGTGCGCACTGGGCGACCTTGTAGGACGCGCCTCGCACTCGCGTGGCGAAGTCCAGGATCAAGGCATCGCAGTCTGCTGAGTCTCCAGTCGGGTCGGTCCCCTCCTTCTCCCAGCCGCGGAGAAGCTCCGCGAGGGAGCGCAGGTAGTCGATTCGGGTCTGCGGCAGGCCGATGGGACGTACAAGTGGTGCAAGTTCGACGTCGGAGGCGGCAACGAGACTCTCGAAACCACGAGCGTTCGCCGAGGCGATCACTCGGGCGTACGTCTCCACCATTCGATAGGAGACCCGGGTGGACCAGCCAGCGGCGAGCATCCGTACCCGTGGATCGCCGATCGACGTCGGCCACCAGCGGTTATCGTCGTGATTGGCCTCCACCGCCGCCTGAACATCCGGGAGGGCGGCGGCGCGAGCCACCAGCCGGTGCACGCGCCGGATTTCGAGCGGCGTCGCCTTCGCTCTCTCGATCGTCATGCGCAGGCTCCAGCACGGGCTCGGGTGGCCAGAAGTGCCAAGGCGAGATTGGACGAGAGCACCGGCTTCCCGAGCCGGTGCTCCAGTTCAGCGATCACCGGGAGGGTGTGCCATCCGGTGCACGAGAGGACCACCGCGTCGGCAGTCCCGACGGCTTGCTGCGGTAGCTGGCCCACCAGGGACATGATCTGATCCGGAGTGATCGCTGGGTAGCCGTCGGACAGACCCAGGCTCGCATGAGCCAAGACCTCCACGCCGGCCTCGGTCAACGCCGCCGACTCCGCTTCGGTCACCAGGGCGGGGTATGGCGTGACCAGCACCACGCGCGCCACGGCTGCCTCGGTGAGAGCCCGCAGAAGGGCGTCGAAGGCGGTGAGCACGCCGTCCGGTAGCGGCGGACCGGCGGTGAAGCCCGCTGACGTGCACGCCAGCATCACTGCGTCGAGAGGCACGTGGGACAACGAGTCCAGCGCGCGCCCTGACGCTTCACGCAGCCCGAGCCAGAATGAGTCGTCGATCGCCGTCGTCCTGGATGCGGGCACGAGCCGCGCGTGGTGGAAGACCGTGTGGCATAGGCCGAGACGGCTCAACTCGGTCTCCACGGCGACGTTGGCCCATGGCAGCAGCAGCCCTGCGCGGACGGTGCGGTCCGCCGCCGCGTCCAGGGCTGCCAACGTCGCGAGCGTCCCGTCAGGAAGCGGATGCAACACGTTCTCCGTAGATCATGCGAGGAGCATGGCCGGTCACCACCAGGTCGGCGGTAGTACCGAGCGGAACCGCCACGTCGCGTTCGACGATCTGGATCGAATACGAGCCCAACCGTCGCCACCAGGTGCCACCCTGGCCGATGAAGTAGGAGTGGAGTCCGGGCACGCGCAGCCCGGTCGGGTAGACCCGCTCCTTCATCGGCTGGTCCCAGGTGAAGTCGATGTCCGCCTTCCAGGAGGAGAAGTGCTCCGCCGACGGCAGCGGCTCCAGCTCGCCGAGCGCGGCCAGCGGCGTACCAGGGAAGGCCCGTGCCAGGCGGACGTTCGTCCGATGACACAGCAGGCCGGCATCGAGGATCCCCGCCAGGCCCCGGAGATTCGCCACGTGGGTGCCGTGCGTCTCGCCAGGCAGACCGTAGATCAGATTGAGGCCCGGGAGCAGCATCGGCAGGCCACCGGGACCACGAGCGGCACCCGCCTCGTTCACGTGCTCGACGGCCCGCACCAGGATCTCGGGGGTGCAGGTGAGGGTGTTCCTCGCGATGACGACCGGGTCGAAGCTCTCGATGCCCATCGGCGCGCAGTTGCCCTCGGTGCAGTAGTCCGCCACCAGCTTGGCGATGCGCAGGCCGACCGGCGCGGCCACAGCGAGGGGGTCCGCGTTGTCGATGTGGAGCACTTCCAGCTCAGGGCAGCGCTCTCGGATACCGCCGAGCAAGGCGCGGATCGCGTCTTCATCCCGGTTGCGATACGAGAAGAAGCAGGTCTGCTGCCCCAGCCGGAAGTTCCGGACGCCGGCATCGTAGAGCTGCGCGGCCTCGGCGACGACGTCGTCGACCTCGCGGAAGGCGACGAGAGGGGACTTCGCCGGCTCATTGCAGAAGTCGCAGAACTTGCGCCGGGTGCAGCCGCGGTACAGCTCCAACTCGGCGATCGGCCGCCAGGGCATCTGCTCGACGAGGCCGATGAAAGAGTCACGCTCGCGCTGCATCTGCCCGTAAGAGGCAGGGCGGTGGCTACCGAGCAGGAGGTCGCCGGACGTCACCGTATGGGTGTGGACGGCGTCGAACAGTCCGGCGTACTCCGCAGGAGCGGCCAGGGCATAGGTGGACAACGGCCCGAGCAGGTACCGGCGCCCTCGTGCGTAGGCGAGTGCGCGAGCGATCTCCTCCAACGACCCGTTCACAGCGTGCAGATGGACCGACGGAACAGCATCCCCGGCAATGACGACCACGATCTCGGCATCCCGCAGGAGTTGAATGGCGGAGTCGCGATTGACGCTGGTCGAGTACGTGAACGGATCGCTCTGCGGCGGCTCGACGGTGGGCCTGCCTCCAGCGAGACACCAGCGGACGTCATCGATCGTCACGTACCGGACGTCCGCGTCCGGCCTTGCCCGACGCAGTGCCGACCAGGCGTTCCGAACGTAGGTCGACAGGTACGGCGGCACGCCGAGACCGCTCGGCTCGACAGTGAAGCAGTCCAAGACGACTACTGGCTGCATGGTGTTCTCCCTCCGGTGCTGAGGGCGTCGGCGACGTTCCAGCAGCGTCCTCGCTGGAAGGGGCGGTCGGCCCGCAGCCCTCCCAGTCTCAGCGCTGCCACCCGTCCCGAGGAGAGGGCAGCGGGGTTGTTCGGTTGTACGGAGGTTGTTCTTTCATGCCTCTGTGTTGAAAGGCTGGGACAGAGCGTGATCGACAAGGCATCATCTACGCATGGGAAGTGCAAGGGGGGCCGGCGAGACCAACGCCGCGCTCGTGGCGGTGATCTCGGAGGCCGGTCGTTCTCATGCCGCCCTTGCCCGCAAGGTCAACGAACTGGCCGCGCTGCAAGGCGTGGTAACGCGTTACGACAAGGCGTCCGTGACCCGGTGGCTGCAAGGTATGACGCCTCGTGATCGCGCGCCGGAGTTCATCGCCGCTGCCTTGGCCGATTTCTTAGGACGCCCCGTCGCGCCGGTCGACCTCGGGTTTGTAGAGCAGGGCCAGCGTCCCGTCGTCGTACGGGCCTTGACGTACCGTGAAGACGTGGGTGAAACACTGCACACGCTCGCGGAGCTGGGCTCCACTGACATATCGCGGCGCAGCCTGCTCGGGGCCGTGCCGTTCGTTGCGTCGGCCCTCATGGACCCTCAACGGCATTGGCTTCTCTGGCTCCTCGAGGACGATCAGGCTCCACGCCTAGCCGCTGTCCCCGACGGTGGGCCCGTCGAGCAGGTCCAGTCGATGATCGAAATGTTCGACGAGATGGACAACCGCTTCGGTGGCGGCGGAGTCCGAGCGAGCATCGTGCACTACCTGAGCACCCAGCTCGCCCCCATGCTGCAACAGCGCGACATGCCCGGCCACCAGCGCCGACTCCTGTACACCGCGGCCGCGAAGATGGCCGCGACCGCTGGCTGGTGCTCGTACGACACCGCCGACTACGGGCTCGCCGAGCGTTACATGATCCAAGCACTGAGGCTGTGCGCCGAGGGTGGCGACCGGGTGCTCGGCGGACAAATCCTGGCGGGCATGTCCCACCTCGCCACCAGCCTCGGCAACCCCACTGAAGGCGTCTCGCTCGCCCGAGCGGGCATCGCGACCGCCAAGTCGTCGGGCAGCCCGCTGGGACTCATGCGGTTGCACGCCATGGCCGCCCGTGGTTACGCCGCTCTCGGCGAAACCCGACAGGCCACGGCCTCGCTCCACGCGGCTGGCAGGGGACTGGAAACCAGCCGGGGGCCGGCCGAAGAATCTCCGTGGGTCCGCTTCCTGGACCACCACTATCTCGAAGCCGAGGCCGCCCTGGTCCACCGTGACCTTGGCGAGGCAGCACAGGCAGAGCGCCTAGCCAACGCGTCGGTGGAGGCAAACAGCGACCGGCGCCGCCGCCAGGCCATCAGCCGCTCGGTACTCGCCACGGCGTTCCTCCAGCAGGACAGGCTGGACGAGGCCGTCGACACCGCCAGCAACGCCCTGGATCTACTGAGCGGCGTTCACAGCGAGCGGTCAGTCCAGGCCCTGCGCGACTTCCGGACGCGACTTGCTCCTCACCGAGGCGAGCCCATCGTGCGCGAATTCGAAATCCGGGCCAGGCCCATACTTGGCACCGCTGCCTGACCGGCTCCGTCAGTACCCCTCGGGAGTTGGCGCGTTCTGCCCCTTATCGACAGGAAGATTGACTCCTGTCACGCCCCGGGATTCGTCCGACAGCAAGAAGGCGATGACGTCCGCCACTTCCTCCGGACGCACCAGGTCGCCCCCGGGGAACTCGGCGCGGAAGCGGTCGAAGGCCGAAGGATCCTCTCGGCGCATCCGATCCCAGCGCTTGCCCGGGATGAGCATCGAACCGGGTGAGACCGCGTTCACACGGATGCCGTCCGAGCCCAGCTCCCTCGCCAACGAGGACACCATGTGGATCTGGGCCGCCTTCGCCGCCCCGTACTGAGCCTGTGGACCCGGCTTCCAGCCGGAGACCGAAGCCACCACGACGATCGGTCCGCCACCGGCGCTCCTCAAGTGCGGGGCACTTGCAGCTACCAGCCGCGCCACGTGGCCGACGTTCATCTCCCACGTGGTCGACCAGTCTTGAGCCGTCGCCTCCGCGATTCCTCGACCACGTGCGCCGCCGGCGCAGGCGACGGCGCCGTCCAAGCCGCCCAGCGCTGACGCGGCCTCGTCTACGAACCGTTCCAGCAGCTCCGGCGCGGTGACGTCCAGAGGCCGGGTGAACAGTGTGCTCGGTGAACCGAGCAAGCTGCGAAGTGCCTCCAGCGGCTCGGGCTTCCGAGCGCACGTCGCCACCTGCGCACCCTCCGAGAGGAGCAGGCGCACGACGTACTCGCCCAGCCCTCTGGAACCGCCCGTCACCACGATTCGCCGCCCCTGGAAACGCCCCGTTGCGGCTCGCTTCTCGTAGTCACGCTCTGCGCTCGTCATCCGTACAGCCCTTCACCAACCATGCCGACCCGTGTGGCCGGAGACATCCTCCATGCACCCTTCTTAACGGGGCACGGGGGCGGTTCTCTTGTGGACGTACCCGGCCCGGGGACAACCGTGCAGTCGGCGATCAGCCAAGCATCGGTCCCGCGGATCCGGAGACGGCGCGACCCCGGGACGCCGTCCGCCGATGCGCAATCGCCGACTCCGGGTTCGGCGGCCCCACCACGAAACGAGCGAGAGCCAGCGAACGCACCCCGCGCTCCTCTCCCAACTCGGGAGGCACACCGTGTCCCAGGCACCACACCCGCGCAACAGCCTCATGCTGGCCGACATCCCCAACGCCGTCGGCTTGGCGCGGTGGCACACCGCAGATGTTCTGTCCCGCTGGGGCGTGCACGCCGACATCGTCGAGACCGTGCAGCTCCTGGTGTCGGAGCTGGCCACGAACGCCGTACAGCACCCCAAGGAGGGCGAGGAGGAGACCTCCCCGTCCTCCGTACGAAATACGGCGCAGACCTTCCAGCTCATGCTGGAGATCCTCGGCGACGCCGTGAAGGTATCGGTGTGGGATCGCGACACGCGGCCGCCGGTGTTGAAGCAGGTCGGCGTCGAGGCGACTGGCGGCCGTGGCATCTTCATCGTCGCCGTGATGAGCAGGCGCTGGGGCCACTATCCGGCACACGGTATGCCCGGCAAGGTGGTGTGGGCCGAGGTCGGTCTCCATCCCGCCAACCGAGTCGGTGAGACGAGAGGTCGACGCGTTCTCCGGACCGGCCTCCGATAGCCGGCCCCGGGAGGCTGAGGACGCCGCGAGTCGATCCGAACGTGATCGGCCGCGTGCTGGTCGGGGTCGGGCGTATCTGAGCTGTGGACGAGACAGAAGAAGGCCCCCGCTCACCCACACGAGGCAAGGAGCTTTCCCTCTGGGAACAGCGTCTTTTCGCCGGGGTGCGGATGGTGAGCGCCGACGAGCAGGCGGAGATAGCTGCGACGCCCCGGCATCGCCCGGACGGTTCCCTTCGAGCGGAGTCGCCGCATGAGGCTCACTGGTACGGCCAACGGCAGGGCGGCGCACCCTGCGGAAAGCCGTCCCGAGTTCACGCCCCCCGCCCTGGCGGGAGAGGTCTGCGCCTGCCGCCGCATCGACCAACTGACGTCGGCACCAATCCGGCTGCCCGCCGGTTCCGGATTCCCCCCGTCCACGAAGTGCCGACTTCGGCAGCCGGAAGTCTCTTCGCCGGCGCCGACGAAGAAGGGGAATCTTTGTGATAGCCCAGCGCACCGCACGTCTGACCACCCTCGTGGCCATCCCCGCAGCGCTCGCACTGTCCGCCGCAGTCCCGGCGGCCGCCCACTCCAGCGAGTCCGGCGCGCACACCTACCAGGTCGACCTGGCGCAGTTGAACAAGTCCGGCGCCCACGGAACCGCGATGCTCACCGTCGACGGCACCCGGCTGACCGTGAAGATCACCGCCTCCGGCCTCGTCCCCGGGCAGCCGCACGCCCAGCACATCCACGGCTCCACCGACGGGCACGACTTCCACTGCCCGGACGCCAGCGCCGACAAGAACCACGACGGCATCGTCACGACGGCCGAAGGCATGCCGGCCTACGGCGACATCAACATCTCCCTGACCACCAAGGGAGACACCTCCAAGGCCAGCGGCCTGGCGGTCGACCGCATGCCGGTGGCGAAGAAGGACGGCACGCTCTCCTACGAGCGGACCATCACCGTCTCCCAGGCCGTCGCCGACCACATCAAGGACCTGCACGTCGTCCAGCACGGCATCGACCCCAACGGCAACGGGAAGTACGACTTCGGCAAGGGCAAGAGCGAGCTGGACCCCAAGCTCCCGGAGGAGGCCACCGCGCCCACCGACTGCGGCATGGTCATGGGCGCGGCCGTGGGCTCCATGCCCGTAGGCGGCGTGGAGACCGGTTCCGGCTCCACCGCCGGCATCGAGGCGCCGGGGCTGCTGGTCGGAGGCGGTGCGGCAGTGGCCGGCGCCGCGGTGCTGGGCGCGGCCTGTCTGCGCACCCGCCGGCCCGCCGCCGGGCGCCGCTGAGCCCGCCTCATGACAGACAACGAGCGACCGGAGCCCACGGGGGCCGTCCAGCACCGGCGCCCCTGGCGCATCGTGCTGGCCGGGGCGGCACTGGCCCTGCTCGTCGCGGGAGGGCTGCTGCTCGCCGTCGGACTCGGCGAGCAGCAGCCCGCTCCGCCCCGGCTGGCGGCGCCCTCCAGCACCTCCGTGTCCGAGCCGCCGACACCGGCCGCCTCCGCCGCGGCCTCGCCCGCGGTGCTGCCCGCCTCCGTGCCCGTGCGCCTCACCATCCCGGCCATCGGGGTGTCCACGTCGCTGGAGCACCTCGGCCTCGGCACGGGACAGGTCCTGCAACCGCCGAAGGACCCCGGCAAAGCGGGCTGGTTCCGCCTGGGTCCCACGCCGGGTGCGCGGGGACCGGCGGTGCTCGCGGGGCACGTCACCTGGAACCAGCGCAAGGCGGTCTTCTTCCGCCTGGCCGAGCTGAAACCGGGTCAGGGCATCGAGGTGTCCCGCCAGGACGGCAGGACGGCGCGGTTCACCGTGACCAAGGTCGCGCAGTACGTCAAGACGGACTTCCCGAGCATCGACGTCTACCGCAACCTCGACTACGCGGGCCTACGGCTGATCACCTGCGGCGGCGCCTACTCCACCGCCCACCACCGCTACAGCGACAACGTCGTCGTCTACGCCCGCCTCAGCTCCTGACCTCGACCTTCGGGTTCCTGGCAGGGGCGTCCGACGTGTCGGCGGCTGATCGGACAGGTGGCGAGGACGAGGCGCCGACAGGCAGGCCAGGGAACGGACTCCGGCCCCAGCCGTGTTGCTGAAGGCCGCACACGACGACCAGGGCTGGGCCGGGACCTTCACCGATCCTCGTCCCAGCCCGGCCGTCGTGGTCCCTCCGCGGCGCGACTCGATGGGGGCACGACCGGGTGCAGGCACGGCGAGACGCCGGCCATGGTCCAGTCCCGCGGGCGAGGCCGTCCGTTCCACAGGTCGTCAGGAACGAGTCCGGCGGGCGAGTCGGACACCGTGTCGCCCACGCTCGTAAAGCAAACAAGACCCGCAATTCAGCTCATGCCGAAACGATCGGTTAGGGAAATGCACCCGGTGACGGTCGCCTGTATCCGGCGATCACCGAGTGCGCCCTGTCATGAGCCTGCAAGGCTCTGAATCTCTGTGCTCGCCGATCACCTTCTCTCGTTCTTCCTGCCGCTGGTATTTCGACGCGGATTCCGTGCTGGCTTGGTCCGCGCCGTCAAAAAAATCGGATGCCACTCGTTCGGCTGAACCGATGACGCCTGTGAACTGCGACGACGCTGATTCTGCCGAGCGTCGAAACGACGGTGTTCGCTCGGTGTGCGCTTGACGGGCAGTCACACGGGGCGTTTCATTCGGGGCGAAGCGTCGGCCTCTTCTGCCACAGGCCTCCGCGTCTGCCGTCAGACGCGTCTTCGGCGCCTTCGGTCTCTTCGCGCAGGCCGTGGGAGCGTCCGCTGTAGGTGATCCGCGTCTGTCCCTGCGCCGATTCTTCCTTCACGGTGTCCGGCCCGCCGGTCGCCCGAAGCGGTCAGCTCCCCGCGGCCATGCCCCAGCCGACAGGAGTGATCATGGACAATTCCCAGCCCGTTCCCCACCAGGAAGCACCTTCAGGTCTCGACCGCCGTGGCGTCATGCGCGGCGCGACGCACCTCGGCCTCGCCGGTCTCGCCGCGAGCGTGGTCGTCGGCGCCGCGGCGCCGGCCCTCGCCGCCGCACCGGGCCGGGCCGCCGTGCCGCCCCAGACGCCGGCCGAGAGCGCGGGCGCGCACGAGCCGTTGGTGGTGCACGTGCGCGACGCGGCGACGGGCGAACTGGACTTCTTCCACGGCGAACGGCATCACCGGGTCCACGACCAGGAGTTGGCCGCGGCTCTGCTGCGTCACGCCCGCTGACCGCGACGCTCCCTCACTCAACGCAAGCGCTTGCGCCGCCCGCCCACCGCCCCGTCAATCACATGAGGTTCTGATGTCCTCCCACCGCGAAGCCCCGGAGATCTCCAAGGACCCGGTCGCCGACAGCACCGACGTCTACGCGTTCGTCAGCCCCGACGCACCCGACACGGTCACGCTGATCGCCAACTACATCCCGCTGCAGAACCCCGCGGCCGGCCCGAACTTCTACGAGTTCGGCGACGACGTCCTCTACGAGATCCACGTCGACAACGACGGCGACGGCCGCGCCGACGTCACCTACCAGTTCGAGTTCAGCACCGGACTGCGCAACCCCGACAGCTTCCTCTACAACACCGGCCCGATCCTCAGCCTGGACTCGCCGAACTGGAACCGCCACCAGACGTACACCGTCACGCGATGCGAGAGCAGCGGGCGACGGACGGTGCTGGGCCGTCGCCTCGCCTGCCCGCCGTGCAACATCGGCCCGCTGTCCACCCCCCACTACGAACAACTGGCCCAGCAGGCGGTCCACACGCTGGGCACGAACCGCAAGGTGTTCGCCGGGCAGCGCGCGGAGGGCTTCTACGTCGACCTGGGCGCCGTGTTCGACCTCGGCGACCTGCGCCCGTTCCAGAACCTGCACAACCAGTTCGGCATGAGCGTGTTCACCGCGCCCGCCGACGGCGTCAACACCACCAAGGAACTCAACGTCCACTCCCTGGCCATCCAGGTGCCCGTCACCGACCTGACCCGCAGCGGCCGGCGCTTCCGCGACGTCGCCGACCCGCACGCCACCATCGGCGTCTGGACGTCGGCGAGCCGCCGCCGGGCCCGCCTCATCGAGCCCGGCCACGGCCGCGACCTCGAAACGGGCCCCTACACGCAGGTCTCCCGGCTGGGCAACCCGCTGTTCAACGAGGTCCTGGTGCCGCTCGGCCACAAGGACGAGTGGAACGCCCTGCCGCCGGCCGACGACAAGCGGTTCGCCGCATACGTGGCCCACCCCGAGCTGGCCAAGCTGCTGCCGACCCTGTACCCCGGGGTCTTCCCCCACCTGGACGCCTACAACAAGTCCGGCAAACCCCGCGCGGACCTGCTCGCCATCCTGCTCACCGGCATCCCCAAGGGCGTCGTCCCGGGGTTCCAGAACTACACCGGCTCCACCCAGGCGGACATGATCCGCCTCAACACGGCCGTCCCCCCGGCCAAGAAGCCGAACATCCTCGGCCTCGTCGGCGGCGACCCGGCCGGCTTCCCCAACGGGCGCCGCGTCTACGACGACGTCGTCACCGTCGAACTGCGCGCCCTGGCCGGCGCGACCCTCCCGCTCGTCGACAAGAGCTACACCCCCGACGCGGCGGCGTCCAAGGTGACCGACGGCCTCACCCCGGCCGACGTCACCAACCCCTACCTGGACTCCTTCCCCTACCTGGGAGTCCCCTACGACGGCTACCACCACCCGGCGTCCTGACCCGCACCCGACCGCAGGGCCGCCCGTCCCGTCGACGGCGGCCCTGCCCCGCCCCGCACGAGAAGAGGCCCGCATGCACCGTCACACGTCCCAGCCCTCGACAAGCGGCAGCGTCGTCCTGGACATCGGCCAGGACACCGCGGCGCTCGTCATCCACACCGAGCCCGAACACGACGGCCTGGAGATCCACGTCAGCCCCGTCGACCGGCCCGGCGAGCGCACCCACGCCGCCGTCCGCCCCCGCCACCTCGCCGACCGCACCCTCCACTGCGTTCTCATCTCCCCGCTGCCCGCGGGGGACTACACCGTATGGAAGGACGACGGCACACCCCACGGCACCATCACCCTCACCGGAGGAAGCGTCGCCGAGTACCGCTGGTGACACGCCGCTTCGCCACGCCACGGAGATGCTGAACGGCGCGGAGACCCGGTCCTCTGCCTTCGCCCAGTCCATGGCGTCGCCGACCTCGACGACGACGCCGTGCGCAGCCTGATCCGGCAGGCTCGGACGACCCCTCGCCGGGACGAACGCCCGCACCGCCGACCGCGACCCCCGCGCGTACCGTGTCCGCGCGCGCGTTCACCGCGGCGCGACGGTCGCGAGTGCTCCTCGGGCAGCCGTTCCGTCCGGCCAAGTCCACCCGGCGACAAGGCGCCCGGACGGACTCCGCGTGGCTTCCCCCGACCGCAGGACACGGTTGAGCCGCACGTCGAGCCCGTCGTCAGGGCCGGTTCCGTACACGGTGACGGTCGGGTCAGGAGTGTCGCTCTCGCTCTGGTGCTGCGCCACCGCCTCGCCGCGCAGGAGCGCGCGCAACTGCGCCGTCACCACCGGGTCGTGGACGCCGTCGTAGATCCACCGGGCGCCGAGCACCCCGTGCTCGGACGTGCCGATCAGCGCCTCCTCGGGGACGCCTTCCAGCGCCGCACCGCGGTAGCCCATCGGCACCAGATACGCCACCGGCTCTCGCACGGTGTCCACCACGATCATGAACTCGATCCCGACCGCGCCCTCGGGATCGTCCAGACGGAACCCACCGGCCCTGACCAGTTCCGGCGTCTGCGCGTCGCCCGCGTACCAGCTCTGCTTCGGCAGCCAGCCGGTGAGCAGCTCCAGCTTGGCAGGGGTCATCGTGGTGCGATGGATGGCGGCCATGCGAGCTCCGTCACGCGTAGGTCCGGGCCCGTCCTGCAACGGGATGCGAGCGAACCTACAGGACACGGCCCAAGGGACTCACCCCGGCGCCGGGAGGCGTGCGGCGTTCACGTGGCGGTCAGGACGAGGACGGCCTGGTCGTCGTCGACCTCGTGGCCGCCGGTGAAGCGGTGCACGGCCTGGGTGAGGGCGTCGATGACGTGGTGGGCGGCGGGCCGGGGCCGCGTGCCGGTCAGGGCCTCGGCGAGGCGGCGCTCGCCGAACTGTTCGCCGTCGGCGTCCCGGGACTCGGTGATGCCGTCGGTGTAGAGCAGCAGACTCTCGTGCGGGCGCAGGCGCAGGCGGTGGGGTCTCACGCGGGCGTCGGGGGTGATGCCCAGCAGCGAGCCGGACGCGTCCACGGCGTGGGCGCGGTGCTGGGCGTCGAGGTGCAGGGGCACGGTGTGCCCGGCGCGGACCAGTTCGACGTCCAGGCCGTCGGAGGCGGGGGTGAGCTGGCCGTAGACGAGGGTGACGAACCCGTTGCCGTGGCCGCCGGGGCGGTTGACCAGGGCTCTGTTGACGGCCTTGACGACGTCCTCGGGGCCGGTCAGCAGGGGCGCGACGGCGCGGGCGGTGTGGCGGACCAGGGCGGTGGTGGTGGCGGCGACGGCGCCGCGTCCGCACACGTCGCCGAGCAGAAAGGCCCAGCGGCCGTCGTCCAGGGGGAAGACGTCGTAGAAGTCGCCGCCGATGTCGAGCCCTTCGCCCGCGGGCTGGTAGTAGGCGGCGACGTCGGCGCCGGGCACCTCGGGCAGCTCCGGCAGGAGCAGGCCGGCCTGGAGGTCGCGGGCGAGGGTGACGCGGTGGGTGTACTGGCGGGCGTTGCGCACGGCGGCCGCGGCGCGGCGGGCGAGTTCCTCCGCCAGGGCGACGGTGTGGCCGTCGAGGGCGTGCTCGCCGGTGGACAGCAGGGTCACGGCGCCGAACGCGCTGCCCCGGTCCGTCAGCGGGATGCACACGTAACCGGTGACGCCCAGGTCGTGCCAGGGGCCTGGCCCGGTCGGCGTGCGGCGGGCGACCTCGCTCAGGCCGGAGGACAGGACGCGGGAGACGGCGTCGTCGGCGGCGTCGTAGACCGGGATGTGCGAGGCGAGCAGATCCCGCTGGCCCTGACCGGGGGCGGCGGCGGCGATCCGGCGCACCCGGCCGGCCTCGACGACGTCGACCGCGCACAGGGGCGCCAGCTTCGGGACGCAGCACTCGGCCAGGCGGCGCAGGGTCTGGGCGGCGTCCAGGTCGGAGGTCAGCGCGGTGCTGACGTCCAGCAGGAAGGCGAGGTCGTCGCGGGCGGCCTTCTCCCGGGCCTCGGCGGCCTGTTCCGCCTGTTCCGCCCGGTGCCGCTCGATGGCCAGGGCGGCGGTGTCGGCGAAGACCCGGGCGAGCGCGAGGTCGGCGTCCTGCGGGGCGCGCGGGCGGCGGTGGTACATCGCGAAGGTGCCCAGCAGCGCGCCGTCGCGGGCCAGGATCGGGGTGGACCAGCAGGCGGCCACCCCGGCCCGCTCGGCCAGGTCGCGGAAGTCCTCCCAGAACGGATCGGCGGCGATGTCGGTGACGATCACCCGCTCGCGTCGGTGCGCCGCGGTGCCGCACGAACCGACGCCCTCGCCCGTGGCGATGCCGTCGATGGCCTGGTTGTAGAAGTCCGGCAGGCTGGGCGCCGCCCCGTGGCGCAGCCGCCGGCCGTCGGCGTCCGCCAGCAGCACGGAGACCAGCACCTCCCCGGGCGCCAGCTCCTCGATGGCGCGGGCCATGCCCTCCAGCGCCTCGGGCAGCCGGGCCTGACGGGCGATCTGCTCCAGCAGGACGCGGTGCTCCGCGGTCAGCCGCTGGGCGTGCTTGACCTGCGTGGTCTCCACGCCGAGGACGCGTACGCCCATGACGTTGCCGCCGACGTCCAGGCGCGGCTCGTAGGTGAGGTCGAAGAACGCCTCCCGGGCCCGCTCGCCCTCGCCCAGCACCACGCGGACGTCCCGTCCGGTGTGGGGGCGGCCGGTGCGGTAGACGCGGTCCAGCAGCGCGAGGAACCCCTGCGCGGCCAGCTCCGGCATCAGCCGGCCCAGCGGCACGCCGGTGCGGGCCCGCTCCACGCCGCCGATCGCGGCGAAGAACGCCGCGTTGGCCGCCTCCAGCATGTGAGCAGGACCGGCCAGGGACGCGAACACGGCCGTCGACTGCCCGAACAGCGCCCGCAGATCCTCCTCCGTCCCGCTCCCCGCGGCGCCGGGCGAGTCCGCCGCCGCGGCGTCTCTGGCCGGCTGCTGTCCCGGTACGCGCGTCATGCGCTGTGCCCCTCACTCGGCTGCGCCGGGCCGTCGCCGCCGGCGGGGCCGTCGCGCTCGTCCGTGCCCGCGGCCACGGCCCCGGACGCGTCGGCGTACACGGAAAGCACCTGATCCAGACCCGTCAGCTTGAACAGCCGGGACACCTTCGGCGGCAGGGCCGCCAGCCTCAGCGCCCGGCCCTGCTCGGCCAGCCGCTGGCGCAGGTGCAGCAGCGCGCCGATGCCGGAGGAGTCGCAGAACGACAGCGCGGCGCAGTCGATCACCACGGGACCGGCTCCCGGCCCTTCGCGCAGCTCCGTCTCGCCCGCCTCCCGCAACTGCACCATGCTGTCGAAGTCCAGCTCGCCGCGCAGCGCGAACACCGCACAGCGCGCGTCCTGCCTGACGTCCACCGAGAACACCCTCAGCTTCCTCCGTGCGAAGCTCCCACCGACAACCCCCTCATGCTAGTGCTGTGGCTGAAAAGGTTTGCCGAAGAAAGCTCGCGGCGTCCGGTGCGGTGCGCCGCAAGGCGGAGCACTGCCCGCGTACTGGACGGACGCGGGCGGTGCGACGACGCGGCGAGGCGCCGTGCCGAGCGTCGCGAGCCGGTGAACCTTTCCGGCCACAGCACGGGAGACCGGCCCCGCCGACGAGAACCCGGGCCGCCCTGTGGGCGACGGCGCCGCGACCGCTGTCCCCGTGGACTCGCGAGCGCGGCGCCGTCCGGGGCGCCGAGCCGCGCTCCCGGCCGCCGTCCCTGCGGAGGCCGCCTATGGTCGTTGCACCGTCCCCGTGCTGGGGTCGAGCGGTGCTTCGGGTGTGCGGCGGCGGCGTCGGCGGGTCTCCCGGCCGGGTTCAGGGCGCCTGGAACAGGGTGGGGAAGCGGGGCGCCAGCCAGGGTCTGCGGCCCCAGGCCAGCACCCCTCCGCGCGCCATGGCCTGCCACGGGCCCAGACGTCCCAGCGCGATGAGGAGGAAGGCGACCGGCTCGGTGAGGATGGTGCAGTCCGGGCGCTCCGGCGGCTCGGGGCGCACCTCGACCCTGCCGTCGGCGAAGGTCACGCCGAACGCCGCGCCGCCCCGGACGCGCAGGGCGTAACGGGCCGTCAGCGCGGAGGCGGCGGGACCGGCGACGCGCGGCATCACCGTCTTCAGGAAGGGCAGGCACAGCCCGACCCGCTTCTGGTCGATCATGTGCGGGCGGCGCAGCCCGCGGGCGAGATCGTAACCGTGGCCCAGCATGTGGGTCAGCAGGTAGGAGGCGAGAACGGTCACGTCCATGGGACCGAGCGGGGTCAGCAGCGTCCGGTCCGCGGTCCCGTCCGACACGGCCCGGTCCGCCGCGTCCAGGAACACGTCGGCCTGCTCCACGATCACCGCGGCCAGCGGCTCCGCCCCGCGCTCGGGGAACTCGTCGAGACTGTGCGCGTTGGCCGCCGCGAGGCTCTGCGGCGTGCCGTCCCCGTAGCGGCGCTCCCGGCCGGACGCGAGATCGGCCATCAGCCCGTTGGCCACGGCCAGGTGGGCGGCTGTCTCCCCGACGGTCCACTCCAGCCCCGGCACGGGAACGGTCGTGTCCGTCACGCCCTCCAGAAGCGCGGCGATGGCGCGAGCGGTCTCCCGTATCGCCTGACCGAGCCCTTCCGGCAGGGAGTCCCCGGCGCTCGTCCGCGCGCCACCGAGTTCCTCGGGGAGGGAGTCCGTGGTGCTCGTCCGTGTGCCACCGAGCCCCTCGGACAAGGAGTTTGTGGTGCTCGTCCGTGTGGCGCCCAGCCCCTCCGGCAGGGCGTCCCCGGTGCTCGTCTGCGTTCCCCGCTCCACGCCGCTCGTTCTCCTCATGTTCTCCGCGCTCACGCGTCCCTCGTGTCTCTCGCGCTCACGCGTTGCGCTTGTCTCCCGCGATCACGCGGTCGTAGCGCGGTACCAAACCAGACCCGGCGGTCTCGGGACAAGGGTCATGGAGCGGTCTTGGCGGTCTTGGCGGCCCCAGCGATCCCAGCGGCCTGCGGGCGATGCGGGAGAGAGGCGGGGGGGAACGTGCGCAAAGTGTGCTGGTTCCCTTCATCGCATGAAAATAACTCGCCTTTTGTGTGCTTGCAGGAAGGAAGTAAGGGCATTCGTTGGCCAGGAGGTTGATAACAATGGTTCCCCTGCTTCTGGTTCTTCTTCTGGCCCTGGTTCTCTTCGGTGCGGGTTTCGCGCTGAAGGCGCTGTGGTGGGTCGCCGTGATCGTCCTGGTCGTCTGGCTGCTGGGCTTCGTGGTCCGGCCTGCGGGCGGCGGCGGCCGTAAGGGCCGTTGGTACCGCTGGTAACAGCGAAAGTCTCCGTGTGAGACGCCCGTCGCGCGACAAGCGGCGGGAGAAGGGCCCGGCCGGTGACGGCCGGGCCCTTCTCGCGTGCGGGAAAACCATTAAGGGGAAAAGACACCCAAATGGTCCGCCGTGTGCAGGGCGCGGCGCAGTGCAGTGCGGGTGTGGAGCAAAAGGACCGAGCCGAACATTTATATAAGGAAAGCGACAGAATTCGTGCATCGCGTCGGCGGCCGGGAGGCGGCGGTCATGAGGGCGGGCATGGACGTGCCGCCAAGTGACCGGAGTGACCGCCCTGTCGCCCGCCTTCGGCGACGTCGACAAGGCCGCGGAGGCGCTCACGGTGTGCGCCTGACACGCGACTGACGTGCGCCTTACGGAGCGGCTCCTACTCCTCGAACAGCGCCTCCTGCCGCACCTCCCTCTCCCTGCGGAGGTTCCGCGCGCGGGCGCCCAGGACCGCGGCCGTCCCCGCCGCCGTGGCCGCGAACGCCGCCGGGACCATCCAGCCGCGGTTCACCGCGTGCCCGAGAGCGGCGTCCAGTGAGAGGCGGCCGGGGCCGGTGATCGCGAGGCCGGTGGCCGTCAGGCCCAGGGAGGCGGCGTACTCGTAGCCGCCGCTCTGCGCGAAGAAGCCCTTCGGCACGTTGACCGCCGCCGCCCCCGCCATCGCCCCGGCCGCCGCCGCGCCCGCGGCCGGAGTCGCCAGGCCCAGGGCCAGCAGCAGCCCGCCGCCCGCCTCCGCCAGCCCGGCCATCGCCGCGCTCGCCTTCCCGGGACGGAAGCCGACGGACTCCATGAACTGGCCGGTGCCCTCCAGCCCGCCCCCGCCGAACCAGCCCAGCAGCTTCTGCGCGCCGTGCGCGGCGAGCACCCCGCCGGCGCCCAGCCGGAGCAGCAGCAGGCCCAGATCACGTCGGTCGTAGCAGGTCATGGCGGAACTCCCAGGACGATGGCGGAACGACGATGTGCACACCGGCGGACGACGGCGGACCACAGCGGACGCGGACGGCCGACGGCCGACGGAGCCGGGGCGGGGCGTGCGGCAGCCGGAGCGGCGGCGCGTCCCGTGCCCCTCCACTGTCGCACCGGGCACACCCGCATGGCCCGTACAGGACGCCGTTCGGGTGGCGGGGCCGAACGGGCGCGGGCGGCGCCCGCACTGCGCGGGATGACCGAAGCGGCATCCCTCCTTCGGTCGGCATTCGGCGCTCCGTCGCGGACCCGCCGCGCGTCGTGGCGCCCTCGGTCTGTACGGTCCCGGAGTGCGCGATTCCTCTTCGTCCTCCCGGCCTGCACCCACCCCCCGGACGCCCGCGGCACACGGGGGGCCCGCGTTGTCCCGGCGCTCCCTGCTCGGTCTCGCCGCCGCCGCTCCCGTGGCCGCCGCGGTGGCCGGACCCGCCCCGGCCGCGAACGCCGCCGCCGCTGATGCCGTCGCCGCGAACGCCTTCGCGACGGTCGGCGGCGCGACGGTCGGCGGCGCCCGGCTGGGCCGCCCCGGCGTGCAGGTGCGCTCCGCGTCCAAGCCGCCCGCGAAGCTCACCGCGCGCTCCTGGCTGCTCGCGGACTGGGAGTCCGGCGAGGTGCTGGCCTCGTACGACGCGCACCGGCGCCTGGCGCCCGCGTCCACGCTGAAGATGCTGTTCGCGGACACGGTGCTGAAGAAGTTCCCGCGCACCGAACGGCGCCGGGTCACCGCGGCCGACCTCGCCGACATCCCCTCCGGCTCCAGCCTCGTCGGCGTCCAGGCCGGGACCGCGTACACCGTCGAGCAGTTGTGGCAGGGCGTGTTCCTGCGCTCGGGCAACGACGCGGTGCACGTGCTCGCCCACATGAACGGCGGCGTCGCCAAGACGGTCGCCGAGATGCAGGCCAGGGCGCGGGACCTCCAGGCCCTCGACACGCACGTGGTCAGCCCGGACGGCTTCGACCACCCGGGGCAGGTGTCCTCGGCGTACGACCTGACCCTGTTCGCCCGGCACGGGCTGCGCGACGCCGACTTCCGCGGTTACTGCGCCACCCGCACGGCCGCGTTCCCGGCGGGCGGGAAGAAGACGTTCCAGATCCAGAACACCGACCGCCTGCTGACCGGGGTGTGGGGGCTGCGGAACTACGACGGCATGATCGGAGTGAAGAATGGTTACACCAGCCACGCCGGCAACACCTTCACCGGCGCCGCCGTCCGCGGGGGCCGCACCCTGCTCGTCACCGTGATGCACCCCTCGACCGGGGCCAACGCCGTCTACGAGGAGAGCGCCGCCCTGCTCGACTGGGGCTTCGCGCAGGGGAGTTCCGGGCGAGCGGCGCAGGCGGTGGGGGCGCTGGTGGAGCCGCTGAGCGAGGGCGGGGCGCCGGCGGGCGGCGGCCGTCCCGGGCGCAAGGCCGCCGCGCCCGCCGCCGGGCCGACCCAGGCGTCGGACGCCGGGTCCTCGGCCGGCCGGCTGGTGGAGGGCGCGGCCGGCGCCGCCGCGCTGCTCGCGGGCGGCGCGTGGGCGCTGCGGCGCCGGGCGGCGGCACGCGCCGACTCGGCCGGGCGTCACCGCCGTTGAGGATCCGCACAAGCGGAATATGGACATCCCGTGTTGATCTGCCTACGGGCGGCTTATAGTCGTCACATCCTTCACGAGAGCTTCACAGTTGAGGCGTCGAGCTTCCGCAGACCGCTTTCAGGGGAGGGACGGCGGCCGTTCCGCGGCGCTGGTTGGGGGGACTCCGCGCGGGACCGCGGAGTGCGCACCCGCCGCGGCGCGGCCGCCCGCTGGCGCCCGGGGGCACCGCTCGCCCCCGGGCGCGGCCATTCGGGCGGGAACTCCACTCCGCCCGAGGGTGGTCAGACGGCCCCCGCTCGCAGAACGATCTGAGGCCCCGCAGGCCGATCGGGCAACCCCGCGGACTGGCCAGAAGGCGCCGCATGCCGATCAGGCGGCCATCCCCGCGGACCCCGTCTCCGCCGCCTCACCCGTGTGGCGCCGCTCCCCGTGCGGCCGCGTCCCCTCGTGTCGCACCGGACGCATCCGGACCCCGCCCTCGTTCACCCGTTCGTCGGCACGGTGAGCGAGCTGAGAGCATGGGCGGCGGACCAGCCGGAGAGGCGCCCGCAGAGCGCCCCCGGCTGCTGACGGCCCGGCGGCCGCTGACAGCCGCCGACGGGCATGTACGACGCGTCGAGCGCCGGGGAGCGCCGACGCGCGCAGACGAGGAGGAGCACATGTCCGAGGGCGGGGCGCCGGCGCCGCACGCGCCGAAGGAGGCCGAACAGCGAACGGGACGCCGCACCGGGCCGCCCGCTCCCGAGAGCCCCGTCATCGGGCCGCGCGCTCCCGAGGCTCGCGTCACTGGGGCATCCGCCCCCGAGACTCGCGTCACCGGGCCATCCGCTCCCCACAGCAGCGTCACCGGAGCACCCGCTCCCGAGAGCCCCGTCACCGGGCCGCCCGCCCCCGAGACTCGCGTCACCGGGCCATCCGCTCCCCACAGCAGCGTCACCGGGGCACCCGCTCCCGAGAGTCCCGTCACCGGGCCGCCCGCTCCCGAGACTCGCGTCACCAGGGCATCCGCTCCCGGGAGCCGCGTCGCCGGGCCGCCCCGTTCCGAGGCCCGTACCGCCGGTTTCCTGATCACTCTGATCCTGGGCGGTCTGACCGCCACTCCTCCGCTCTCGATGGACATGTACCTGCCCTCGCTGCCGGCGGTCACCCGCTCCTTGCACGCGCCGGCGGCCACCGTCCAGCTCACGCTCACCGCCTGCCTGGCCGGCATGGCGTTCGGCCAGCTCGTGGTCGGCCCGATGAGCGACCGCTGGGGCCGCCGCCGCCCGCTGCTGACCGGACTGGCGGTCTACGTGCTGGCCACCGCGCTGTGCGCGGTCGCCCCGAACGTCGAGGTGCTGCTCGCCTTCCGGCTCGTGCAGGGCCTCGCGGGCGCGGCGGGCATCGTGATCGCCCGCGCCGTCGTGCGGGATCTGTACGACGGCGTGGCCATGGCCCGCTTCTTCTCCAGTCTGATGCTGATCTCGGGCGTCGCCCCCGTCGTGGCGCCGCTGATCGGCGGGCAGATCCTGCGGGTCACGGACTGGCGCGGGGTCTTCGTCCTGCTCACCGGCGTGGGGGTGCTGCTCGGCGCCGTGGTGTGGACCAGGCTCCCGGAGACGCTGCCGCCGTCAGCCCGGCACGAGGGAGGCGTGGGGCAGGCGCTGCGCTCGATGCGTCACCTGCTCGCCGACCGCGCTTTCGCCGGCTACACGGTGGCGGGCGGCTTCTCCTTCGCCGCGCTGTTCGCCTACGTCTCGGCGTCGCCGTTCGTGATCCAGGAGATCTACGGCGCCTCGCCGCAGACGTTCAGCCTGCTGTTCGGGCTCAACTCGGTCGGGCTGGTCGTCGTCGGCCAGATCAACGGCCGGGTCCTGGTCGGCCGGGTCCGCCTGGACCGGGTGCTGGCGGTCGGCCTGACGGTGATCCTCCTCGCGTCGACCGCGCTGCTGCTCATGACCACCGGCGTCTTCGGCCGCGTCGGCCTCGCCCCGGTGGCCGCCGCGCTGTTCGTGCTGATGTCCGCGATGGGCGTCACCATGCCCAACACCCAGGCCCTCGCGCTGATGCGCACCCGGCGCCACGCGGGCGCGGCGTCCGCGCTGCTCGGCACGACCGCGTTCCTGATCGGCGCGGTGGCCTCCCCGCTGGTCGGCGTCGCCGGGGAGCGCACCGCCGTGCCCATGGCGGTCGTCCAACTGGCGGCCGCCCTGGCAGCGCTGGCCTGTTTCGTGGGAATGTGCCGTCCCGGGACCGCGTCCGCGGCCGAGGACCCGGGGGAGGAGAGCTGAGCACACCGAGACTGCGCCGGGACACCCCGGAGAGGGCCGGACTCGACGCCGCCGAACTGCGCCGCCTCGTCCGCGAGGTCCACGACCTCACCGCCGGGGAGCGCCCCTGGGCGGCGGGCGCCGTCGTGGTCGCCGGACGCGGCCCGGTGATCGCCGTCGCCGAGGCCGCCGGCTGGGCCGCACGGTACGCCGCCTACGACCCCGGCGCCGACCGCGGTGTGGAACTGCCCCCGCGGGAGCGGGCGCCGATGACCCTGGACACCCCCTTCGACGTGGCCTCCCTCACCAAGCTGTGCACAGCCGTCGCCGCCGTGCAGCAGATCGAGCGGGGCACGCTGGGCATCGACGCGCGGGTGGGGGCGTACCTCCCGGAGTTCCACGCGGCCGCCCGGCACGGCGTCACCGTGCGGAACCTGCTCACCCACACCTCCGGGCTGCGCCCCGAACTCCCGCTCTACGACGCCCCGGACGACGCCGCCCGGCTGGCGCTGCTGCGCGCGGAGCCGCCCGTGACCGCACCCGGCGCCTCCCCTCTCTACTCCGACCTCAACATGCTGCTCCTCCAGCACGTCCTGGAGCGCGTCACCGGCCGCTCCCTGGACGTGCTGATCCACGAGGGGATCACCCGCCCGCTGGGCATGGCGTCGACGGGCTTCGGACCCTGCCCCGGCGCGGCGGCGACCGAGGACCAGCGACGGCCGTGGGCCAAGGCGGACCGGGGGATGCTGCGCGGCGAGGTGCACGACGAGAACGCCTGGGCGCTGGGCGGCGTGGCCGGTCACGCGGGCCTGTTCTCCACGGCGGCGGACCTCGCGGCCTTCTGCCGCGCGCTGCTCGGGGGCGGCGCCTACGGTCCCGCCCGGATCCTCGGCCCCGACTTCGTCGACCTGCTCCTGGCGCCGCCCGGCCTCGGGTTCGCCGTGGACCAGCCGTGGTTCATGGGAGAGCTGGCGGGCCGGGGCGCGGCCGGCCACACCGGCTTCACCGGCACGTCCCTGGTCCTGGACCGCGCGACGGACACCTTCCTCGTCCTCCTGGCCAACACGGTCCACCCGCGCCGCCGCCCGGGAGACAGCCGCCCGCGGGCCCGCGCCGCGACACGGCTGGCACGGGCGGTACGGGGCGCCTGACCGGCGCGCGCCGCCTGACCGGCGCGCGCCGCCCGTCGCCTGCTGCGCGCCGCTCGTAGCTGGCCGGGCGCCGCCCGGCATCCCGCGGCCGCCGCCCGGCACCCGGCGGGCGGCGGCCGTCCCCCCGGTCGGGGTCTGCGAGAATTGCGTGGTGAGTGAGCATGCGGGTGCGGGGGAGAGGCTGCGGGGCGCTCTGGCCGGGCTGCTGGACGGAGTGGGGTCGCGGCAGGCCGGGGCGGCCGTGGAGCGGCTGATCGGCCACTACCGGGGGAGCACCCCGACCGGCGCGCCGATCCTGCGCGACCGCGCCGACGTGGCCGCGTACGCCGCCTACCGGATGCCGGCCACCTTCGAGGCCGTACGGTCCGCGCTGGCCGCGTTCGCCGACGCCGTGCCCGGGTGGGCGCCGGGCGGCCACGTGGACGTCGGCGGCGGCACCGGGGCCGCGACCTGGGCCGTGGCCGACACCTGGCCCGGGACCCGGCCGGTCACCGTGCTCGACTGGGCCGAGCCCGCGCTCGCCCTCGGCCGGGAGATCGCCGCCGTCCACCCCGCCCTGGCCGGCGCTCGCTGGCAGCGGGCCCGGATCGGCGCCGCGCTCGCCCTGGCGCCCACCGACCTCGTCACCGTCTCCTACGTGCTCAACGAGCTGACCGAGGCCGACCGGGCCCGCCTGGTCGACTCCGCCGCGGCCGCCGCGCGGTCCGTCGTGATCGTGGAGGCCGGCACCCCGGACGGGTACGCCCGGGTCATCGAGGCCCGCGACCGGCTGATCGCCGCCGGGATGGACGTCGCCGCGCCCTGCCCGCACAGCGCCTCCTGCCCCATCGTGCCCGGCACGGACTGGTGCCACTTCGCGGCCCGGGTCAGCCGCTCCTCCCTGCACCGGCAGGTCAAGGGCGGCTCCCTCGCCTACGAGGACGAGAAGTTCAGCTACGTGGCCGCCACCCGGCTTCCGGTCGCGCCCGCCCCGGCCCGTGTAGTGCGGCGCCCGCAGATCCGCAAGGGGCAGGTCCTGCTCGACCTGTGCGAACGGGACGAGCTGCTGCGCCGCAGCACCGTCGCCAAGCGCCACGGCGACCTGTACAGGGCGGCGCGGGACGCGGAGTGGGGGGACGCCTGGCCGCCGCCCGGCACGGACCCGGACCCGGACCCGGAGACCCCGGAGGCCCCGGAGGCCACAGAGGCCCGGACCTCCCGCCCGTAGCTCCCGCGGCAGGCGGCTCCCGGGCCCGCTGCGCGCGCGTGCACAGGAGCGCGGGAGCGCGGTCGCCCCGCATCCCTGTGTACGGCGAGACGCGCCGTCTCAGCGCCCTGCTACCGTCCCCCCATACCCGACAAAACCGCCCCCGACGCCTCCCGCCGCAGTACGCGGTCCCGCAGCGCGATCTACGCCGCCGCCCTCGCCCTCGTCGCCGAGATCGGGTATCCGAGAACCACGATCGAGGGAATCGCCGCCCGCGCCGGGGTGGGCAAGCAGACGATCTACCGGTGGTGGCCGTCGAAGGCGGACGTGCTCCTGGAGGCGTTTCTCGACCTCTCCGCGCAGGCGGCCGGGCAGGCCGGTCAGGCGCCGTATGAGATCCCCGACACCGGCGACCTCGCCGCCGACCTCCGGGCCGTGCTGCGCGCTGCCGTCGACAGGCTGCTCGACCCGGCGTTCGAGGCGCCGGCGCGGGCGCTGGCCGCCGAGGGACTGCTGAACGAGCAGGTCGGCCGGGAGTTCGTCGCCAGGCTGCTGGAACCGCGGCTCCGGCTCTGCGCGCGCCGGCTGCGCGCCGCCCAGGACAGCGGCGCCGTGCGCGCCGACGTCGACCCGCGCATCGCGCTGGAGCTGTTCGTCTCCCCGCTCGCCCAGCGCTGGCTCCAGCGCACCGGCCCCCTCACCCACGCCTACGCCGACACTCTCGTCGGCTACGCCCTGTACGGGATCGCCCCGCGCTGACCCCGCGCCGGGACGGCCGCGGGACCCCGGCGGGCGCCTCCCGGGGCTGCCCGGCGCCGGGGCGCGGTCATTTAGGGCGCGGGATGGTGGGACCATGGACCCAGCCGTCCAGTCGTCCGCACCGGCGGCGGCGCCGGCGAGGACCGGGCGAGGAGCCGACGACGAGAGGCGACAGATGAGCGCGGAGTTCGGCGGCCGTGACGGCCGGCGGGGCGGAATCCTCCAGTGGCTGCGCGGTCGGCGCCCGAAGGAGACCGCCGAGGACGGCGGCGGCCGGGAGGCCCTGCTGCTCGCCGCCGCCGAGGCGGGACTGCCCCTCGCGCTCGCCGCGCACCCGGCGGCCGGTTACGGCTGCTCCTGCGACCGGGTGGGCTGTCCCACCCCCGCCCGGCACCCGGTGTCGTTCGCCTGGCAGACGCAGTCCACCGCCGACCGCGCGCAGATCGAGCGCTGGGCCCGGGGCCAGCCGGAGGCGAACTTCGTCACCGCCACCGGCATGACGCACGACGTGCTGGACGTGCCCCTCCAGGCCGGCCGGGAGGCGCTGGAGCGGCTGGCCGCCGCCGGCGTGGAGGCCGGGCCGGTCGCCGAGAGCGACGACGGCCGCATGCTGTTCTTCGCCCTCACCCGCGGCACCCCCGAGGACGAGGACGAGTGGTGGCCGTGCGAGCTGGACTGTCGCCCGGAGACCATGGACGAGCACCCGGGGCTGCGCTGGCACTGCCGCGGCTCCTACGTGCTGGTGCCGCCCGCCCGGCTGCCCGGCGACGGCGACCGCGGCGTGCGCTGGCTGCGCGGCCCCGAGCATCCGCTGCCCGACCCGCTCAGCCTGCTCGAAACCCTCACCGACGCCTGCGCCCGCCATGTCGACCGGGAACCGGGACAGGTGGGCGCGTCCTGGCCCCCGAGCCCCTGAACGCCGCCCAGCCGACAAGCCTCGCAGAGCTGCTAAGAGCGTTCATCCGAGCCGAGCCCCTGCAAGGCGCCCAGCCGCACGCCATGCCACGCCGCTCAGTCGAGCCCAGCCGCTGAAAGGCGCCTGGCCGACAAGCCCCGCCCAGCCGACAAGCCCTGCCGAGCCGCTTAGAACGCTCAGCCGAGCCGAGCCGAGCCGAGCCGCACGCCACACCGAGCCCAGCCGCACGCCATGCCGAGTCCAGCCGCACGCCACGCCGAGTCCAGCCGCCGGAGAACGCTCAGCCGCCCCGCGCCGACGTCATGCCCTGTACCCGCCCCAGTACCGTCACCTCGCGCTTCCCCGCGCCCCGCGCGGGGTCGAGGGCCGCCTCGTTGGAGACGAACTCCATCGTCAGCGACTGCCTGATCTCGCCCTCGGTCAGCGCCCGGACGTCCTTGCCCGGGACCGGCACCGAGGCGCCCGGGGCGGCCGTCTGCTTCTGGTAGTGGCGGGTGGCGAAGAAGACCAGCGCGCCGCCGTCGGCGGTGCGCAGCGCCAGCGGGGCGTAGCCGCCGCCGGACAGCGGCTCGTCGATGTACTGGGTGGCCAGACCGGGCCGCACCGCCTGCCGGGCGCGCAGCGCGCGCCAGCCGGTGGTGTGCGCGCCCGCGGCGAACGGGCCGTCGCCGTCCTTCAGGTACGCGGTGTAGTCCCGGCTCAGGTCGCCGGGCGCGACCGCCTGCCGCGCGGAGTCCGCGGGCACCGCCTCGGCCCAACCAGCCTCATCTTTGGCGAACTTCGGCACGGCGCCCGGCGCCACCAGCGTCAGGTAGGCCACCTGCCACGGCCGGTCCAGGTCGGCGCGGGTGAACACCAGCAGCCAGCGCGCGGCGCCGCCCTTGTTGCCGCGGGCGTCGGCGAGGAACCAGCGCGGCCAGCCGGCCTTCTTCGGAATCGTGAACCGCGCGTCGGTGAGCTTCAGGGGCGTGTGGGCGGGGTTCCCGCCCGGACTGACCGCGTGGCCGGCCTTCAGCCGGGCGGCGTCGATCGCGCCGAGCGCACCGGTGACGCGGCCGGCGTCCAGCGAACGGTCGTACGCCTTGTCGGCCTTGTTGTAGGCGACGGTGAACTGCCGCAGCGCCCTGGCGGCTTGGGCCCGGGTGCCGGCCGGGAGCACCTGGCGCTCGCCGTGCACCACCACGCACCCGCTCGCGGTCAGCGCCAGCGCGGTCAGCAAGACCGCGCTGAGCGCGCCCCGTTCACGCCTTGGAGGTCTCCGAGGACCGCGCACCCTGCTCTTCAGCACTCCGCACCTTCCCCTTCCCGGAGGCGAACCCTACCGGGGCGAAGAACACGGCGAGCACCGGGACGAGGTAGAGCAGCCACACCGTGACCTGGAGGACGGTCGGGTCGGGCTGGAAGTTGAACACGCCCTTCAGCAGCGTCCCGTACCAACTGTCCGGCGGGATCGCGCCGCTGACGTCGAAGGCCAGATGCGTCAGCCCCGGCAGCCAGCCGGCCTCCTGGAGGTCGTGGAAGCCGTACGCCAGCACGCCCGCCGCGACCACGACCAGCATGCCGCCGGTCCAGGTGAAGAACTTGGCCAGGTTGATCCGCAGCGCGCCCCGGTAGAACAGCCAGCCCAGCAGCACGGCGGTGGCCAGGCCGAGCGCGACGCCGATCACCGGGCGCGGCGTGCCGTCGGAGGCCGCGTGCACGGACGCCCACACGAACAGCGCGGTCTCCAGACCCTCCCGGCCCACGGCCAGGAACGCGGTGGCGACCAGAGCGCCGGTGCCCATGGCCAGGGCGGCGTCCAGCCTGCCGTGCAGCTCGGCCTTCAAGTGCCGGGCGGTGCGCCGCATCCAGAAGACCATCCAGGTCACCAGGCCCACCGCGACGATCGACAGCGAGCCGCCGAGCCCTTCCTGCGCCTGGAACGTCATCTCCTGGGAGCCGAACTCCAGGACACAGCCGAAGCCCATGGCCAGGACGACCGCGACGGCGACGCCGGCCCAGATCGGCCGCAGGGCGTCCCGGCGGCCGGTCTTGACCAGGTAGGCGATCAGGATGCACACGACGAGGCTGGCCTCCAGCCCCTCGCGCAGACCGATCAGGTAGTTGGAGAACACAGCTCTACGCCTCCTCGGACAGCAGGGGGCGGCCCCACCAGTCATGCGCGTCGCGCACCCCGGGCGGGATGGCGAAGACCGCCGAACCGACGTGCTGGATGTACTCGTTGAGCGCGTCCTGCGCCGACAGCCGGCGCTGGAGCGGGATGAAGCCCTTGCGGGGATCGCGCTGGTAGGCGAGGAAGAACAGGCCCGCGTCCAGGCGGCCGAGCCCGTCGGTGCCGTCGGTGAAGGAGTAGCCCCGGCGCAGGATGGTGATGCCGCCGTTGGAGTCGGGGTGGGCGAGCCGGACGTGCGCGTCGGGCTTCATCGCCTTCAGGAACGGCTCGTCGCGCTCCTTGGCCTTGCCCACCGGCGCGCCCTCGCCCTTGTCCCGGCCGAAGACGTCCTCCTGCTCCTGGAGCGAGGAACGGTCCCAGGTCTCGACGTTCATCCGGATCCGCCGGGCGACGAGGTACGAACCCCCGCTCATCCAGGCGTCCTTGCTCCCGCCGTCGCGGTCGCCGACCCATACGAACTCGCCCAGCCGGCCGGTCTCGTCCCCCGCGATGTTGCGGGTGCCGTCCTTGAATCCCATGAGGTTGCGCGGGGTCTGGGCGCCCGGGGTGGTCGAGGAGGTCTTGCCGAAGCCGAGCTGCGACCAGCGCACGGCGACCGTGCCGAAGCCGATGCGGGCCAGGTTGCGGATCGCGTGCACCGCGACCTGCGGGTCGTCCGCGCACGCCTGGACGCACAGGTCGCCGCCGGTGCGGGAGGAGTCCATGTCGTCGCCGGGGAACGAGGGCAGGTCCACCAGGGCCGCGGGGCGCCGGTCCGCCAGGCCGAACTTGTCGAACAGGGAGGGGCCGAAGCCGAGGGTGAGGGTCAGCCGGGACGGCTGGAGCCCCAGCGCCTCGCCGGTGTCGTCCGGCGGCGCCTCGGCCAGCCCGCCGTACGCGCCGTCGCCGACCGTCTTCCCGGCGGTCATCCGGCGCGCGGCGGCCGTCCAGTCCTTGAGCAACTGCACGAACGCGGCGCGGTCCTCGGTCTTCACGTCGAACGCGGCGAAGTGCAGCCGGTCCTGCACCGGCGTGGCGATGCCCGCCTGGTGGGCGCCGTGGAACGGCACCGCCGCTCCCGCGCCCGCCGCGTCGCTCTGGTTCTGCGCCACCGCCACGGCGCCGCCGGCCGCGGCGGCGCCGAGCGCGAGCCCGGCACCGCCCCAGCCGAGCAGCGCGCGGCGCGAGGGCGGGGCGCTTTGGGGCTCCTCTGTCATGGCGGTCGACTCCCTTGCTGTCTCTGCTCCTGGCTGTCTCTGCTCCTGCTGTCCCTGCTACTTCTTCACGACGGCGGCGGCGAGCTTGGACAGCGGCTCGGCGAGCGCGTTCACCGCGTCCGACAGCTCCTTGCGCTGGTCCTTGGAGACCTTGTCGTAGGAGACGAAGTCGGCGGTCCCGCTGCCCGTGCGGTACTTGGCCAGGAGGGTGTTCAGCGCCGCGAACTGCCGGTCCAGGTTCCCGGTCAGCGCGGCGTCGTTCTTCCGCGCGACCGGCTTGAGGAGTTCGTACGCTTTCTGCGCGCCCTCCACGTTGCCCTGGAAGTCCACCAGGTCGGTGTGCGAGTAGCGGTCCTCCTCGCCGGTGACCTTGCCGGTGGCGACCTCGTCGAGCAGTTCCTTGGCGCCGTTGGCCATGGAGGTGGGGGTGATCTGCGCCTTGCCGACCCGCTGCTGCCAGTTCTTCAGGTCGCTCACGAGCTGGTCGGCGAGGGTCTTCTCGTCGGCGCCGATCTTCTTGTCCTGCCAGAGCGCCTTCTCCAGGCGGTGCCAGCCGGTCCACTTCTGGCCCTGCTCCAGGCCGTCGGCGCGGGTGTCGGTCTTCGGGTCGATGTCGCCGAAGGACTCGGCGACCGGCTCGGTGCGCTCCCAGCCGACGCGGGAGGGCGCGTACGCCTTCTTCGCGGCCTCCAGGTCGCCCGCCTTGATCGCCTCGGCGAAGGTCTCGGCCAGCGGCACGGTCTGGTCGGCCTGGTCCTGAGCGTACTGGCGGTACGCGGCGACCGCCTTGTCCAGCTCGGGGTCGTGCTGGGCGGAGGCGCCCGCGCCGGTCACGGTGAGCTTCTGCCGGACGCCGTGGCCCTTCATGCCGGGACGGCAGGCGATCTCGTAGGCGCCGGCCTTGACCTCGGCGGTCAGCGTGTACTGAGTGCCCGGACCGATGTTCTCCTTCTCGGAGACGATCCGGTCGTCCGGGAAGAGGATCTCCACCTCGGTCGCCCGCGAGCCCTTGTTCGCGATCTTCAGCGTGACCTGACCGGCCGGGACGGCCTTCGCGGAGGTGTCGCACGTGGAGTCGGCGGCGGTCACCTTGATCGCGTCGCTGTCCTTGGCGTCGCTCTTGGCGGTGCAGGCCGTCACGGAGGTCAGGGCGGCCGCAGCGGCGGCGGCGGTGACGACGGAGAGTCGGACGGCTCGCATGACAAGGGCTCCCGAGATGGCTGGAGACGGCGTGACGGCCCTCACAATGATTGGTGAGGCTTGCCTAACTTAGCCGACCCTCGCCTGCTTGGTGCAGGAGGGTGCAGTGATTCAGCTCTCACGGGCGGCCCGAGCGGCGGGTCGATCGCGTGAAGATCGCGAAAGAATCAAAGAGAGGTAAAAGGAAAGCCGCGAGAAAGTCAAGGGTGATCGTCTCCGGATCGGGTGTTTGAATGCCCTGGTGACCGACTACGACGTGCTGCGCGTGTTCTGCGCGGCGAACGGCGGCTACGGCAACGAACTCGGCGTCGTCCGCGACGGCTCGCTGCTGCCCCGCCCCGGCGAGCGCCAGGAGCTGGCCGCGAAACTCGGCTTCAGCGAGACGGTGTTCGTCGACGACCCCGAGCGGGGCGCCGTCGACATCTACACGCCCACCGTGCGCCTGCCCTTCGCCGGGCACCCCTGCGTCGGCGCCGCCTGGCTGCTCGACGTGCCCGAGCTGATCACCCCGGCCGGGCGGGTCGGGGCCCGTCTGGACGGCGAGTTCACCTGGATCGAGGCCCGCCCCGAGTGGGCCCCGCCGCGCACCCTGCGCCAGTACGCCGCCCCGGCCGAGGTCGACGACCTCGCGCCGCCCCCGCCCGGCGCGTGGATCTACGCCTGGGCCTGGGAGGACGAGGCGGCCGGCCGGGTGCGCGCCCGCGGCTTCCCCGGACGCGGCGACGGCGTCGACGAGGACGAGGCGACCGGCGCCGCGGCCCTGCTGCTGACCGCCCGGCTCGGCCGCGCCCTCAACATCGTGCAGGGCGCCGGGTCGCAGATCCTCACGGCCCCGCAGCCGGAGGGCTGGGTGGAGGTCGGCGGGCGCGTGGTCCTGGAGCGCTGACCGCGTGCGGCGGGCGCGTGGTCCTGGAGCGCTGATCATGAGAGGCGGCCGCGTGGTCCCGGAGCGCTGAGCGGCCGCCCGCCTCACACGGTCAGCGAGAACTCCTCGCCCAGCGCCCTGAGCACCGCCGTGTTCAGGGCGAAGGCCCGCCGGCACTCGGCCGCGATCCGCCGCTTCTCCGCGTCCTCGGCCGGCGCCGCGTCCAGCAGCGCGCGGTACTCGCGCTTGAACGCGGCCGGGTTGGCGATCTCCTCGAAGACGTAGAAGCGGACGCCGTCGCCCCGCCGGGCGAAGCCCCAGGTCCGCTCGGCCCGGTCGCGGACGATCTGGCCGCCGGACAGGTCGCCCAGGTAACGGGTGTAGTGGTGGGCGACGTAGCCGGCCGGCCACCGCGCGCGGCACTCGCGCACCCGGTCCGCGTACTCCCGCGTCGCGGGCAGCGCGCTCAGCGACGCGCGCCAGGCGGGGCCCCGCAGGTACGCCAGGTCGCGCGCCAGCGCGGGCAGCCGGAACAGCTCCGGGCGGACGAAGGGACCGGCCACCGGATCGGCGGCCAGGTCCTCGGCGCCGGTCTCCAGCGCCTCGTAGACGAACCAGAGCTGCTCGGTGTAGCGCGCGTACGCCTCCACGGCCAGGCGGCCACCGAGCAGGTCGCTCATGAACGTCGCGTTCTCCGCCTCCGAGTGCTGCGCGTGCGAGGCGGTGCGGAGGAGGGTCGAGAAGGAGTCCATGATCGGATCATTCAAGGTTAGGTGAGCCTAAGTCAATGTTCGCCTGAGTCAAGGGCGTGCGGTCGTCGGATCGGCGGCGTCTCCGACGCGGCGTCGGCAAGCGGGCGGGGCGTCACGCTGCCGCGACGCGCGAGGGCCCGTCCCCGGCGTGCCGGAACGGGCCCTTCAGGTCGTGCGGGTCGCGCGGGCGCGGCGGGTCAGGGCAGCGTGAGGATCTCCGCGCCCGTCTCCGTCGCCACCAGGGTGTGCTCGAACTGCGCGGTCCGCAGGCGGTCCTTGGTGACCACCGTCCAGCCGTCGTCCCAGACGTCGTAGTCGTGGCCGCCCAGCGTCAGCATCGGCTCGATGGTGAAGGTCATGCCGGGGCGGATCACGGTCGTGGCGTGCGGGCTGTCGTAGTGCGGGACGACCAGGCCGGAGTGGAAGGCCGTGCTGATGCCGTGGCCGGTGAAGTCGCGGACCACGCCGTAGCCGAAGCGCTTGGCGTAGGACTCGATGACCCGGCCGATGACGTTGATCTGCCGTCCCGGGCGGACCGCCTTGATCGCCCGGTGCAGCGCCTCCCGGGTGCGCTCGACCAGCAGCCGGCTCTCCTCGTCCACGTCGCCGACGAGATAGGTGGCGTTGTTGTCGCCGTGCACCCCGCCGATGTACGCCGTCACGTCCAGGTTGACGATGTCGCCGTCCCGCAGCACCGTCGAGTCCGGGATGCCGTGGCAGATCACCTCGTTGACCGAGGTGCACAGCGACTTCGGGAACCCGCGGTAGCCGAGCGTGGAGGGGTAGGCGCCGTGGTCGCACATGAACGCGTGCGCCACCCGGTCCAGTTCGTCCGTGGTCACGCCCGGAGCGATGTGCCGGGCCGCCTCCTCCATCGCCTGCGCGGCGATCCGCCCGGCGATCCGCATCGCCTCGACGGTCTCGGGAGTCTGCACTTCGGGCCCGGTGTACGGCTTCGGCGCGGGCTTGCCGACGTACTCGGGGCGGCGGATGTTTCCGGGCACGGAACGGGGCGGGGACAGCTCCCCGGGGGCGAGCAGAGACTGGCCGGTCATGCCCGCGAGTCTATCCGGGGGCGATGGGGGAACATGACGGTGGCGAAAGGAGCTGGTCATGGCCCTGTTCAAGAAGCGGACCGCGGGAAAGCCGGGCGAGTGGTTCTACTGCCTGGAGCACCAGAAGGTGGAGGAGGGACCCGACTGCCCCGGCAAGGACAGATTCGGCCCGTACGCCTCCCGTCAGGAGGCCCAGCACGCGATGGACACCGCCCGCGAGCGCAACCTCCAGTGGGAGAACGACCCCCGCTGGCACGACGCCCCGGCGGGCGGCGGCGCGGGCGAGGAGGAGTAGGCGGGGCGGGTGCGGCGGCCGCACCCGCCCCCGCCCGGTCCTGCGGGGGGTGCGCGTCGCCGCGTGTCGTACGGCGTGGGGCGCGCGGGGTGCTGGGGGTCCCGGCTCCGCTCGGCGCCAGCCGTGCCGCGCTCAGCGGCGGTCGCACCCGCCCCCGCCCGGTCCTGCGGGGTGCGCGTCGCCGCGTGTCGTACGGCGTGGGGCGCGCGGGGTGCGCGGGGTGCTGGGGTCCCGGCTCCGCTCGGCGCCAGCCGTGCCGCGCTCAGCGGCGGTCGCCCCCGCCCCCGCCCAGTCCCGCCGCGTGCGCGTCGCCGCGTGCGTTGTGCGTGCTGCCCGCGCGGGGGCGGCGACTCTGGCCGGCACCGGTCGTGGCGCGGTCACGAGCTGGGCGTCCTGGCGCCGGCTGTCCGGCGGCCGTGCCGCCCCAAGGGGCAGTCCTGCGCGCGGAGTTCAGTGCGAAGGCCCCCGTGCCGGGGAGCGGGGGCCTGGGCCGTCGCCGGGCGGCGGTGACGCGGCTCACCTGGGCGGGTGCGGGGGAGATCACGGACGTAGAGTCGGCTCATGACCTCTAGCGACAGTGCACAGAAGGCCCCCGCCAAGGACCCCTGGGACCTGCCCGACGTCTCCGGCCTGGTCGTCGGCGTGCTCGGCGGGACGGGGCCGCAGGGCAAGGGCCTCGCCTACCGCCTCGCCCGCGCCGGGCAGAAGGTGATCATCGGGTCCCGGGCCGCCGAGCGCGCCCGCGCGGCGGCGGAGGAGACCGGGCACGGCGTCGAGGGCGCGGACAACGCCGAGACCGCCCGCCGCAGCGACGTGGTGATCGTCGCCGTGCCCTGGGAGGGGCACGGCGCGACGCTCGCCGCGCTGCGCGAGGAACTGGCGGGCAAGCTCGTCGTGGACTGCGTCAACCCGCTCGGCTTCGACAAGAAGGGCGCCTACGCCCTGACGCCCGAGGAGGGCAGCGCCGCCGAGCAGGCCGCCGCCCTGCTGCCGGACTCGCGGGTGACCGCGGCCTTCCACCACCTGTCCGCGGTGCTGCTCCAGGACCCGGAGACCGAGCGGATCGACACCGACGTCATGGTCCTCGGCGACGCCCGCGCCGACACCGACGTCGTGCAGGCGCTGGCCGGCCGCATCCCCGGGATGCGCGGCGTCTTCGCGGGCCGGCTCCGGGGCGCCCACCAGGTGGAGTCGCTGGTCGCCAACCTGATCTCGGTCAACCGCCGCTACAAGGCGCACGCGGGGCTCCGCATCACAGACGTATGACCCCATGGGGGACACTGGTCGCAGCAGCAGTGCACGAGAAGACGTCCGAGCAGTGTCCCCCCGACAGGAGCCCCGCGCCATGCCCCGCCTCGCCCGCTACGCCCTCGCCGTCTGCGTCCTCGCGGTCGCCGCGGCCGTCGTCTCCTTCGTCCAGGGAAGCTGGCTGGGGATCGTATGGATCCTGCTCGCGGGCTTGTCGTCCAACATGACCTGGTACTACGTCCGGCGGGGCCGGGACGCCCGGAACCGCTCGGTCACGGGCTGACCGAGCAGATCTGGTCGGCGCCCTCCCAGAACCGGTACAGCGACTGACCGCAGTAGGTGTCGAAGTCGCCGATCCCCAGCACCCGCAGGATCGCGTCGATCGCGTCGAAGAACACGTTGTTCACCGCGGGCACCCACAGCAGCGCGAACACGAACAGCAGGCCGAACGGGGCGAACGGCTCCACCTGCTGCTTCACCCGGGGCGACAGCCACGGCTCGACGACCCCGTACCCGTCCAGGCCCGGGACCGGCAGGAAGTTCAGGATCGCCGCCGTGACCTGGAGCAGCGCCAGGAAGGCCAGGGCGAAGCGGAAGTCGGCGGGCACGCCGTCCAGCGCGCCCAGCCAGAACGGGGCCGTGCACACCGCCGCGAACAGCACGTTCGTCAGCGGTCCGGCGGCCGAGACCAGGCTGTGCCGCCAGCGGCCGCTGATCCGGCCGCGCTCGATGAACACCGCGCCGCCCGGCAGACCGATCCCGCCCATGATCACGAAGATCACCGGGAGCACGACGCTCAGCAGGGCGTGGGTGTACTTCAGCGGGTTCAGCGTCAGGTAGCCCTTCGCGCCGACCGTGACGTCCCCGCTGTGCAGGGCGGTGCGCGCGTGCGCGTACTCGTGCAGGCACAGCGAGACGATCCAGGCCGCCGTCACGAACAGGAACACCGCGACGCCCGGCTGCGCGGCGAATCCGGTCCAGGTGGCCCAGCCCGTGACCGCGGTGACGGCCAGGATCCCGACGAAGACGGGACTGACCCTCCGGTCGCTGCGACGGGTGGTGACGGTGGTCATGGGCGAAGGCTCCTGGGGGCGCGAGGCGGGCGGTGCGGAGAGACGACCGTACCGGTGACACCAGGCGAACGTACCGCGCGGACAGCGGGGGAACGTAACGGCGCCACGGGGGAACGTGCCGCCGGGGCGCCGGGGACCTGCGGCTGGACGCCGGGGCGCCTGCCGCTGGGGGCGTCTGCGGCCGAGACGCCGGGGCGCCTGCTGCCGAGGGCGTCTGCTGCTGGGGCGGTGGGGACGCCGTCGGGACACTGGGATACGTGCGGCTGGGGCGCCGAGGACGCCGGGGACGCCGTCTCGGGGCGCCGGGGACGCCGTCAGGACACTGGGACACGTGCGGCTGGGGCGCCGGGACCGGTGGTCGGGATGCCGGGCACATGCCGCCCAGGGCGCTGGGACACGTACCGCTGGTACACCGGGGGCCTGCCGCCGGGACACGGGGGCAGTGCGGCCGGGGGACTGGGACACGTGCGGCCAGACACGGGAATACGCACCGCCCGGTCGCCGGGACACGTACCGCTGGGACACCGTGGAAACGGCCCGCGCGCCGGTCCCGTTCCCGCCTCGGGGAAACCCCGGGGCGGGCCGCTCGCGTCCCCGGGGACAATGGACCCCGTGCGCTACCGCATTCTCGGCACCACCCAGGCACTCCGCCCCGACGGCACGGCCGTCCCCGTGGGCGGAGCGAGGCTGCGTGCCCTGCTGACCGTGCTCGCCCTGCGCCCCGGCCGCGCGGTCCCGGTCCCCGTCCTGGTCGACGAGGTGTGGGACGGCGACCCGCCCGCCGACGCCCCCGGCGCGCTCCAGGCACTGGTCGGGCGGCTGCGCCGGGCGCTCGGCGCCGACGCCGTCGCCTCCGCGGACGGCGGCTACCGGCTCACCGCCCAGACCGACGACGTCGACCTGCACCGTTTCGAGCGGCTGGCCGACGAGGGCCGGCGCGCGCTGGACGACGGCGACCCCGCGAAGGCGGCCGCGGTCCTCGACGACGCCCTCGCCCTGTGGCGCGGCCCCGCCCTCGCCGACCTGCCCGACCGGACCGCCCAGGCGGCCCGCTGGGAGTCCCGCCGCCTGGAAGCGCGTCGCGCCCGCCTGGCCGCCGCCCTCGCCCTCGGCCAGGGCGAGCGGGCCCTGCCCGAGCTGTCCGCCCTGTGCGACGCCCACCCCCTCGACGAGTCGCTCCAGGCGCTGCGGCTGCGCGCCCTGCGCGAGGCGGGCCGCACGGCTGAGGCGCTGGCCGCCTACGAGGACGTACGGCGGCTGCTCGCCGACCGCCTCGGCTCCGACCCCGGCCCGGAACTGCGCGCCCTGCACGCGCGGTTGCTGACCGCCGCGACGACGGACGAACCCGGCCCCGGCGCCGCCACCGGCCCCGCCGCCACCGGTCCCGGCGGCTCCACCGGCCCCGGCGGTCCCGGCAGCAGTACCGGCCGTCACGGCGGCCCCAGTAGCTCTCGCGGGCCTGGCGGGACCGCCGACTCTGCCGACTCTGCCGACTTCGCCTACCCCGGCGGCTCCGGCAGCCCCGGCGCATCCGCCGACGGTCGCCCCGCCCACCCCGGGCCGCACGCCCCCTCACCCGCCGCCGACAGCGCGCCGCCCCCCGCGTCCCTCGCGGCCCCCGCGCCGGGCCCGCCCAGCAACCTGCGCGCCCGGCTCACCTCCTTCGTCGGGCGCGAGGCCGACATCGAGGCGCTTCGAGCCGACCTGGCGGACGCCCGCCTGGTCACGCTGCTCGGGCCCGGCGGCGCCGGCAAGACCCGGCTGTCCCAGGAGGCCGCCGAGGCGGTGCGGCCGGCGCTGCGGGACGGGGTGTGGCTGGCCGAACTCGCGCCCGTCGACGACCCGGACGACGTGCCCGAGGCCGTGCTCACCGCGCTCGGCGCCCGCGAGACCGTGCTCTACGGCGCCGGCGCCGAGGAGATGCGGGCCGCCGTCGCCGACCGGGACGACCCCGTGGAACGGCTCGTCGAGCGCTGCGCGCGGCGCCGCATGCTGCTTCTGCTCGACAACTGCGAGCACGTCGTGGAGGCCGCCGCCCGCCTCGCCGAGGAGCTGCTCGCCCGCTGCCCGCACCTCACCGTCCTGGCCACCAGCCGCGAGCCGCTGGGCGTGCCCGGCGAGCTGCTGCGGCCGGTGGAGCCGCTGCCCGAGCCGGTCGCGCTGCGGCTGTTCGCCGACCGGGGGGCCGCCGTACGGCCCGGCTTCCGGATCGACGCGGACGAGGACACGGCGGCCGCCAGCGCCGAGATCTGCCGCCGCCTGGACGGCCTGCCGCTGGCCATCGAACTGGCCGCGGCCCGGCTGCGGCTGCTCACCCCGCGCCGGATCGCGGACCGGCTCGACGACCGGTTCCGGCTGCTCACCTCCGGCAGCCGCACCGTGCTGCCCCGCCAGCAGACCCTGCGGGCCGTCGTCGACTGGTCCTGGGAACTGCTGGAGGCGGACGAGCGCACCGTGCTGAGCCGGCTGTCCGTCTTCGCAGGCGGCTGCGACCTCGCCGCCGCCGAGGCGGTGTGCGGGCCCGCCGCCGCCGACGCCCTCGGCTCCCTGGGCTCCCTCGTCGACAAGTCGCTCGTGGTGGCCGCCCCCGGCCCGGACGGCGAGATGCGCTACCGGCTGCTGGAGACCGTCGCCGAGTACGCGGGCGAACGGCTCGACGAGACCGGCGACCGCGACCGGGCCGAGCGCGCCCACCTGACGCACTACCGTGAACTCGCGCGCACCAGCGACCCGTTGCTGCGCGGTCCGCGACAGCGCGAGGCCATCGCCCGCTTCGAGCTGGAGTACGAGAACCTGCGCACCGCGCTGCGCCGCGCCGTCGCCGCGCGCGACGAGCAGGAGGGCATCTGCCTGATCCTCTCCCTGGTCGCCTACTGGCAGATGCGGGACCTGCGCATCGAGGCGCGCAACTGGTGCGCCGAGGTGATGGCGCTGGGCCCCGACCCGTTCGCCGAACCCGTCCGCCGCGCCGCCCCGGTGTGGCAGTGGTGCACCGAGGCCCCGCCGCCGATGACCGGCGAGGTGCTGGCCGAGGCCCGGCGCGGCGTCCACCTCGCCCACCTCGCCTGCATGGACACCGAGCTGGAGGCGTGGGAGAGCCCGGCGGCGAAACGGAAGCTCAGGGCCATCGCCGAGACCTACGAGCCCGGCATGCCGCAGATCTGCCGCACCCCCGGCATGGTCTGGTTCTTCGCCGTGCTGATGATCGGCGACGTCGGCCGGATCCGCGTCATCGTCGACGCCGCCGTGGACACCTGCCGCGGCGCCCCCGGGTTCGAGTGGGAACTCGCCAACGCCCTCCAGATGCGCGCCAACCTGCTGGCCAACCGCACCGACTGGGCGGGCGACGCGGCGCGCGACGCCGACGAGGCGCTGGAGATCCACCGCCGCCTCGGGGACGCCTGGGGCGTGGCCGAGGCGCTCTCCGCGCGCGGCGAGGCGCTGGAGCGCAGCGGCCGTTACCGCGAGGCCGCCGCCGACTTCGAGGCGGCCGTGGCGCACGCCGAACGCCTCGACGCGCGCGCCCAGGTCGCCGTCCTGAACGCCCGGCTGGGCAGCGCGCTGCTGGAGGCCGGGGAGCGGGAGCGGGGGGAGCGCATCCTGCGCGAGGTGATCGCCCGGGAGGACGTCCCCGCGGGCGAGGCGATGCCGGCCGCCCGGCTGTTCCTGGCGGGCTGGCTCGGCATGAGCGGGCGGGTCGCCGAGGGGCGGGAGCAACTGCGGCTGCTGCGCGAGGAGTTCGGCGGTTCGCGGTTCGTCGTCTTCGACGGGTTCATCCTGGGCGCCGAGGCGTGGCTGGACGCCGTCGAGGGCTGCCACGAGGACGCGCTCGACAAGGCCCGCCAGGCCCTGGAACGCGCCGAGGACCCGCTGTCCCGGGCCATCGCGCCGCACATGCGCTCGACGTACCTGACCATCGCGGCCCGCGCCGTCGTCGGCGCAGGCGGCGCCGGCGGCGCCGAGCGGGCCCGCAACGCCGCCCGCGTCCTCGGCGCCGCGGACGCGATGCTGCCGCCCGGCCACATCGCCTCGTCCCTGGAGCGGCACGTCCGCGACCAGGTGGAGCAGGCGATCCGGGCGGTGCTGGACGAGCAGGCGTACGAGGCGGCGTACGCGGAGGGCGGCGCCCTCACCCCGCAGGAGGCCGCCGCCCTGGTCTAGGGCGTGTGACGACGCTCTCCGGACCGCCCTCTAGACCGTCATGCGCTGGTCGGGCTGCGGGTGCTGCGCGAGGTGGCGGAGCGGGGCACCTTCACGGCCGCGGCGGACGCGCTCGGATACACGCAGTCGGCCGTCTCCCGGCAGATCGCCGCCCTGGAACAGGCCGCCGGCGCCCGGCTCTTCGACCGCTGCCCCGGCGGCGTCCGGCTGACCGGCTCGGGCCGTGCCCTGCTGCGGCACGCCGTCGTCGCCCTGGACGCCCTGGAAGCGGCCGACCGCGAACTCCGCGGAGCGGCGGGGGTCGAGAGGGGCCTCGTCCGGCTCGGCTTCTTCCCCACCGCCGGAGCGGTGATCGTGCCCCGCGCCCTGGCGACGCTGCGCCAGGAGCACCCGCACATCCAGGTGACGACGCGTGAGGGGAGCACCCCCTCGCTGGTGCGCGCGCTGCGCGCCGGCGCCCTGGATCTCGCGCTCCTCTCCTCCAGGCCGCCGCACCGCTCGCCCGACACGGACGCTCCGCCTCTGAGCGTCGAGCCGCTGCTGGAGACGCGCCTAGCGGTGGTGGTGCCGGCAGGCAGTCCGTTCGCCGAACGGGGCAGCGTCAGCGCCGAGGAGATCGCGCGCGAACCGTGGATCGCCAGTCCCGGCACCGCGGACGAGCCGCTGCTCGGCGTCTGGCCCGGTCTGCCGGGGCGGCCCACGGTCCGCCACACCGCCCGCGACTGGCTGGCCAAGCTCCACCTGGTCGCGGCCGGCGCCGGCGTCACCACGGCCACGCCGGCGCTGCTGCCCGCCGTCCCGCCAGGCGTACGCCTCGTGCCGGTCGAAGGCGTCGCGGAGGAGGTGCGACGCGTCAGCCTGGTGCGCATGCCGGGCCCCGTCGGGGCGCCCACGAAGGCGCTGGCACGCGCCCTGCGCCAGCGAGCCGCCGAACTGCCCGACTGACCGTCCCGTCCGGGGCGTTGAGCCTCGTCCGTCCTCACCCCCAGAGGTCGGCGCAGGCGAAGTCACCGGCATGGGGCGCCAGGCGGTGTCAGACACGGCCTGAGTCGTGTCTGACACCGCCTGGCGCCCGCCCGGCGCGGCGCACGGTCAGCTCTTGGTGCGGAACTTGTGGATCGCGATCGGCGCCATCACCGCGGTGATGCCCACCGACCAGCCGAGCGTCACCCACAGGGAGTGCCCGACCGAGCCGCTCGTCATGAGGGCGCGCGCGGTGTCGGCGAGGGAGGACAGCGGGTTGTACTCGGTGAAGTCCCGCAGCCAGCCGGGCATCGTGCCGGTCGGCGCGAAGATCGACGAGCCGAACTGGAGCGGCATCAGCACCAGGAAGCCCATCGCCTGCACCGACTGGGCGCTCTTCATGATCACACCGAGGGTGATGAACACCCACATCAGCGCCGAGCCGAACACCGCGGACAGCCCCACGGCGGCGAACAGTCCGGGCCAGTTCTGGATGTCGAAGCCCACCAGGACGCCGACGACCATCAGGATCATCGTCGCGAACAGCATGCGCAGCAGTTCCACCGAGATCTTGGCGAAGAGCACCGAGCCGCGGCCGATCGGCAGGGACCGGAAGCGGTCCATCACACCGGAGTTGAAGTCCTGGTTGAACCCGGTGCCCACGCTCTGGGCCAGGTTCATGCCCATCATGGCCATCAGGCCGGGCACGATGTACTGCACGTACTGCTGCTGGCCGCCGCCGAGCGACTGGCCGATCGAGCCGCCGAAGACGTACACGAACAGCAGCGTGAAGATCACCGGGAACAGGATCGCGTCGAACATCGACTCCGGGTCCTGGCGGATCCACAGCAGGTTGCGGCGGATCAGCGCGCCGGTGTGGCGCAGATGCCCGCGCAGCGGGATCCTGGCGTCGCCCTGAAGGGCGGGAGCGGCGGGAGCGGCGGTGACGGCGCTCATACGGCGACCTCCTCGCGGTCGTCGGCGGGCACGGCGTCCTGCGGGGCGCTGGCGCGGTGGCCGGTGAGGGACAGGAAGACTTCGTCCAGGCTGGGCAGTTCGGTGACCACGGAGCTGAGGGTGATGCCGCGCGCGGTCACCGCGCCGATCACGGAGGTGAGCTGCTCGTCGCTCAGGATCGGCACGAGCAGGGAGTTCGTCTCGGCGTCGACGGTCGTCGCGGCCAGGCCGGTGATCCCCAGCTCGTCGATCACCGCGGCGAGCGGACGCAGTTCGGCGGCGTCGGCCGGCTTGACCCGCAGGGTGCGGCCGCCGACTCGCGCCTTCAGCTCCTCGATCCGGCCGCCCGCGATGACCTTGCCGCGGTCCACCACGGTCAGCTCGGAGGCGAGTTGCTCGGCCTCCTCCATGTACTGGGTGGTCAGCAGGACGGTCACGCCGTCGCCGACCATGGCCTTGACCTCGGCCCACACCTCGTTGCGGGTGCGCGGGTCCAGGCCGGTGGTCGGCTCGTCGAGGTAGAGCACGGCGGGCCGACCGATCATGGAGGCGGCCAGGTCGAGCCGGCGCCGCATGCCGCCCGAGTACGTGGACGCCGGGCGCCGCGCGGCCTCGGTGAGCGAGAACCGCTCCAGCAGCTCGTCGGCGCGGGTGCGGGCTTCCTTGCGGGGCAGGTCGAGCAGCCGCCCGATCAGGTACAGGTTCTCCCAGCCGGGGAGCTTCTCGTCCACCGAGGCGTATTGCCCGGTGAGGCCGATGACCCGGCGCAACTGCCGGGGCTGGCGTACGACGTCGTACCCGGCGACGACGGCGTGGCCCGCGGTGGGGGCGATCAGGGTGGACAGGATCCGTACCAGGGTGGTCTTCCCGGCGCCGTTCGGCCCGAGCACGCCCATCACGGTGCCCTCGCGCACGTCCAGGTCGACGCCGTCCAGTGCTTTGGTCTCGCCGTAGTGCTTGACCAGTCCCCGCACGGTCACGGCGTCGCCCGTGCGCCGGGGGTTCTCATCGATTCGCGTCATGCCGACGACCTTCCCACCCCCCACCGACAAACCGCCGACAGCCCGCCGACAGAACCGGCCGCACGACCGACAGCCGACCGACAGAACCGGCCGATACGGCCGACAGCGGGCCGACAGGATCGACCGCTACGACCGACAGCGGGCCGACGGGACCGGCCGCGCGACGGAGAGTCCGCCGCCTCGCCCGGCCGTGCGACCGACAGCCCGCGGCCTCGCCCGCCTCGCCCGGCACGTCCGACGCCCCGGACACGGCGGGCCGCCCGCCACGTCCGGCGGGCCTGGCACGACGGGCCCCCGACACGGTCCGCCCCGACCGCAGCCCGCCCCGCCCCGGCCTACCCGCGGCCTCACACGCCGCCGCCCCGGCGACGCGGTGTCAGAGCGGGGCCGGGGCGGGCGGACTTCTGCGCAAGCGAGGCGCGCGGACTCGTGCGCGAGGGGGGCGCGCGGACGTGTGCGCGAGGAGGGCGGGCGGCGCTCAGCCGTGCAGCGCCTCCGTCGGCTCCGGGACGTGGGCGGCGACGACCCGGCCCGCGAGCGGCGCGCCGGTGCGGCGGCGGTCCGTCAGGTAGGCCGCGGTGGCGACGCCCAGGCCGAGGACGGCCAGGGCGGCGCCCGCCAGGGCCGGGGACGTGACGCCGAGGCCCGCGGCCAGCGAGGCGCCGCCGATCCAGGCGCCGCCCGCGTTGGCCAGGTTGAACGCCGCCTGGTTGGCCGAGGACGCCAGGGACGGCGCCGCCGACGCCTTCTCCATGACCATGAGCTGGAGCGGCGAGCCGGTGACGAACGCGGCCGTGCCGAGCAGCGCCACCGCCACGGCCGCGCTCCACTCGGCCCGCATCAGCAGCGGGAACAGCAGCAGCACCGCGGCCAGCGAGGCGAGCCCGCCGAACAGCGTGCCGCGCAGCGACCAGTCGGCCAGCCGGCCGCCGAGCAGGTTGCCGGCCGTGGCGCCCACGCCGAACAGCGCCAGCAGCAGCGTCACGCTGGACTCGGCGTACCCGGCCGCGCCGGTGAGCATCGGGGTGACGTAGCTGTAGGCCGCGAACACGGCGCCGAAGCCCGCCACCGTCGTCAGCAGGGCCAGCCAGACCGGCAGCGGGCGCAGGGCGGCCAGTTCGCCGCGCAGTCCCGTCGCGGCCGCGTGGCCGTGCGCGCGGTCGTGGGGGACGAGCAGCGCGAGGGAGGCGACGGCGGCCGCGCCGATCGCGCTCACCCCGAGGAAGGCCGCCCGCCAGCCCAGGTGCTGGCCCACGAGCGTGGCGACCGGGACCCCGGCGACGTTGGCCACGGTCAGCCCGAGGAACATCAGCGACACCGAGCGCGCCTTGCGCTCCGGCGGCACCGTGCCGGTCGCGACCACCGCGCCCACGCCGAAGAAGGCGCCGTGCGGCAGGCCGCTCAGGAAGCGGGCGGCCAGCAGCGCGTCGTAGCCGGGGGCGAGGGCCGACAGCGCGTTGCCCGCGACGAACAGGCCCATCAGCCCGATCAGGACGTGCCGTCGGGACAGCCGCGAGGTGAGCGCGGCCAGCAGCGGGGCGCCGACGACGACGCCCAGCGCGTACGCCGAGACCAGGTGCCCGGCGGTGGGGATCGAGACGTGCAGGTCGTCCGCGACGTCGGGCAGCAGGCCCATCATCGCGAACTCGGTCGTGCCGATGCCGAAGGCGCCCACGGCGAGGGCGAGCAGGGCCAGGGGCATGAGGGGCCTTTCGAGGAGTTCCGTACCGCGTGCGACTTTGTATGTTCAGTCGCGGAACAAAGCCTCTCAGGCCGAGTATTCCAGCAGGTTAAGACCCGGTTGCCGATGTGGTGACCTTCACACTCGCGGCCACCGGAAGGTGGTCGCTGTCGGTGCGCGGCAGCGTCCAGGACCGCACCGGCTGCACGCCCCGGACCATGATCTGGTCGATCCGCGCCATCGGGAAGGACGCCGGCCAACTGAACCCGAAGCCGTCGCCCGCCGCGCCCTGGGTGGAGCGCATCTGGGAGGTGACGGCGTTGAGCGAACGGTCGTTCATCGTGCCGTTCAGATCGCCCAGCAGGACCACCCGCGGCTGGCGCTCGGCGGCGATGGCCTCGCCGAGCGCGTCCGCGCTCTGGTCGCGCTGAGCGGCGGTGAACCCGGAGTCCAGCTTGACCCGCACCGACGGCATGTGGGCGACGTACACCGCGACCGGCCCCTTCGGCGTCGCCACGGTGGCGCGCATGGCCCGCGTCCAGCCCAGCTTGATGTCCACGGACCGCACCCCGCTCAGCGGGTACTTGCTCCACAGCCCCACCGTGCCCTCGACCGCGTGGTAGCGGTACGACGGCGCCAGCGCGCTCACGTATCCGGGCACCGCCGACGCCTTCAGCTCCTCCAGGGCGAGCACGTCCGCGCCGTCGGCGGCCACCGAGCGCGCGGTGCCGGCTGGGTCGGGGTTGTCGGCGCTGACGTTGTGCGTGGCCACCGTCAGATCGCCGCCGGCGCCGCCCTTGGCGGTGACCAGGCCGCCGAACAGGTTGAGCCACACGATCACCGGCAGCACGATCGCGACCAGCGCGGTCGCCGACTTGCGCACCAGGGCGAGGACGAGCAGCACGGGGACCGCGAGACCGCACCAGGGCAGGAAGGTCTCCACCAGGCTGCCGAGGTTGCCGACCCGGTTGGGGATGTGCGAGTGCAGCAGCATCACCAGCGCGAGGATCACCGCGAGCGTCGCGAGCACGACCCCGCGGCGCCAGATCCCGGCGTCGCCGCGCCAGCCGTACGAGAGGCGGCGCCCCAGGCGTCGGAACCGGTTCCCCCGGCGCTCGGACTCCGGGCTGCCGCTGTCCGTCTCCGTCACATACGCCTGCTGCGCCATGCCGCCGCCTCACTGCCTGCCGTGCTCACCGTCCGCCCCGTGGGTTACGACCCTAGGCGATGATCGGCTCCTGTCCGCCGTCCCATCACGACCGTACGGGCACGAGGACGAACAAGTGGGCGTACGGAGTTCCGCCGGAGGCGTCGGGAGCGCGGTCTGTGACCGAACGCGCACATCACGACGTCGGGGACGAGGGGGAACTGACGGGCCGTAGCCCGTCCAGCACCATGTCCACGATCTGCTCCGACAGCCCCTCGTGCAGGTCGCCGTCGGGGTGCATCACGCTGCGCACCAGCATGGGGCCGACGAAGATGTCGTGGAGCAGATCGACGTCGACGTCCGCGCGCAGCTCGCCGTCGCGCTGTCCGCGGCGCAGGATCTCGACCTGGAGTCGGTGCCGGGGCGCTATCACGGTGGCGTGGTAGGCGCACCAGATCTTCGGGCTGCTCTTCATCTGCGCGTAGACGTTGTGCAGGATCGCCGAGGAGCGGCTCACCAGTCCGCGTCGGCGCAACTGCTCCAGCAGCGCCACCAGATCGTCCCGCATGGAGGTGCCGGGCAGTTCCGGGTCGTCCGGCTCGGCGCTGCGCACCACGTCGACGAACAGCTCCTCCTTGCCGCTCCAGCGGCGGTAGATGGCCGCCTTGCCGACGCCCGCGGTCCGGGCGACCCGCTCGATGGAGAGTTCGGCGAGCGGCACGCCCTCCTCCAGCAGCTTCATCACGCCTTCCACGATGGCGCGTTCCACCGCTTCGCTGCGCGGGCGCCCGCGCGTGGGCGGCGGCTCGGCGGCGGCTCGGGAGTCGGCTGGCGTGTCGGCTCGGGTGTCGGCTGGGCTCACGTGAGGCGTCCTTTCGTCGTTCGTCGTGCCGGAGATCGTCCTCTCCGGCGGTCGGCGGGGGAACCGTTCCCCCGCCGACCTCACCCGTTCGACTGCTCCGCCCCCGTCGACTGCTCCGCTCCCGTCGCCGCCCGCCGTCTCGTCCCCGGCGGGAGGCTGTCGCGCCGTCCGTTCCCCGGCGGCGGCAGCTTCGCCGTCGCACCGGCGCGGGCTACTCCGCCGCCACCAGCTCCGGCTCCTGCGCGCCCTGCTGCGGCGCGGCCGACCGGCCCGGCAGGAAGACGGCGACGATGATCGCGCCGACCAGCGCGACCCCGCAGCCGCACAGCGCCGTGACGTGCATGGCGTGCAGGAAAGCGCTGTCGGCCGGGCCTGCCAGCGCCTGGCCGCGCGGGCCGAGCTTGGCCGCGATGCCGAGCGTGGCCTCGATCGACTCCCCGGCCGTGTCCCGCAGCCCGGCCGGGAGCATGCCCAGCTTGCCGTCGATGCCGTTCCGGTACGCCGTCGACAGCACCGAGCCGAGGACGGCGATGCCGAGGGCGCCGCCCACCTGGCGGAAGGTGTTGCTGAGCGCGGAGGCCGAGCCGGCCTTCTCCCGGGGCAGCGCCTGCATGATGACCACGCTGGTCGGCGTCATGACGTGCGCCATGCCGGCGCCCATGAAGAAGAAGACGACTTCCAGCACCCAGATCGGCGTGTCCGTCTCGAACCCGGCGAAGGCGGCCAGCATCCCGGCCAGCACCACCAGGCCGGCGGTGGTGACGGCCTTGTAGCCGAAGCGGTCGACGACCAGCCGGGCGCGCGGTGCGAAGATCATCTGAGCCGCGGCCAGCGGCAGCATCAGCAGGCCGGACTTCAGCGGCGAGTAGCCGCGCACGCTCTGGGTGTAGAAGACCGCGAAGAACGTCACGCCCATCAGCGCGAAGAAGACCAGCGCGATGGCGGTCATGGCCGCGGAGAAGACCTTGTTCTTGAAGTAGGTCACGTCCAGCGAGGGGTGGTCGCTGCGCTTCTCGTACACGACGAAGGCCGCCAGGACGACGACGCCCGCGATGATCGTCGCCAGCACGGTCGCATGGGTGAAGTCGGCCAGCTCGCCGCCCTTGATGATGCCGTAGACCAGCAGGACCAGGCCGACCACGGAGAGCACGACGCCGACCGGGTCGATGCGGCCGGGGCGCGGGTCGCGGGAGTCGGGCACGAGCCAGACCATGAGCGCCAGCGCGACGACCACGATGGGCACGTTGATGAGGAAGACGGAGCCCCACCAGAAGTGGTCGAGCAGCAGACCGCCGGTGATCGGGCCGATGGCGATGGCCAGGCCGACGCTGCCGGCCCAGATGCCGATGGCCTTGGGCTGCTCGTCGCGTTCGAAGATGTTCATGAGGACGGCGAGGGTGGCCGGCATGACGAAGGCGGCGCCCAGGGCCATCACGGCGCGGAAGGCGATGAGTTGGGCCGGCGTGCCGGACTCGGCGGCCAGCGCGGAGCCGACGCCGAACACGAAGAGGCCGCCGAGCAGCGCCTTCTTGCGGCCCACCCGGTCGCCCACGAGGCCGGAGGTGAACAGCAGCCCGGCGAAGACGAGCGTGTAGGCGTTGATCGCCCACTCCAGCTCGCTCTGGGTCGCGCCCAGCCCGGTCGGCGCCGGGGTGGATATGGTCTTGACGGCGACGTTCAGGATCGAGTTGTCGAGCACCACGATCAACAGGCTCAGCATCAGGACGCCGAGTATCGCCCAGCGGCGGCGGTGCACCGCCTCCGGAACCCGGGAGGCGGGTACGGCAGGAGTAGTCATGGCGCTGAGCCTAAGCGCATTCCGATACGGCACCGTTCCGTATCGAAAAGTGTTTACCCAGCCCTTACCCGTGCGACATCGGGGGCGGTCTGCGCGCGGTCCCGGTCGGCGCCCTGCTGGGGCGGGCCGCCTGGCCTGCCTGGCCTGCCCGGCCCGCCTGCCCTGCCTGGCCCGCGTGGGTCCCCGCCCCGCCCGCTCGGGTCCCCCCGCCCGCTCGGGGCCTCGCGTCGGTTCGTCGCGCGTCGGGAGCGGCCTGCTGCGGCGGCCTGGAGGCCCCGGCCGGGACGGCCCGCGTGGGCTCCCCCGGCCCCGCGGCCCCGGCCCTGCCGCCTAGGCCCCCGGTCGCCACGTCGAGATCTTGCGCACATGCGGGTCCTCTGGCCCCGTCCGGCCCTGAGTGCCACCATGGATGCGAGTCCGGGGACGCCGTCAGGGCGCCTCGAGATGACTGAAGGAGCCGTTGCCATGACGCAGCTTTCGGCTGCCCACTCCCAGCCCTCCGACGGCGGCAAGACGCTGTACGGGGGCAAGGGCACGCGCCGCATCACCGTCCGCGACATCGCCCTCGCCAAGGAACGCGGCGAGAAGTGGCCCATGCTCACCGCCTACGACGCGATGACCGCCTCCGTCTTCGACGAGGCCGGCATCCCCGTGATGCTGGTCGGCGACTCCGCCGGCAACTGCCATCTGGGGTACGAGACCACCGTCCCCGTCACCCTCGACGAGATGGCCGTGCTCTCCTCCGCGGTCGTACGCGGCACCCGGCGCGCGCTCATCGTCGCGGACCTGCCCTTCGGCTCCTACCAGGAGGGCCCGGTGCAGGCGCTGCGCTCGGCCACCCGCCTGGTGAAGGAGGCGGGCGTCGGCGCGGTGAAGCTGGAGGGCGGCGAGCGCTCGCACGAGCAGATCCGGCTCCTGGTGGAGGCCGGCATCCCCGTCATGGCGCACATCGGCCTGACCCCGCAGTCCGTCAACGCCATGGGCTACCGCGTCCAGGGCCGCGGCGAGGAGGCGGCCCAGCAGATGCTGCGCGACGCCAAGGCCGTGCAGGACGCGGGCGCGTTCGCGGTGGTCCTCGAACTGGTCCCGGCCGAACTGGCCGCCGAGGTGACGCGGGTCCTCCAGATCCCGACCGTGGGCATCGGCGCGGGCCCGGAGACCGACGCGCAGGTCCTGGTGTGGACCGACATGCTCGGCCTGACCGGCGGCCGGGTGCCGAAGTTCGTGAAGAAGTACGCCGACCTGCGCACGGTCATGAGCGACGCCGCCCGCGCCTTCGCCGAGGACGTCGTCACCGGAACGTTCCCACTGGAGGAGCACTCGGTCCACTAGGGATCGCCCCGCGAGGAACCTGGTCGCAAACCTCCCGCCGCGCCCTCGCGCCGCCAGCGGCAGGAGGTGGGCGACAAGGACGTCACGCTCAAACGGCTCGACTCCCTGATCGAAGACGCGTCGAAGTCACTGGAAAAGCTCAGATCGACGAGAGACGAGGTGTCCCGTGGTCAGTCCCCTCACAAGCCAGCAGCTTGCTGACGAGGAGTTCTTCAAGTCCTCCTACTCCGGCAGCGGAAGCGGATCGGACTGTCTGGAAGTGGCGCCGCTCCGGGGAGGCGTCCGTGTGCGGGACTCCAAGGCCAAGGCCGGCCCCGCGCTGAACGTCCCCACGGCCAGTTTCCAGGCGCTGATCGCCGCCGTGCAGGCCGGCGGCCCGCTCGCTGGCTGATCCGACCGGAAGGGCTCGCTGCCCGTTCAGGTCTTGCATCCTTGTGGCCGTCGCCACACCCAGCCCGAGGGGGCCGAGGGAGTTCAAGAGCCGGGAGATCTCGAACGGCTTAGGGGCCGAGAAAGCCGCTGCGTGAGCGAGAGGCGTGTCCTTGCTCCTGTGGATGCCCACGCGAGGCGCTCGGCTGGCAGAGCGCAGCCGAGCGCCCGCATGAACTGTCCGTGGCCTGATCAGCGCGACCACGCATTGCGCGACGCCCCCCGGAAACGGCTTCCGTCGGCGGGGCTGTTCTCCGTCTGGGGCCGCTGGCCGGGCGTCGCTGCTACGCCCGTTCGCGCCAGCCGTTGGTGATCGGGAGTCTGCGGTCCTTGCCGAAGCCCTTGGCGGAGATCTTCGTGCCCGGCGGGTACTGGCGCCGCTTGTACTCCGCGGTGTCCACCATCCGCAGCGTCCGCACCACCAGGTCGCGGTCATAGCCGGCGGCCGTGATCTCGTCGGCGCCCCGGTCGTGGTCGACGTAGAGGTCGAGGATCGCGTCCAGCACCGGGTAGTCGGGCAGCGAGTCGGTGTCCACCTGGCCCGGCCGCAGCTCCGCGCTCGGCGGCTTGGCGATCGAGTTCTCCGGGATCGGCGGGGTCTCGCCCCGCTCGGCCGCCACCCGGTTGCGCCACTCGGCCAGCCGGAACACGGACGTCTTGTACAGATCCTTGATCGGCCCGTACGCGCCCACCGAGTCCCCGTACAGCGTGGAGTACCCGACCGCCAGCTCGGACTTGTTGCCCGGGGCGAGGACGATGTGGCCCTCCTGGTTGGAGACCGCCATCAGCAGCGTGCCGCGCAGGCGCGACTGGAGGTTCTCCTCGGCCAGGCCGGTCAGGCCCAGCGCGCCCATGTACGCGTCGAACATGGGCGCGACGGGAACGGTGCGCAGGTTCAGGCCGGTGCGCTCGGCCAGCTCCGCCGCGTCGTCCCTGGAGTGCCCGGAGGAGTACTTCGACGGCATGGAGATGCCGTACACGTTCTCCGCGCCCACCGCGTCGCAGGCGAGGGCCGCGACCAGCGCGGAGTCGATGCCGCCGGACAGGCCGATCAGCACCGAGCGGAAGCCGTTCTTCTCCACGTACGCGCGCAGGCCGGTGACCAGGGCCGTGTAGACCTCCTCGTCGTCGTCCAGGCGCGTGGCGTAGGCGCCGGTCAGCTCCGGCTCGTAGGCGGGCAGCGGCGACTCGGAGAGCACGGTCCGGTCGATGCGCAGCCCGTCGTCCACCACCCCGTCCGGCGCGTCCGCGGCGGCGGCCGGGAGGTCCAGGTCGAGCAGCAGGCACTCCTCGCGGAACTGCGGGGCCCGCGCGACGACCTCGCCGCCCGCGTCGACGACGATCGAGTCGCCGTCGAAGACCAGCTCGTCCTGCCCGCCGGTCATGGCGAGGTAGGCGGTGGTGCAGCCGGCCTCCTGGGCCCGCTTGCGGACCAGGTCCAGGCGGGTGTCGTCCTTCTCCCGCTCGTACGGGGAGGCGTTGACCGACAGCAGCAGCCCCGCGCGGGCGGACCGGGCGGCCGGCACCCGGCCGCCGTCCTGCCACAGGTCCTCGCAGATGGCGAGCGCGACGTCGACGCCGTGCACCCGCAGCACCGGCATGGTGTCGCCCGGCACGAAGTAGCGGAACTCGTCGAAGACGCCGTAGTTCGGCAGGTGGTGCTTGGCGAAGTTCAGCACCACGCGGCCGCGGTGCAGCACCGCCGCCGCGTTCTGCGGCGAGCCGGCCGGCATGCCGTACTTCGGCCGCGCGCTCTCGCTGCGGTCCAGGTAGCCGACGACGACCGGCAGCTCCCCGAGGCCCTCCTGGTCGAGCCGGGAGGCCAGCTCGCGCAGGGCGGCGCGGGACGCCTCCACGAAGGACGACCGCAGGGCCAGGTCCTCGACGGGGTACCCGGTCAGCGCCATCTCGGGGAACGCCACGAGATGCGCTCCCCGCTCGGCGGAGTGCCGGGTCCAGCGGACGATCGACTCGGCGTTCCGCGTAAGGTCGCCGACGCGCGAGTCGATCTGGTTCAGGGCGAGACGTAGTTGAGGCACCCGCCCAGTGTAATCGTCAGAGCGACGCGATGGGGTCCGGAGAACTGTGTGCCGCCCCACGCCCCGGCCCCCTTGAGCCCGCCCGCGTCCCGTCGGCGGGCCCGCTCAGCGCTTGAGGGCCCGCTCAGCGGTCGAGGGGGTCACTCAGTGCTTGAGGGATCGCTCGGTGACGTGGGCGAGGCGTTCCTCGAAGACCTTGGCCGCGTCCGGGGTGAGGGTCTTGAGGGCGACCATGCTGGTGAGGATGACGTCGCACAGTTCGGTCTGCACGTCGTCCCAGGTGTGGCTGTTGCCTTTGCGGGGGTTGGCGAGGGTGGCGCCGTGCACCGCTTCGGCGACTTCGCCGGCCTCCTCGGTGATCTTCAGTACGCGCAGCAGGCGGGCCGCGTCGGGCGAGAGGGGCGTCTCGGCGTCGAGCCATGCGACCAGGCGCTCGACGGTGTCCCAGGTCTCCTGCATCTGCGGTGCTCCGGTCTGTTCGGTGCGCGTGGGGTCAAGGGCCTGCCGCTGCGGGGTCGGTCGGGCCGCGGGCGACGTTACTCGCAAGCGCCCGCAGCGCGGAGGCGATCCGCTCGGCCGCACTCGCCGGAGTGGTGTCCGTGGTGTCGACGACGAGCGACGGAACGCCGAGCCGGCGCAAGGTCTGCTCGGCTCTGCGGTAGAGCACGGCCTCACGCGCGGGGGACGTCGAGCGCGTGCCCGCCCCCCCCGCCCCCTGAGCCCGCCCCCACACCCCCCCCGCCCCCCCCCCCCACGCGACCGCGCCCGCCCCCCGTGAAGGCGTCCGGTCCGGGCGTCCGACGTCCGGGCCTCGTGGAATGGGCCGGTGGGCGCGGCGCCGTCGTGCGCTCGTGAAC
>NZ_JBEYWK010000022.1:0-144403 GCF_040644415.1 Streptomyces sp. NPDC046985
CCGTGCAGAACTGCGCCGACTCCGACAACTATCGCGTGTACTACAACTCCGACTACGGCGGCGCATCTCAGTACTTCGCGAAGAGAGACCCTTACGCCGACTGTACTCTCACCGACCTGATCTCCGCCTTGAAGAACAACAACGCGTCCTCCCACTTCTCTTGAGAGGAAATCACCTCGTGAAGCACGTCAAACGGACGGCCGTCGCAGCAGCCTTAACCGCTTCAGCTTTTCTGGTCAGCGCCTGTTCCTCTGGCATGGCCGCGGACACCGCGAAGAACGCGGCCGACGGCAAACCGATTGTGAACAAGGAGAACTGGCCTGCGAAGACCCCGACCAGTGGTCTGGTGAAGGGCCTGACCCTTCCACTGGAGACGTACATGTCCTCCTACGCGGATCAGGTCGTCGTCGAGCAGGCCGCCGATGATCTTCAGCAGTCCTGCATGAAGGACTATGGCATCGACCTGACGCTTCCACTGGCGGGCGCCAACCCGCCTCCCAGTGACAACGACGCCAACATCGAACGCCGTTACGGCATCACCGACCGGGCCGAGGCGGAGAAGTACGGCTACGAGCTGCCGCCGGCGCTGCAGGAGCACACCCGGCAGACTCTGCCGGACCTGTCCGGTGTCGAGGTCGAGGTCCTGACCGGCCACACCAAGCCCGAACTGCCCGAGGTCCGCAAGGGAGTCAAGACGGGACAGGCGCCTGTCCCCAGCCGGGGCACGAAGCCCGCCCGAGCGGAGTACGACGGAAAGAAGCTGAAGACGGGCGGCTGCATCGGCTGGTCCAAGGAACAGCTCGGCACGAAGGAAGCCGAACCGACCCTCGTGGCACAGCTCGCCGGGGACAGCCTGGTGCAGTCCAGGAAGGACGACAAGGTCGTCAAGGCGATGGCCGCGTGGTCTTCGTGCATGGACGGGAAGGGCCACAAGGGACTCGCCGATCCCTACAAGGCGATGGACCAGGGTGTCACGGACGGCGGGCAGCCGTCGCAGGATTCCATCGCTCTGGCGGTCGACGACATCGACTGCAAGAAGCAGACGGACCTGGTGAAGACGTGGTTCGGTGTCGAGTCGGCGATCCAGGACAGGCAGATCGCCGACAACAAGAGCCGGCTGACCGGAATCGAGGAGCAGCACGGTGAGCAGCTAACTGCCGCGCGCAAGGAAACGGCGGCTTCCGCCCGGTGAAGACTGATGCAGTGGTGTCAGTGGTGTCCGGATCGAGCCTGGTCAGGGCACTATGCATGATGACGGCGTGTGCGCTGGCCGGCGGATGCACGGCGAGCGCCCCTGACAGGGCTCCCGCATCGCAACGGCCGGCTACTTCGAGCGCGGATCCGAGCACTCCGCAGGTGCGTCCCTCGCCTGTGCCTACGGTGCACTCCGAAGGCCGCACGCGCGTCTTGGAGTACGGAGACCTCGTCGTGCGTGCCACGCCGGAAGACAGCGGTGTGCGTACCGAGATCGCGGTAGCCAACAGCTATAGGCGGAAAACGACGTACTCGGTCCAGATCAGCATCGCCGACGGTCAGGGCTGGACCGCGTACAACCGGTTCTGGCTTCAAGATGTCCCTCCGGGAAAAACCGGACGAGCTGTCGCGGTGATCGGCTCGGATGCCATGGGACCCGTTCCGCAGAATCCGAAGATTTACGTCGATAAGTTCACTCCTATCGTCGACCGAAAGTAGAAGAGGAAGCGTCTCTGACAGAAGGTCAGTGCGAATTCTATTGGCCGGCGAGCCTCGGCCCCTCCAGAGAGCGCCGACCGGCCACGACGCCAGTCACGGCCTGCGCGTAGCGAGGCGCCGAGGTTGGCGTGCCGTCATCAGGTTCACATTTCTGTGCTCACCGCTGCAATTGACGCCAATTCAACGTGCAGCCGCAACGTACTAGAGCGGCGCTGGCAACGGCTGCGCGTGTCAGGAACGGTTCTTTCAAACGGCGCGTCGACTACTCCCGCAGGGCATTCCTCAGAAGCCGAGATCGGCATCAGCCGATCGGAAGTCTACTGAAAAGGAAAACCGTCACATCATGCACTCTCAGTTACGAGAGAGACGCAAGCGACGTTTATCTGCTGTGGTTGTCACTGAGGCAACCGCGTTGACGGCCTCCCACTTTACCGTTAGCGCGGCACAGGCGACGGTACCGAAACCGCACGAGGGCTCGGCACAGCGGCAGGCTCGCATCCCAGAGCCGAGAGCCGCGTCGTCGGCCGTTCCACTCAAAGATCGCGACATGGTCCTGGGGAAGGGCTGGAAGACCTCTGCCGACCGCGCCGTGACCACGGCAGCCGACAGTGACGGACTCCGTCTTCTGGTCGCCGACAGCGACACCGGCTATACCTGGCGGACGGTCACGGTCCTGAGGGAGCCTCAACTCCCGGCCGGCACATGGATCGGCAACCAGTGCGTCATGGACGACCATCGCGCTGCCGTCGCCTACGCTCCCCGGACCTTCGCCGACAAGTCGGACCTGATGATGGGCGGCGCGTTCACGGCGATCGTGAACCTCGATGACGGCAGCGTCACCAAATTGCCCTCACGGCATCGCTCGCCTACTTCGACCCCACGTGTAGCCCCGGCACGCATACCGCGGTCTTCACTGCGCTCCGAGACGCAAAAACGCGCCTGGCCACTGTGCATGCCAAGGGCTTCCCCCTCGCGGACACCACCGTGAACGGCGAGATCACCTCTGCTGTGCCCACCAAGGACGGTGTGATCGCAGCCGCTGGAAGCCAGCTCGTTCATGTCGACCACATGGGGAGGACGGCCAAGCTCGCCGCTACCAGACACGCCCCGTACGACATCCGTGTCACCAGTGACGGCATGGTCAGCTACATCGACCGGACTGGCGACACCGACGCCGAGGCGCAGACTTACCTGCACGGCGAGAAGGCGGTCGTCGCGAGGGCAAGCTCACTGCGATGAACCTGCGTCAAGGCACGGACGGTACGGCCTACCTCAGCACACTGCCGACGGCCCCGTGACCTTCAGGGCTACAGCCCTCTCCACATGGGGACTCGGTCTGGACTGGCAAACGGGAGTCACCACCACCGCCGACGGCGCCCTACCCGAGCTGGACGGCGCAGACAAGGCCGCCGCCACCATCGGCCGAGGCGAGGTCCGCCTCGACACCCTCAACCTCGCGTCCCTCACCGCAACCGTCCAGAGCGGATTGTTCCGGCAGCCCCTGTTGGTCGCCCCGAAGACCAGCGGGAAGACGCCAGCCGCCGCTCGCCGACCGCTCCCCCGTCAGGTCGCGGACGATCTGCGAACGCTGATGCAGTCCTATGCCCAGACCGCCGGTGTCGACGGTGCCGCGTTCGGAGGCGTCGCCGACCAGTTCGGCGACAGCGACCAGCCCATCACGGGCTGGTTCACCGCCTATCGCGGAGACCTGGCCGTAGCCGTCACCGCTGCCGAGCAGACACACCGACCAAAGACCGCCAAGGCAGTCGTCCGCGCGGTCCTGGACGCCACCAGCTGAACACCGAGCTCCCGCCCAGCTCAGGTCCTCAAGACCGTGCTGGGTGGGCCGAGTCGTGCCCACAAGGGCACGGAACTTCAACGGGAACGGGGAAACTCTCTCTTGAGACCCAGAAGACGAACACGCGCGCAATGGGCCGCAGTGCTGGCCTGCGCGGCACTGGCAGGCGGTGCTGTACAGACCGCACCCGCCCTCGCGGCGCCCCAGGCCAAGCCAGCACCGCGCCACGCCACGACGACACCGCCCGGCCAGGTCCCGGATCCGGACAAGAAGCTCGGTAAGGGCTGGAAGACCAGCAAAGACCGAGCGGTGACGGCCGCTGCCGACACCGACGGCCTGAAGCTCCTGGTCGCCGACAGCGCCCAGGCGTACACCTGGAAAACCGCCGCCGTCCTGAGTGAACCGGGCATGCCCGCAGACTCCTGGATCGGCAACCAGTGCGTCATGGACCACGACCACGCAGCCGTCGTGTACGCGCCGCGCAGCTTCACGAACAAGCCCGACCTGATGCAAGGCGGCGCGTTCGCCGCGATCGTGAATCTCACCACCGGCAAGGTGGTGAAGCTGCCGTTCACGGCGTCCCTGGCGTACTTCGACCCGTCCTGCAACCCGGATACGCACACCGCCGCGTTTACCGCGTTCCGCGACATGAACGACCCGGCAGACACCAGGACCCGCGTGGTGAGCGTGAACTTGGCCGGGCAGACCGTCGCTACGGCCGCGACGAAGGGCGAAGTCACCAGCGCCGTCCCCGTCAGGGACGGCGCGGTCGCCGCCCTGGGCCGCCACCTGGTCCATCTCGACCGCTCCGGCAAGGTCGAAAACCTGCTCACGGCGGGTGGTCTGCCGTTCGACATTCACCCGACCAAGGACGGGAAGATCGCCTTCGTCGAACGTGACGGCAGCACGAAGGCTCGCGCCCGAGTGTGGGCGGGGCGCGGCACGCCGGACACGGTCGCTACCGGCAAGCTCGGCGACCTCGACCTCAAGCGCGGCGGATCCGCGCAGATCTTCCTCACCGGACATGTGGCCGGCACTCCCCGCACCGAAGGCCACCAGATAACCCGCATCGACGCCCCGGCCGACCGGGACGTCTCCAGCCAGGGCCGGCTCGCCGTCGATCCGGTCCTCACCTCGGGTGTGCGGGCGGGCGTCGACCGGGTCACGAACGCAGGCAACGGCTTCACCGGCGCCGAGCCCTCCGTGAAGGACAGCCCGGCACAAGCCACGGGGAGGCAGGCCGCGGATGCGCCACTGACGGTGACCTCCACCGTCACCACTACCGGTGAGAAGCTCAGCCAGACGGTCACGAAGACCATCAAGGCCGCCGGCAAGGACCGGCTCTCGCCGGCTCTGACCGCCGCCGGCACGTCAGGCTCGGACCCGGGTGCTCACACGCATCTGATGCGGACCGCAGTGACGGCCAACGTGTCGCACGATCCGACGGATCCCGACCGCTGGTGCTCCGTCTCCCGCAACGACGTGAACGCGCAGGCATTGCAGCCCACCCCCAACCAGGTCGAGTGGGCCGTCGACATGGCCGTACGCGGTGACCTGCGCGCGAGCTACCTCCGCCAGGGCGGCTACCGCAACCAGACGGGCCTAGGTGCCATCGACCCGCAGGGTCTGTTCTCGCCGCCCACCCTGACTGGCGCGAGCAACGCCCGAATCCCGGCCAACGTCATGCTCGGCATCATGGCGCAGGAATCCAACCTGTGGCAGGCCGAGTCCGGTGCCATCCCCGGGCAGATGGGCAGCCCCCTCGCCGCCGTGGACGGCTACTACGGCCACCAGGCCGACTCAAGCTACCCCGATGCCTACTGGAACATCAACTGGGACAAGTCAGACTGCGGTTACGGCGTCGGACAGGTCACCGACGGCATGCGTCTGGCCGGGCACGAGAAGAGCGGCGAGAAGGGCCTGTCGCCGGCCCTGCAGAAGGCTGTCGCCGTCGACTACGCGACGAACATCGCAGCCTCCATGAAGATCCTCGCCGACAAGTGGAACGAGGTGCACACCGCTGGGCAGACGGTCACGGTCAATAACGACGACCCCTCCCGGGTGGAGAACTGGTTCACCGCGGTGTGGAACTACAACCTCGGCTTCAACCCGCCCTCCGCCGCATCGCAACACGACGGGCACTGGGGCCTGGGCTGGTACAACAACCCGGCCAACCCCATCTACGAAAAGTCCTGGGGCCACCCGTTCATGGACACGGACGTGGACGGCACCGAGGCCAACCACGACGCGGCGCACCCGCAGGACTGGCCGTATGAGGAAAAGGTGATGGGCTGGGCCGCTTGGTCCATCGACACCGGCTACTCCTACAGCACCGACGGACGCCAGGACTGGAAGGGCGAGTCCGGATTCTCCTCAGCCGGCTTCCGGCCCGCCTGGTGGACCAGCACCGGCCAACGCAGCCAGGTCTCGCCGCCGCTGAGCACGTTCTGCAACAGCAACAACAACTGCGACCCGAGCACCCCGCCCGACTGCGGGACGGAGAGCTGCTACGCGCAGTACTGGTGGAACAAGCCCAACGCCACCTGGAAGACCAACTGCGACAACGACTGCGGGCACGAGCTCATCAAGTACCAGACACTGATCTCGGAACCTGGGCGCGGCTACCGCCTGAAGAACGGCACACCGGTCTGCAGCGGCGCGCCCACCGGCTCCCACGTCGTAGCCTCCGTCGCCAACGGCACCGAAACATGGGGCGACTGCGGACAGGCCACCTCATCCGGCACCTTCCAGTTCACCTTCTATCCGGACACCCTGGGCACCCACTACGAGGCGAAGGCGGACCTGCACCAGATCGGCGGCGGCTACGGCGGCCACTTCTGGTACACCCACACCCGCGATGACGACCATCTCGGCGGCGAGGGCGGCCCGATGGACATCGACGGGACCTGGACGCTCGGCGAGAGCCTGGACCTCGCCCAGGTCTGGGTGCACGTCCCCGACACCGGAGCGCAGACCAAAAACGCGCACTACGTGATCCATGGCGCTCTCGGCGGACCGTACGACCGTTACGTCGACCAGAACGCCAACAACGGCAAATGGGTGTCCCTGGGCGCCTACAAGTTCACCGGCACGCCGAGCGTCAACCTGTCGAACTACCCGTCCGACGGCACCGCCGGCGCCGACATCGCCTTCGGCGCCGTCGCCTTCCAGCCCGTCAACGGCACCTACGTCTCGGACAGCATCGAGGCCGACGCGTACTTCGACGAGGACCAGAACATCGACGTCAGGCCCGAGAGCCAGATGTTCAACACGCCGCTGAAGTCTCGGCAGGACCTCTACGACTGGGCACTCACGAAGTCGCAGGACATCATCGATCTGCCGACCTGCGTCGACGGAGTATCCCCGACCTGCGTCAAGCCGGAGACGAAGGCCGCCATGGTCCGGTGGAACGACGAAGTGAAGAAATCGGGGACCAGCACCACAGATCACCCCGTCGGGCACAGCATCCCCGAGTGGATGCACTACTCCAACCCTGTTGCCAAGCGCCCCACCGACGGCAGCAAGCCCTCCTGGTTCGGTACGGACGACGCCGCCTACAAGATGGACGACAAGGCGACCGTCTCCTTTGTGAAGGCCAGCGACGGAAAGATCATCAACGGCAGCGAGAGCGTGACGTACGACGACCGCACCGCCGACACCCACATGCCGGACTTCGTGCGCGAGTTCATCGCGGCGCTTCAGCAGGACTACGGCACCGCGCCACCGGACCTGGACTACGTCGCGAAGGACCTGAACGTCCACAACGGCAAGTCGACCACCACGTCCACCACCACCGACGGGATCCTTCCCGGGCGGGCCTACAAGTCGATCGGCGTGAAGCCGGTCATCACCGACGACAACGACAACGTCGTCACCGGCGACAACGGCACCTGCGTCGCGGTGATGCACACCGCCGGCGGATCCATCGGCTACCGCACGGCCCTGGCCGACGACTACCTCACCGGCGAGGTGGCCGACTGGGTGTCGCGAGTGTCGAGCGACACCGGATCGTCCGACAACCCCGTCGCGCTGATGGCCCAGGAGATCCGGAACACCTTCTTCAAGCCGGGGCTCACAGGATCCATCTTCGGATCCGCACCGCCCATCTGGCAGGAACTCGACTTCAAGACCTGCACCGACGGCACCATCAAGAAGGTCAGCGGAGCCCCCGTCCTGCGCTCCAGTTTCATGCCAAACCAGTACCTTTACCGCAACGGCAAGGCAATCGATCTGAACGGCTCCTACACCGGATCCAGCGCCCCCGTGACGACAGGCGATTTTTACCACTTCAGCGGCCCCGACATCCCCCCGCCTCCCGCTGACCCCGATCAGTCGAAGCACCCGTATGCTTCGTGCAACATCACCAGTGGTCACGGAGGAAATCCCTGGAATATCGGAGCGATCGACGACGCGGGCACAGACCCGTCAACCGCTCACTTCTGCAACGCACCAGGCAAGATCCCTGACCCGAACTACAGTCGATAGTCCATAGTGCCAGGTGGCCTTCCGGGAAGCCAACACGGAAGGCCACCCCGCACGCCCATGCGAAGGGATGAACTGGTGCCGAGCTACTTGTACGCGGCATCCGCGGCCGCGAGCGCCGTGTGCGGAACTGTGTTCGGCGTACGGCGGAGATCGTTCAAGGAGGGTCTCACAGCAGCCTTGATATGTGCCACCGCAATTTCCTGCTTCTTGTCTCTTCGGTATGTGGAAATAGCGATATTCTGGCTGCTTGGGTCACCTACAGCAGGATTCAAACTACTTGGCACAATTTGCCTGATCGTCCTCCCCTGGTTCCTGTTCCGTCACCACGAGAAGTCCGCTGTCGCCTCGGTTTCTGCCGTGGCGGCGGTCGCCGCTTGTCTCTGGATTCTCCCGTCGCACTTCCCATTTCCCCTCGTGTACGCGTCTGCAATCCTTTCTTCAGCGACGCGGATTGCACTCGAACTTCGCGCAAACCAGTAACACAGGGACGTGCCTGGGGAGCGGGACGACCTTCCAGAAACGATTCCGTCGAGCTTCAGTCGGATGATCACCCCCATAGGCTGTAGCTGAGTCTCCGGGGAAATAGTTGATCTGGTTCATCCGCTGGCAGCGTCCCAACAAGTAGCGAAACCGTCCTGTCCCTCGGAGATCTAGCGGAAGGCTGAGTCGATGTCAGATAACCTGAGGCATTCTGAGGTTCTCGGGCAGCGGTCCCCATAGGATCGACGTCCAGAACGACGGAGAGAGCACGTGGCACAAAAGCGCAGGAAGTCAGTCCTGAATTTCGGGACGAGGCGGCGGTGCTTGTGGGAGTAGTCGGCCCGGCCGTCGCCCACCCGGTCGCACTCGGCGAGCGTTCCATCGAGCAGGACGTAATCCGGGTCGGTCTCGCGATGAGCATGGCGACCCACTCGACCAGCGCATGAGGCGGGTCGAGTGCGGCAGGATAAGGAACCAACGAGGCGCCTGTGCTGCTGAGTTGGGACTTCGAACACCTCCCTCGACGGCGCGGGCGCCTCGTGCGTTGCGGGCCTCTCCACCGTCACTCCATCGGTGGCCACTCTGAAAGTGCTCAGGAGCAGCGAGGGGGGAGCGCCGGGGACCCGTTGCTGCTGGAGCCCTTCTGCGCGCCAGTGGCGTCACTCATGATCAGGGGCCTGATGCACGGGGTCGGCTTCGGGCAGGCCCAGGTACCGGCGGACCACGCCGTTGTCGCCGGTCGCCTCGGCGAGGCGGACGGCTTGGTCGAAGGCCCGCTCCCGGACGCGCTCGATCTCCGCGGCGATGTCGTCGAGGCGGCCGTGCGTCAACGAAAGTTAACCCACCATCGAACGTTCGTTGACATGCGGCCGGAGGGCGTAGCAAGATCTGCGTGCGGACAGGTCCGAAACGGCCGTCATCCGTGATCTCGTGCGCCCTGGACTGCACCACGCACCCCTGGAGAGTCATGGCAGTGAGTCCTCCCGCCCGGTCAGCCGGGTGCCACCCCTATCCGGAGCACCCGGCGGGTCCCGCACGCTGCCTCGCCGCCCAACCCGCCGGCAGCGCGCGTCGAGAGACCGCGGGCGCTCCGCCTCGTGACGCCGAGGGATAACGGAGGAAGGATGCCGACCCTTGGCTATCTGGTCAACGAGCGAGCAGAGCTGCAGCTGCGCTTCCTGCTACCTGCACACGCCCGGATCTACGCGCATGCCAGGGTGACCGAAATCGCGGAGATGCCCCTGATCCAGCCCGCGAGCGCGCCGAGGACCCGCCTCACCCCGGGGACGCTGGCCCTGGTCGGCTTGACCGGGGGCCTCGACGAGCCCGGTTCGGCGGCCCTGGAACAGATGGTGCGCTACCTGGGGGAGTGCGGGGCCAGCGGCCTCGTGATGCAGGCGTTCGGTCCGGCGCCCCGCGTCCCTCTCCGCGTCCGCGCCCGAGCCGAGCGACTGCAGATCCCTCTCCTCATCACCACCGCAGGCCAGCAGTGGGGTGGAGTCAACGAGCGTCTGCAGCAGCAGCGAGCACGATCGGCGGAACGGCATGTCGAGCGGCTCGACGGCCTGTTGAGCTCGTTGCCTAGTCAGTTCGCCAATACGCGCTCGATCGAGCGCATCGTGGACTGGCTGGCGGCGGCCCTCGACGCGGTCGTGGTGCTGAAATCCACTGACCGAGGGACCTTGGCCTGCTCTCCGAACGGCAGCAGTGAAGCGACCCTCGGGACCCAGTCCGCCGACGGTCTCCACCAGCGCAGGGTGCAGATACACGGCACGGCCGACGCGACCGTGCTGGAAGTCTCCTCTCGCCGGCCGGTTGACGAGACATCCGGCAGGCTGATCCAACACGCGGCCAAGGTGCTGGGCCTGTGCGAGCAGGCCCAGCAGGAGCACTGCGCAGCCGTCCTGGCGCCCCGTGCGGTCAGCCAGGCGGCCGCCCAACTCCTGCTCGCCGGACATGTCGCCATGGGGCAGGCCGTCGCGGGTGCGATCTCCCGGAATCTGATGGAAACCGACGAGGTCGTGGTTCGGGTCATCGACACGGGCGACCAGCGACGCGAGCCGACGCTGGCTCTGTGCGAGCGGGCACTGCACGGGCGGGCCCTGGTGTCCCCGTGTCCAGGCAAGGATCAGCAGATCATGGTGATCACGCCGAGGCGGCGGGACGCCGACGTCGAGCCTGCTCTGCGGACGATCGTCGGCAGCCGCGCCTGGCTGCTCATGGGCGGGAGCGCGCCGCACGAGCTGGCGGCCAGCGGCGCCGGGCACGCCGAGGCGGCGGAGGCGGTCCGCGCCGCGGCTCGCTCGCCGGAGCGAATCAGCGTCGGTGCGGAGCAGAAGCTCGCCGCGCTGCTGCCTCGGCGCGAGGCCCGGGCTTGGGCGGCGTCGCTCCTCGCGCCGCTTCTGACGCCGACACACGCGACGCTGCTGCGCTCCCTGCCCATCGGCCTGGCGTTCCAGAGGACCGAGGCGGCCAAGGCGCTGCGGATCCATCGCAACACGTTGCGCCGTCGACTCGACCGGGCCGCCTCCCTGCTCGGTCTCGACCTGGACCGGCTCAACGACCGTGTGGTGGTGCTCTTGGCGCTCCAGGTCCTCGCGCTGCCCGCACCGTCGGCACCGTCGGATGCCGTCGACGGCGGTCAGCATGTGGCCCTCGCCGACCTCTTGACGGGCCTGGACGTCGCGGAATGGGCGCGTCAACGGCTCCGAGCGCTGCTCTCGGACTACCCCGGTGTGCTGGCGACCGTCCGCGTGTGGCTGGAGAAAGACCTCTCGGTCAGGGACACCGCTCAGGCGCTGGATCTGTCCCTCTCCACGGTGCGGGCGCGCACGGTCAGGGCCGCGAGGCTGCTCGGTATGGAAGCCTCGATTGACGTCACGCGCGTCGGCGACACCGACGTCATCGGCATCGCCGACGTCTACGTTGCCGTCCATCTGTTCTCGGGCACGCCGCTGCTGACGGACGCGCGGCCGGCGGACGCTCGCCGGGCGTAGCCCTGTCGCCGCCCGCTGCGGAGGTCGCTCCGCGGCGACCGTCGCCGGGGCCGCTGCTGCCCAGCGTCTGGCCGGACGACGACGAGAGCTTAGCCGCCCGTCTTTCTCCGCTGGCGTGGGCGCATCGCCGTAGCAGTTCAGGTCCGCAGCCCGAGGCTCGGAGCGCGAGCAGCGGCTCCGCTCCCTCGCCTCGGACTGCCTGCGCGTCCTGGCTCAGCCGAGGGCGATCTTGCGTTCTTGCTCCGTGAGCGGAGGGCCGTCGAGTGGCTGCTTCTTGCGGCAGACGAGCATGGGCCAGAGCATGTCGAGTGAGAACAGGCGGGTCGGTGGGCGTTCGAGGCTCATGACGTCGAGGAGGGCGTGCAGGGCTCGGGGGTTGGCGGCGCCGGTCTCCACGCAGCGGTCGACGTAGCGGGCCAAGAGCCTCTCGAGGGCGGTGGGCGGGGTGTCGCCGGCTCCTGGATAGAGAGCGTCCTGACCGACGGCGAGGTCCCATGCCGCGCCGACGGGGCGAGCGGCCGCGCGTTGAATGCGCCGGGCGGCGCCAGGGGTGGTGAGCGAGGTGGAGCGCAGGACGGCGCGCACGGCCAGGGCGCACTGCGCGGCCACGGTGAGGCCGTGGCCGTAGACGGGGTTGTAGCCGGCGACGGCGTCGCCCAGAGCGATGAATCCGTCGGGCCAGGCGGGCAGCTTCTCCCAGTAGCGCCGGGTGTTGGCGGTGGAACGGGAGACGGCGACGTCGCCCAAGGGCTCGGCGCCGGCGATCAGCTCACCGATGACCCGGTGGCCGAGGGCGAGCGCGAAGGCGGCGAACTGGTCCGGATCTGAGGGGGGTTCGCCGCCGCGGGTGCCGGACAGAGTGACGATCCACTGGTCGTTCTCTATGGGCAGGATGATGCCGCCTCGTCCGGGCGCCTTGGTCGGGTTCGCCTGCACGTTGACGAGCGGGAAGTCCGCGGCCGCGGCGCCGGCGGGCGCCCTGAACAGGCGGGTGGCGTAGACGACTCCGGCGTCGACCTGGCGTTCGGGGACGGCGGGCAGCCCGAGGTCGCGCAGCCAGCCCGGTGCGCGGGTGCCGCGCCCGGAGGCGTCGACGACCAGGTCGGCGCGGACGGTCTTCTCGACGCCTCCTACGCGGACGTGCACCCCGGACACCGCCTGGGCGGTCCCCTCCAGGCCGAGGACGGCGGTCTCCTCGCTCAGGGTGATGCGCGGGTCGTCGAGGACCCGTCCGCTCAGCACGTGGTCCAGTAGGGCGCGCGAGCACACCAGGTTGCGGTGGGGTGTGCTGGTGAAGCGCCTGAACCAGACTTCGTTCGGGGCGCGGGAGACCATGTCGCCCATGATGTGCGCGAGGCGTCCGCCGCGGGCGACGACCTCGTCGACGACGCCGGGCAGAAGCTCTTCGAGGGCCTTCACGCCGCCGCTCCACACCAGGTGAGCGTGGTGGGCCTGGGGCACGCCGCGGCGGGGCTGGGGGGCGTCGGGCAGGCTGTGCCGTTCGAGGACGGTGACGTCGGCGAACTCGGCGAGGGCCGTGGCGGCGAAGAGCCCGGCGGCGCTGGCGCCTACGACTATGGCGGTGGGGCGTCTGTCAGGCATGTGCGGCGCTTTCTGGTCGGGTCATCTGGCGGTGGACGCGCTCGAGCAGGCGTGGACGGTGCAGGGCGCGGGCCACCGCGTCGATGTGCGCGGCGACTTCGCCTCCGCCCGGAGTGGTCTGGTCGCCGGTGGTGGTCAGCGTGTTCGTCTCGTACGCGCTCACGGCGGCCTGGAGGGCCAGCGCGCCGGCGATGCCGCGGGCCCTGTCCTCGGCGTGCCCGAGGGCGGCGGACGTGTACGCCCTGCGGTAGAGGTCTTGGTCGAAGTACGGGCCGAGCAGGCGCAGTGCGTCGTGGATGCGCTGCTGGCGTTGCATCAGCCGCAGGCTCAACGGGGTCCACAGGCCGAACCGGGCGGTGGCCGCGGACGCTTTGGTGACGCGGAGGGCGCGCCACAGGGGGCGCAGGCACCAGAAGTCGCGCCGATCGCGCCCCCATCTCTGCACGATGGGGCCCGCCTGCGGGACGATGAAACCGCAGGCGACCATGATCCCCTCCATCATCGCGAAGGGAGGCGCAGCGTTGGTGCTGAGGACGTCGAGGTCGTGGCCCGTCCAGCGGGCGACGACGGCGACGAGCTTGGCGGCGTCGAAGAACAGGCCGCTGCCGAAGCCGACCTGCAGGCAGACCACGCCGGCTTTCAGCCAGCGGTGGGTCACCTCGGGGGACCACTGCCGCAGCATCGAGACCGCGACGAGGCCGGACACCATGTGCGCGACGAGGTAGAGCAGGATGTGCTCGCGCATCCACGGCGTGTTCGCGTAGTAGGTGTCCAGGTCGTAGATGCGGATCTCCGAGGCGTCGGCCAGGAAGAACGTGGCCCACAGGCCGGCGATGATTCCCCCGTAGATCCAGTAGATCCGGATCATCCGTCGCCGACGACGCTCGGAGGGTTCCTCTCTCCACCGCATGATCATGGTCAGGGCGGTGGCGCAGAAGGCGGTGAGGAAGGAGTAGGCCCAGGGCGCCGATAAGTTCGGGATCTTGCTCCATGCGTTGAGCCGCTCGATGTTGATCGGGGTGATGACCACCATGACAGCGGTGGCCCAGGTGAGCAGCAGAGTCGTCGCTCGCACATCGGGGTCGCGCCACGCTCGTACGACCGTGGGCCCCTTCAGCACGAGAGCTACGGCGAGCAGGACGGTCGGTATGAGGTAGGGGATGCGGAGATGACTCAACGCAGTATCCCTCCGTCCCGGTTGAGGAGCGAGAGGTGGAGGCGTCCCTCCACAGTGGCCGCGGTGACGGGGTTCTGTGCGTGACGTCCCGTCATCCAGGTGCGCACCTCGTGACCGAACAGCAGGCCGAAGGTCTCGGCGTCGATCTCGCGGTCGTCGACGGACTCGGCTCGCGCGGCGACCGCCCGGACTGCGTCGTGGGGAACCTCCTCGGCCGCCAGAATCTGAGCGGCTACGCGCTGGATTTCCTGGGGATTCCCCTCGGAGGTCAGTGAGCGGGCGGCGGTCGACGCCCCGGAGACGTGGTGGCCGCACTCGCCTTGCTCTTCGTGCCACAGTTCGTGCCCGAGGATGACCAGCTGGGCCTCGGGCACTGTGTGCTCCTCGACCACGATCAGGGACTGATCCCCCAGGTCCATCCGCAGCCCGGAGACCGGTATGTCGGCCGGGAACGGGCGGAAGATCAGACAGACCGCACGGCCCGTGCGCACGCTCATGGCGCGGCAGAACTCTCGCATGACCACTTCGGGCGTGGCCGGGCGTTGGATGGCCTGGCCCACTTCGCGCCCTAACGCGGCGAGCAGGCCCTTCATCGCGTGGGTGCTCACGGGCGGTCGTCCCCCCGAGGCGGCATCACGGACTTGATGACGCCGGCGAACAGGGCCTCCAGCTGCTCGGGGGAGATCATGCCGTGCTGCCGCATGTCCGCGCCGACGATGCCGTACCGCTTCATCAGCGCCTGGACCGGGTCGCTCTCCGGGTTCTCGTAGCGCTCCAGCACGGGCAGCAGGACCCGGTTGAGGGCGTCCGAGGCGGTAGCCGTGAAGTACCGCTCGTCCTCGACGCCGAAGTACCGGACGAGCTGGTGCAGGAAGGTCACGGTGGGGACCTTCTCTCCGTCCACGAGTTTGCGGGCCCAGGCCGTCGACAGGCTCAGCCGCTCGGCGACTTCGTTGACGAGCGCCATCTTGCCCATGCCGCGAGAGGCCATGTGCGCCGCCGAGATCGTCCGCATCCTGGCGCAGACCCGCTCCTCGACCGAGTCGTCGGGGACCCGCTCGCCGTGCAGCAGGCGTTCGACCACGAGCACGGGCAGCGAGGTCTTGCCGGAGAGCTCGGCCGGGTCGAAGATCGCCGGGCCGTCGAGGCCTTCGCGCTCGATCACGGCGCTCAGCCTTCGAAGCGTCTCGGAGAGGGAGATCGGTGGCTCCACTGGGGCGCTCCTGTCGGTGGTTGTGTGGCTGCACACTACGCGGCCCGCCGAGCCGCCTCAACGAAGGTTCACTCACAATTGAACGTTCGTTGACATGTAGTCGGGAGGCGTAGCAAGATCCGATGTGCGGACAGGTCCGGTTCGGCCACCGTCCGTGATCTCGTGCGCCCTGACGCTGCATCATCCATCCTTCGGAGAGTCATGGCAGTGAGTTCTTCCGCTCCGTCAGCCGGGCGGCGTCCCTTACCCGGCGCGACCGCGGCCCGGCCCGCCAGCGCGGGCGGCGCGCAGGGCTCGACGCGGCAGCGTACCGCCGAGCTGAACCGGCTGGCCCTGCAGCGGCAAAGGCCGGCCGCCCGGTGAGGGACATCGAGAGCGTCGGCTCCGGACTCGTCGGTGGGCTGCTGATCGCGACCCCTCTCACTGCGGTGCTGCACCGTCGCTCAACTCGGGCGCGTTCGGCCGCGAGCGACTTGGGGCGGCTCGCCGAACAGCGGCGGGACGAGGTGGTCCATCTCGCCGGTGAGGTCGTCCCCGCCCTTGCCGAGCAGCGCCTACGCGGACGCCGCGACGCGGCGCCCCCCCCCCCCCGGGCCGCTGGGCTCGGCGCCCGACGCGGTGGGCCGGGACTTCGCCCTCGCAGTGGCCGAGGCGCACGCGGCGCTCACGGCCGACGAGGGCGCCCAGCGCGAGCGAGCGCTGCGGGACTCGGTCCTGGCGGCGTACGAGTCGGTGGCGCGGACCATGCACGCCACGGCCACCGTGCAGCAGGGGGAGCTCGACGCGATCGGCCAGGCGACGCAGAACCCCGGCTTGATGGGATAGGTGACGAGGGCCGACCACGCCGCCGACGCCGACCAGTTGCTCACCCACGCGTCCGAGGCCCTGCGTCTCGCCCGGCGCTCCTCGTCCGGGTATCTCGTCCGTAGACTCCAGGGGCTGGCGGCTGACATGGGCTCGCTCGCCGGGGACCGCCGGGTCGCCGGACTGGGCGCCGAGATCGCCGCACTGAGCGCGACGTGACGAGAGGGGCTGCCGTGACGGAGACCGAGGGTGCCCGGCTGTTTCGCGAGGCGTGGATCGCCGGTGTGCGCAAACACTTCCCGGGCGAGCCCAAGCCGGGCTACGTGAGTGGCTGGGAGGAGACGCCCGAGTGGGAGCGGCAGGCCGCAGGCGCCGTGTACGAGCAGGTCCGCCAGTTCCTCGACGTGAGCGACGGTCACGCCTCGCGGCTGAGCCGTGAGCAAAAGGGCCGCTTCGTCGCGACCGCGTGGATCGCGCAGATGTTCAGGCACTTCGAGGAGCCCAAGCCGGGTTACGTCGCCGACTGGCCGGACCTTCCCGAGTGGCAGCGGGAGACCGACGCCGACGTCTTCGAGGCGATCGAGGGCGCCCTCGGTTGAGGGGGCGGGCTGCTGGGCGCGCCCCCCCCGTTCGGGCGTACGTCCCGCCCCCGGAATCACTTGTGTGCTACCAGTCGGTAACATAAGTGTGAGCAGGGGCGGAGTCGTCTGAGCGAGGGTGGGCGGGGTGATCGCCGCGGGCGGATGACGTTCCGTCGGAAAGCTTCGTGAAGTTCTTCACAAGTATTGCCGTCAGGGAGGCGGTCCGGAGGGTCCCCGGCGGCCTGTTCCGGCGCTCGGCGGGGTCGCGGCGGCCTCCGGGGGAGTCTGCGCGGGGGCGCCGCGAGGCGGCGGCGAAGATCGTCCGGCGGGGCGCCGCAGACTCGGAAGGGCAGCTCACGCGGCCTTGACATAGGGCTTAGCGGGCGCCGGTTCCCCTCCCCGAGCATGACTTCCGTCACGCGAGCGGCGGAGTTTAACACAGGGGGTCCCCAAGCTTGTGAAGGGGCGCACGAGGTACCCCCTCGGAACGGGTGGATACTCGATGCCATGAGCACCACGGAGCGTCCCAGGATCCTCGTAGTAGGCGGTGGGTACGTAGGCCTGTACGCAGCCCGGCGCATCCTCAAGAAGATGCGCTACGGCGAGGCGACCGTCACGGTCGTCGACCCGCGGTCGTACATGACCTACCAGCCCTTCCTCCCCGAAGCCGCCGCCGGCAGCATCTCCCCTCGCCACGTCGTCGTCCCGCTGCGGCGCGTGCTGCCGAAGGCGGAGGTCCTCACCGGCCGGGTCACGACCATCGACCAGGACCGCAAGGTCGCCTCGATCGCCCCCCTCGTGGGCGAGGCGTACGAGCTGCCCTTCGACTACCTGGTCGTCGCGATGGGCGCGGTCTCCCGCACCTTCCCGATCCCCGGCCTCGCCGAGCAGGGCATCGGCATGAAGGGCATCGAGGAGTCCATCGGCCTGCGCAACCACGTCCTGGAGCAGCTCGACAAGGCCGACTCCACGACCGACGAGGAGATCCGCCGCAAGGCGCTCACCTTCGTCTTCATCGGCGGCGGCTTCGCCGGCGCGGAGACCATCGGCGAGGTCGAGGACATGGCCCGGGACGCGGCCAAGTACTACACCAACGTCTCCCGCGAGGACATGCGCTTCGTCCTCGTCGACGCCGCCGACAAGATCCTCCCCGAGGTCGGCCCCAAGCTCGGCCAGTACGGCAAGGAGCACCTGGAGAGCCGCGGCGTGGAGGTCTACCTCTCCACCTCCATGGACTCCTGCGTCGACGGCCACGTGGTCCTGAAGAACGGCCTCGAGGTCGACGCCAGCACCATCGTGTGGACCGCGGGCGTCAAGCCCAACCCGGTCCTCTCCCGCTTCGGCCTCCCCCTCGGCCCGCGCGGCCACGTCGACTGCGAGCCCAGCCTCCAGGTCAAGGGCACCGACTACATCTGGGCCGCCGGCGACAACGCCCAGGTGCCCGACCTCGTCGGCCGCAAGGCGGGCAACGAGAACGCCTGGTGCCCGCCGAACGCCCAGCACGCGCTGCGCCAGGCCCGGGTGCTCGGCGACAACGTGGTCTCCGGCATGCGGGGCTTCCCGCAGAAGGACTACAGCCACGCCAACAAGGGCGCGGTCGCGGGCCTCGGCCTGCACAAGGGCGTCGCGATGATCGTCATGGGCAAGATGAAGATCAAGCTCAAGGGCCGTCTCGCCTGGTACATGCACCGCGGCTACCACGGTCTCGCCATGCCGACCTGGAACCGCAAGATCCGCATCTTCGCCGACTGGACCCTCGGCATGTTCCTCAAGCGCGAGGTCGTCTCGCTGGGCGCCATGGAGAACCCCCGCGAGGAGTTCTACGAGGCCGCCAAGCCAGCGCCGGTCGCCGCCGCGCCGAAGACCGAGAAGACGGCCACGGCGTCCTGACGCCCGGTCACCTGCCGTACGCCCGAAGGGGCCGCCCGCCATCCGTGGTGCGGGCGGCCCCTTCGGCGCGTCCGGCGCCCGACGGCGGGCAGAGCCCCGGACGGGGGCGCCGGGCGTCGGGCGCCTCCGGGCCGCGGACCTCCGCGCGCCGTGCATGGCCGGCACGGGCGGCGGCCCGCGTGGCCGTCCCCTCTCTTTGCCCGGCCGTGACCCCGTGGCGGGACTGCGCCGCGGCGCGCGCGGTGTTACGTAAGGGAGGATATTCCGGCATTCGTCGTCACGGAGGTGTGCGCCATGCCCGACGCCGCGCTGCGGCTCACGAGACTGCTCGAACAGCTCACGGGGGCCCCGCTCCCGGTGCGGATCCGCGCCTGGGACCGCTCCGAGGCCGGCCCGCCCGGCGCGCCGACGCTGGTCGTGCGCAACCGGCGCGCCCTGCGCCGACTGCTGCTCAAACCGGGCGAGTTGGGGCTGGCCCGAGCCTGGGTCTCCGGCGACCTGGAGGTCGAGGGCGACCTGTACGCCGCCCTGGACGCGCTCTCCGGTCTGATCTGGGATCGCGGGGAGGACGCCCGGGGGCTCGGCCGCGCGCTGCTCGACCCGGAGGTGCGGGCCGCCGTGCGCGGCCTGGTGCGGCTGGCCGGACCGCCGCTGCCGCCCGCCCCGCCCGCCGAGGAGGTCCGCCGCCCCGGCCACCTGCACACCCGGCGCACCGACCGGCGCGCCATCAGCCACCACTACGACGTCGGCAACGACTTCTACGGACTCGTCCTCGGCCCGTCCATGGTGTACTCCTGCGCCTACTGGGCGGCCCCCGAGCCCGCCGCCGCCCTGGAGCAGGCCCAGCGCGACAAGCTCGAACTCGTCTGCCGCAAGCTCGGCCTGAAGCCCGGTCAGCGGCTGCTGGACGTCGGCTGCGGCTGGGGCTCCCTGGCGATCCACGCCGCCCGCGAGCACGGCGTGAGCGTCGTCGGCGTCACCCTGTCCCAGGAGCAGGCGGCGTACGCCCGCAAGAGGGTGGCCGAGGAGGGGCTGACCGACCGGGTGGAGATCCGCGTCCAGGACTACCGCGACGTGGACGACGGACCCTTCGACGCGATCTCCTCGATCGGCATGGCCGAGCACGTCGGCGCCGAGCGCTATCTGGAGTACGCGCGCGTGTTGTACGCCCTGCTGGCCCCCGGCGGGCGGCTGCTCAACCACCAGATCGGCCGCCGCCCGCAGGGCGAGGAGTCGGCTTATCAGATCGACGCGTTCATCGACGCCTACGTCTTCCCGGACGGCGAGCTACAGCCCATCGGCGTCACCGTCTCCGCGCTGGAGCGGGCCGGTCTGGAGGTGCGCGACGTGGAGTCCCTGCGCGAGCACTACGCGCTCACCCTGCGCCGCTGGGTCGCCAACCTGGAGGCCGAGTGGGACCGCGCGGTGCGGCTCACCAGCCCCGGCCGCGCCCGGGTGTGGCGGCTCTACATGGCGGCCTCCGCGCTCGCCTTCGAGCACAACCGGATCGGCGTCAACCAGGTCCTGGCGGTGAAGACCCCCGACTCCGGTGAGTCCGGCATGCCGCTGCGGGCCCGCACCTGGGGAGCGCCCGCCCAGCAGTAGACCCGCACCCGCGCCTCGGGCCCCGTTCCGCGAGGGAGACGGGGCCCGAGGGGTGCGGTCGGCCGCCGCTACTCCGAGGTGATGGCCTGGAGCATGTTCAGGCGGGCGGCGCGCCGGGCCGGCCACAGGGCGGCCAGCACGCCCACCGCCGCCGCCAGCAGCAGGAAGACGCCCATCCGCGCCCAGGGCAGCACCAGCTCATACGTCGCCAGCTCGGCGCCGAGCAGTCGCCCCGCCGCCCAGCCGAAGAACACGCCCAGGCCGATGCCGAGGACGCCGCCGAACAGCGAGATCACCAGCGACTCCAGCCGGACCATCCGCTTGACGCTGCGGCGGTCCAGCCCGATCGCGCGGAGCATGCCGATCTCCTGCGCGCGCTCGAAGACCGACATCGCCAGCGTGTTGACGACCCCGAGGACCGCCACGATCACCGCCATGGCGAGCAGGCCGTAGAGCATGTTCAGCAGCAGCGTGAACACCCGCGCGATGCCGTTGGAGATGTCCTTCTTGTCCTGGATCCTGATCGCCGGGTTGGCGCCGAGCGCCTTCGCCAGCCGGTCCTTGGCCGTGCCGGACGCGCCGCCGTCGGTCTTCACCAGGATCTGCGCGTCCCTCGGGTCGCTCTGGTGCGGGGCGAGGACGGCGTCGTCCACCATGATCCCGTGGATCAGGGCGTTGCCCTCGTAGACCCCGGCGACCGTAAGCCGCTGCCTGCGGCCGTCCTGGTAGGCGACGGTGAAGGCGGAGCCGGCCTTCCAGTGCCGGGAGGCGGCGGTCTTGTCGTCGACGACGATCCGGTCGCCGCGCACGGCGAAGGCGCCGTCGGCGACCTTCAGGTCGGTCAGCCAGCCGATCGCGGCGGCGTCGACGCCCGTCAGGTCGTCGATCCGGCCCTCCACGCGGGCCGGGGCGTCGCGCAGCGGACTGACGGCGGTGACGCCGTCGGCGTGGCGCAGCTTCTCCTCGACGCCCGGGGACAGGCCGTTGCCGTTCGCCATCGACACCACGTAGTCGGCGCGAATCGCGGAGGACGCCATCTCGTCGATCGCGTGCTGGAGGCTGCCCGCCGTCACCGTCATGCCGGTGATCAGGGTCAGTCCGATCATCAGCGCGGACGCGGTGGCCGCCGTACGGCGCGGGTTGCGCACCGCGTTGCGCCGGGCCAGCCGGCCCGAGACGCCGAAGACGCGCAGCGCCGGCGCCGCCGCGGCGATCAGCGGGCGGGAGAGCAGCGGGGTCAGGATGAAGACGCCGATGATCAGCAGCACCGCGCCGAGACCCATGGGCGCCTGGGCGGCGTCGGCGTCCATCGTGGTCGCCCCCAGCACCGTCGCGACGCCGGCCGCGGCGAACAGGGCGCCGAGGGTGTTGCGCAGCACCAGCGACTTGGCGGTGGCCTGCGCGTGCACGCTGCTCATCGCCGCCACCGGCGGGATCTTCGCCGCCCGCCGGCCGGGCAGCCAGGCCGCCAGCACGGTCACCAGCACGCCGACCGCGAGCGCCGCGACCACCGTGCGCGGGGCGACGACCAGCGGGCCGTCCGGCACCGAGGCGCCCAGCGACCCGATCAGGGACCGCAGCCCGGCGCCGATGCCGATGCCGGCCAGCAGCCCGGTCACGGCGGCTGCCGCGCCCACCGCGAACGCCTCGATCAGCACCGACCGGGTGACCTGCCGCCGGGAGGCGCCGACCGCGCGCAGCAGCGCGAGTTCCCTGGTGCGCTGGGCGACGAGCATGGTGAAGGTGTTGGCGATGATGAACGTGCCGACGAACAGCGCGATCCCGGCGAAGACCAGCAGCCCCCGGCGCAGTCCGCTCATCGAGGAGGCGATGTCCTTCGCCTGGTCGTCCGCGAGCCGCCGTCCGGTGGTCGTCTCGGTCTCACCCGCGGGCAGCGCCGCGTCGAGCCGCGCCTTCAGCGCCTCCTGGCCGGTGCCCGGCGCCGCCCGCACGTCGATCTCGTCGTAACGGCCCGGCTTGCCGAACAGCTTCTGGGCGGTGGCGGTGTCGAACAGGGCGAGGCTGCCGCCCGCGGCGACGTTGCCGTCGTCGGTGGTGAAGACGCCGCTGACGGTCGGGGTCAGGACGGGCCCGTCGACGGAGACGCGCACCGTGTCGCCGACCTCGTACCCGGCCCGCCGGGCGGTCTCGGAGTCGATGAGGACCTGGCCCTCGCCGTGCGGGGCGGCGCCGGAGGTCAGCGGGTACCGGGGGTCTTTCGCGCCCCAGTAGTCGCCGCCCTCGGAGCGGAAGCCGCCGCCGATCAGCTTGCCGTGCCGGTCGGCTATCGCGGTGAAGCCGCGCACCACGCCGACGGCCGAGGCGGCGCCCGGCACGCGGGCGCTGCGCTCCAGGTCGGCCTGGGTCAGCTCGGCGGCGCGGCCCGGCCGTTCGCCCCCGGCGTCCTGGTGCCGGGGCCGTACGGCCACGTCGACGTGGTCGAAGCCCCGGGCGGAGCTGTGCTGGTAGGCGTCGGAGACGGTGTCGGTGAAGACCAGGGTCCCCGAGACGAAGGCGACGCCGAGCATGACGGCGAGCACGGTCATCAGGAGCCGGGCCTTGTGCGCGAGGACGGTGCGCAAGGCGGTGCGGAACATGGGTGTCTGTCTCAGTCCAGGAGTACGGGAGGGCGGGCTGGGGGGAGGGTCCGGGGGCTCAGCTCGTGCGGCCCTTGGCGTCGAACTGCTTCATCCGGTCCAGTACGGCGTCGGCCGTCGGCCCGTGCACCTCGTCCACGATCCGGCCGTCCGCGAGGAAGACCACCCGGTCCGCGTAGGCGGCCGCCACCGGGTCGTGGGTCACCATGACGACGGTCTGGCCCATCTCCCGCACCGAGTTGCGCAGGAAGCCGAGCACCTCGGCGCCCGAGCGCGAGTCGAGGTTGCCGGTGGGCTCGTCGCCGAAGATGATCTCCGGCTTGGAGGCCAGCGCCCGCGCGACGGCGACGCGCTGCTGCTGGCCGCCGGACAACTGCGCGGGCCGGTGGCTCAGCCGCCCGGACAGCCCCACCATGGCGATCACCGAGTCCAGCCACTGCCGGTCCGGCTTGCGGCCGGCGATGTCCATGGGAAGCGTGATGTTCTCCAGCGCGGTCAGCGTCGGAAGCAGGTTGAACGCCTGGAAGATGAACCCGATCTTGTCCCGGCGCAACGTGGTGAGCTGCTTGTCCTTGAGCGCCCCCAGTTCGGTGTCGCCGATGCGGACCGAACCGGAGGAGAAGGAGTCCAGTCCCGCCACGCAGTGCATCAGGGTGGACTTGCCGGACCCGGAGGGGCCCATGATCGCGGTGAACTCGGCCTGCGCGAAGTCGACCGAGACCCGGTCGAGGGCGACCACCTGGGTCTCGCCCTGTCCGTAGACCTTGGACAGTTCCGTGGCGCGCGCGGCCACGGCGGTGGCCGCGCCGGCGAGGGGGGACGTGGTGGTCACGGGCAAGAGCTCCTGACGGTGCGAGGACGGTTGCTGGGCACGTACCCCATCGTCGCCGCCGAACCGGCCCGCGGCGTCACCCGCTGCTCCGGTTCCGGTGGACGACTCGGGTCGGACCGCGGGCGCGGGCGTCATACCTGGGGAGGACACCGGCCCCGCGGAGGCGCCGCGGCGGCCGCCCGGAAAGGGGAGGGTGAGAGTCCGTGCCGAGCCCCCGTGGAGTGCCTCTGACCGGGCGGTGAAATTCCGTCATTCCGTCCGCGCGGGCTCGCGCGGCCCGGGAGGCTGAGGGCAGGCGCCGACTGGTGGTTTGCCAGCCTGATACACCCTCAGGAGTCAATAAAATAAGACAACATCAGTCCATCTGACCGCTGGCCGGGGGAGGCCTGCCGATAGGCTCAGACCTTCAAACGCGGAGCCCATGGCCTGCCCGGATGGTGGAATGCAGACACGGCGAGCTTAAACCTCGCTGCCCCTCGCGGGCGTACCGGTTCAAGTCCGGTTCCGGGCACTTTCCCTCGGTTCGCCGCCTATCCACCGCTCCGGCCGTCTTTGCGGCAGTGTCTCCTCCGCGTCACCGGGTCTCGCCCTGTTTGATGTCGATCGATCTCGTTTGATCTCGTACGTGCTCGGCCGCTCTCCGACCGCTCGGCGTCGATCCGTGACCGGTCCGGGATGGCAGGGGTCTCCGGCCGGTACCGGACGTGTCGCAGGTTGGTCATGGCGGTCGCCGTCTGTCGCCGGGAATCTCGTGGCCGCGTAGCGTGTTGCGGAACAGGACGAGGGAAAGATCCTTCCCAGGTACGAGGGTCGACCCTTTGCCTTTCCATTACTCTTGAGCCAAGGCCGCGACGCGGCCATGGAGGAGTGCGATGAGGAGCAGAAACCCGGTCTTCTCGCGACGGGGGTTCAGCCGCGACAACGGCTACGCGGGCTTCAACGCCGCGCCGCAGGCCGGGGGCCCCGCAGTCGGCGCCCAGGGCGACCCGTACGCGCAGGGCAATCCGTACGCCCAGCCGAGCGGCGGCCCGTACGCGCAGAACCCCTACGCGCAGAATCCGTACGCGCAGAACCCGTACGCCCAGCAGGACGCGCAGTACGGCGCCCCGCCGCAGGCCCCGGCCGCCGCCGGCCGGATGACGATGGACGACGTCGTCGTGCGCACGGCGTCCACCCTCGGCGTGCTGGTCGTCACGGCCGCGCTCGCCTGGGCGCTGCTGCCGGTGGACGACGCCCACCTCAGCCGCTCCTACGGCATCGGGGTCGGCGCCGCGCTGATCGCGATGGTGCTGGGCTTCGTGCAGTCCTTCAAGCGCAAGGCGTCGCCCGCGCTGATCCTGACCTACGCGGCGTTCGAGGGCGTGTTCCTCGGCGTCGTCTCCAGCGTGGTCGACAACCGCATCGCCAGCGGTGCGGCCATGCAGGCCGTGATCGGCACGATGGCGGTCTTCGCCGCCGTGCTGCTCGCGTACAAGGCGGGCTGGATCCGCGTCAACCACCGGTTCTACGGCTTCGTCATGGCGGCGGCGCTCGGCTTCGTGCTGCTGATGGCGGTGAACATGCTGTTCGCCGTGTTCGGTGGCGGCGACGGCCTCGGATTCCGCAGCGGCGGCCTCGGCATTTTCTTCGGCGTGGTCGGCGTCATCCTCGGCGCCTGCTTCCTCGCCCTGGACTTCAAGCAGGTCGAGGACGGCGTCGCCTACGGCGCCCCGCGCGAGGAGGCGTGGCTCGCGGCCTTCGGCCTCACCCTGACGCTGGTCTGGATCTACATGGAGTTCCTGCGGATCCTCGCGATCCTCAACAGCAACGACTAGCGGCCTTCCGCGACCAGCGGTCTCCCGCGTGACGAAGGGCCCCGGCGCCGTGCCGGGGCCCTTCGCCGTGCCGTCCGCCCCTGCCGCGGGAGGCGTCGTCCGCCCGCCCGTCAGGGCATCAGGGCACGCGCGGTCAGAGCAGCTTGCGCGCGGCCCTTCTCAGGTCGTACTCGTGGATGATCGCCTTGGCGTGGCCGTAGGCGAGGTTGTGCTCGTGGCGGAGCCAACTGAGCTTCTCCTCGAAGCAGAGCGCCGGGCCGTCCTCGACGGTGCGCAGCCAGTCGGCGACCTCACGACCGGTGCACTGGGGGATGCGGGCGAGCAGGTTGCGATGGGTCTCTTCGGAGAAGACTTGGGACATCGGCGCCTCCGGACGCGTTCGACGAAGCCAGTCCTTTCCGTCACCGTGCCTGAGCATCGGTGCGTTGGCAACAGTCCGGCCGCGACGCGTAGTCTCACGGAGTGGTTGACACGACATCACTGACCCGGGCCGTGGATCACTTCGCCGACCGTCTCCGGGCGGCGCCGCAGAGCCGGCTGCAACGGGCGGGCGCCGCCGAGGCGCTGGGACTGGCCAGGGAGCTGTCCCGCCGGGCGCAGCTCCTGGAGGCGCCCTCCGCCGAGCCGCGCGAGATGCCCGACGCCGGGATGTTCGCCGCCGCGGACCAGATCACCGTGGCCGGACACGACCTCGCCCTCGTCCTCGGCAGCGACGCCGAGGTCGAGGAGGCGGTGCGGCTGGTGCAGGAGGCGCTGAAGCGGGCGGGGGTGTGACGGCCCGCCCGGCTACAGCGAGGCGATGACCCGGTCGGCCAGGATGTACACGCTCTCCTCGCCGCAGGAGAAGGTCAGCGTGTACGCGCCGGAGACGCCCGAGCCGCCCAGCAGCACCGGGGACTCGCCCGCGTGCAGGGCGGCGGACAGCCGTTCGGCGGTCTCGCGGTGGCCCGGCGTCATGCACAGGGTGGTGCCGTCGGCGAAGACGTAGACGTCGAGGGTGCCCAGCGGACCCGGGCGGACGTCGGCCAGCTCCACCCGGGACTCGGCCAGCTCCTCCAGCGCGGCGACCGTGCGCTCGTGGTCGCCGACGACCGGGGAGGGGTGCGGGGTGAAGTCCGGGTGCGAGGGGTGGCGGCGCCGGGCCGCGGCGAGTTCGGCCGACTCGCCGGACGGGCCGCCCTGCACGGACTCCCGGCCGGACCGGCCGGACAGCTCCTCGGCGTCGGCCGCGCCGGCCTCGGCCGCGGGCTCCAGGTGGTCGAAGGCCGCGAAGTCACTCTGACGGGGGAGGAACAGCTCGCTGTCGGGCAGCCCGAGCAGCGAGGGCGCGTCGGACGCGTCCCGCGTCTCCTGAGCGGCCCAGAAGGCGCGCGCCTCGGCCAGCTCCCGCTCCCGCTCCTCCGTGAGCGCCTGCACCACGGCGGCGCGTATCTGCTCGGCGTCCGCGTGCGAGCGGGCGGCGGGCAGCAGGGCGCGCGCGGTGACGGCGTGATTCTCGGCGAGCTGGCTCTGCAGGGCCGTGACCTGACGGCGCAGCACGAAGAGGGTGCGCAGGACGGCGACGCCCACGGCGCCGGTGGCGGCGCAGGTGAGCAGCAGGGCGATCGGCATGGCGCTCACTGACGTACTCCTGGGTTCAAGGTCGACCCCCGACTTCCTACATCAGCTTGAAGGGCGAACGATCCTGCTGTCAGTGCGTAACGTCACGAAACGGACAGGAATGCGGCTCAAGCGGCGCGTGAGTCACCCGCAGGAACGCTGCTGACCTGCGAAGATCCCCCCTCGGAGGGAGATGGGTCACACTCTGGGGGAGATTGGATCACAAAACGGCCCGGAATCCACCCGTTTCCTGGATTCCGGGCCGTACGTTCACGCTGGGTGTTATGGCGAGCGCTCGCGGCGCCGGGAGGGGCGGCCGCGCGGGCGGATCAGCTCAGGCGCTCGACGACCATGGCCATGCCCTGGCCGCCGCCGACGCACATGGTCTCCAGGCCGAACTGCTTGTCGTGGAACTGGAGCGAGTTGATCAGGGTGCCGGTGATGCGGGCGCCGGTCATGCCGAAGGGGTGGCCCACGGCGATGGCGCCGCCGTTCACGTTCAGCTTGTCCAGGTCGACGCCGAGGTCCCGGTAGGACGGGATCACCTGGGCGGCGAACGCCTCGTTGATCTCGACGAGGTCGATGTCCTCGATGCCGAGACCGGCGCGGCGCAGCGCCTGCTTGCTGGCCTCGACCGGGCCGAGGCCCATGATCTCCGGGGACAGCCCGGACACGCCGGTGGACACGATCCGGGCGAGCGGGGTCAGGCCCAGCTCCCGGGCCTTGGTGTCGGACATGACGACCAGCGCGGCGGCGCCGTCGTTGAGCGGGCAGCAGTTGGCCGCGGTGACCATGCCGTCCGGGCGGAAGACGGGCTTGAGGCCGGACACGGCGTCCAGCGTGACGCCGGCGCGCGGGCCGTCGTCCGTGCTGACCACCGTGCCGTCCGGGAGGGTCACCGGGGTGATCTCGCGCTCCCAGAAGCCGTTCTTGATCGCCTGCTCGGCGAGGTTCTGCGAGCGGACGCCGAACTCGTCCATGTCCTGCCGGGTGACGCCCTTGACGCGGGCCAGGTTCTCGGCGGTCTGGCCCATGGCGATGTAGGCGTCGGGGACGAGGCCGTCCTCGCGCGGGTCGTGCCAGGTCGTGCCCTCCTGCTGCGCGGTGGCCGCGGTGCGCGCCTCGGCCTCGGCGAAGAAGGGGTTGCGGGTGTCCGGCAGGCTGTCGGAGCTGCCCTTGTCGAAGCGGGAGACCATCTCGACGCCGGCCGAGACGAACACGTCGCCCTCGCCCGCCTTGATGGCGTGCAGGGCCATCCGGGAGGTCTGTAGGGAAGAGGAGCAGTACCGGGTGATCGTGCAGCCCGGCAGGTGGTCCATGCCCATCCGCACGGCGACGATCCGGCCGAGGTTGTTGCCCTGCTCGCCGCCGGGCAGGCCGCAGCCCAGCATCAGGTCGTCGATGTCCCGGGGGTCCAGCTCGGGGATCTTCGCGAGCGCCGCCTGCACGATCGTGGCGGTGAGGTCGTCCGGGCGCAGGTCCTTGAGGGAGCCCTTGCGCGCGCGGCCGATGGGAGAGCGGGCGGTCGAGACGATCACGGCTTCGGGCATCACGGCTCCAGGGACGGTGCGGAGTGGTCAGCGGCTGGTCTGGAAGTTACCCGTCCGTATGGCCTGGGTCACGGGGATCGCGGTGTGACCCTGACCGCAGTTTTCTAAGCGCTTGCTTTGCTGGGTGCGGGTGCGGGTGCGGGTGCGGGTGCGGGTGCGGGTGCGTGGGGGTGCGCGGTGTACGGGGCGTACGGCGGTGCGTGCCCGGGTGCCTGGCCGAACCCCGGGTGCCCGCCCGGACCCGGGCGCACGCGCGGGGCCGCGCACGTCCCGGGGCCGCACCGGCTGCCGACGCGTCGAGCCTGCCCCCGGGTGCTGACGCGTCGGGGCCGTCGGTCCGGCGCCGGCGGCCACGTCGTGCTCAGACGCCGGACGGGCTGGGCGGGGCCGCCGGCTGGGGCTCCGGGACGCGGCGGCGGCGCCGGCGCTTGAGGAGGGCCCACGGGCCGCGAGGCCCGGTGGGCAGGGCGGCGGCCACCTCGGTGCCCGCCTCCGAAGCCGCCTCCGCCGCCGCGCGGGCCACCGGCAGGAACCCCTCCCGGCGGGACGCGTCCGGGCGCTCCTCGTCCGCCGGCCACAGGCCCAGCACCGCGCACATCGTCGGCAGCACCGCCATCGCCGCCGTGGCGTACCCCTCGGCGGAGGGGTGGTAGTTGTCCGGTCCGAACAGCTCCCGCGGGTTGGCCTCGAACTCCGGGCCGAGCAGATCGCCCAGCGACACGGTGCGTCCGCCCTGCTCCACCGTCCCGATCGTCTGCGCCGCCGCCAACTGCCGCGAGGTCCGGCGGGCCAGCCACCGCAGCGGCTGCTGCACCGGCTCGATGGTGCCCAGGTCAGGGCAGGTGCCGACCACCACCTCGGCGCCGGCCGTGCGCAGCCGCCGCACCGCCGCCGTCAGATGGCGCACCGAGAGGGTGGGCGGCATCCGGTGGGTGACGTCGTTCGCGCCGATCATGATCACGCAGACGTCCGGCGCCCCGACCGGGTCGGCGAGCACCAGGGCCACCTGGCGGTCGAGGTCGTCGGAGCGGGCGCCGGTCGCGGCGGCGTTGCGCAGCAGCACCGGGCGCTCGGCCACCGCCGCCAGGCCCGACGCCAGCAGCGCGCCCGGCGTCTGCCCGGCCCGGTGGACGCCCTGCCCGGCGGCCGTGGAGTCGCCGAGCATGGCCAGCCGCAGCGGCGGCTCGCCGGGGGCGCCGTAGCCGCGGCCGTACAGTCCGTCCGCCGACGGCGCCCGGTGGCTGGTCCCGTTGCCCACATGGCGCCTGGCGAGCCGCAGCTCGGCCAGCAGCAGCCCCACGGCGGCGACGCCCGCCAGCCCGATCCCGCCCCCGCCGTACGCGGCGCCGGCCGCGATCCGCCGGGCCACCCGCGCCCTCGACATGCTCGTCATGCCTCGCCGCCACCTCCCGCGTAGCCTCACACCCACTTCCTTGCCCCGCACCGGCAGTCGCTCAATCTCGACGGGGAGTGAACGCCAGCCCCCCGAACGGCGCGAGCCGTAGGCTGGCAGCACCACAAGGACCACTCTTTTGCAGCGACCGGAGACAACGGTGCGATTCCACGACTCGATGATCAGCCTCGTCGGCGACACCCCGCTGGTACGGCTCAACAGCGTCACCAAGGGCATCCAGGCGACCGTGCTGGCCAAGGTCGAGTACTTCAACCCCGGCGGCTCCGTGAAGGACCGCATCGCCCTGCGCATGATCGAGGCGGCCGAGCAGAGCGGGGAGCTTGAGCCGGGCGGCACGATCGTCGAGCCGACCAGCGGCAACACCGGCGTGGGACTGGCGATCGTGGCCCAGCAGAAGGGCTACAAGTGCATCTTCGTCTGCCCGGACAAGGTGTCCACCGACAAGATCAACGTGCTGCGCGCCTACGGCGCCGAAGTGGTGGTGTGCCCGACGGCCGTGGACCCCGAGCACCCGGACTCCTATTACAACGTCTCCGACCGGCTGGTCCGCGAGACGCCCGGCGCGTGGAAGCCGGACCAGTACTCCAACCCGAACAACCCCCTCTCGCACTACCACTCCACCGGCCCTGAGCTGTGGGAGCAGACCGAGGGCAGGATCACCCACTTCGTGGCGGGCGTCGGCACCGGCGGCACCATCTCCGGCACCGGCCGCTATCTCAAGGACGCCAGCGACGGCGGGGTCCAGGTCGTCGGCGCCGACCCGGAGGGCTCGGTGTACTCCGGCGGCTCGGGGCGGCCGTACCTGGTCGAGGGCGTGGGCGAGGACTTCTGGCCGACCGCCTACGACCGGGACGTCGCCGACGAGATCGTGCCGGTCTCCGACAAGGACTCCTTCCAGATGACCCGGCGGCTGGCGAAGGAGGAGGGGCTGCTCGTCGGCGGCTCCTGCGGAATGGCCGTGGTGGCCGCGCTGCGGGTCGCGGAGCGGCTCGGCCCGGACGACGTCGTGGTGGTCCTGCTCCCGGACAGCGGCCGCGGCTACCTCAGCAAGATCTTCAACGACGAGTGGATGGCCGACTACGGCTTCCTGGAGGACGAGGGCCCCAGCGCCCGCGTCGCCGACGTGCTGACGGACAAGGCCGGCGCCATCCCGTCCCTGGTCCACATGCACCCGGACGAGACCGTCGGCGAGGCCATCGAGGTGCTGCGCGAGTACGGCGTCTCGCAGATGCCGATCGTGAAGCTGGGCGCCGGCCACCCGGACGTCATGGCGGCGGAGGTCGTCGGCTCGGTGGTCGAGCGGGAGCTGCTGGACGCGCTGTTCACCCAGCGCGCCTCGCTGGAGGACCCGCTGGAGAAGCACATGTCCCCGCCGCTGCCGCAGGTCGGCTCGGGCGAGCCGGTCGCCGACCTGATGGCGGTGCTCGGCAAGGCGGACGCGGCGATCGTGCTGGTCGAGGGCAAGCCCACCGGCGTGGTCAGCCGACAGGACCTGCTGTCCTTCCTGGCCAAGAACCCCAAGAGCCAGTGACGGCGCGGCCCAGCCCGTGACCCCGGGCGCGGCCTGCCCCGCGGCGCCCGTGCCACCGCACTCGCCGCCGGGTCGGCCGACCCCGAGGTCCCCGTACCGCCTGGGGCGGCCGATCCCGGGCGTCGGGAAAGCGGTACGAGCGCGTCACGTACGCGTAGCACTCGCTCAACACGCGTCCCGGCACAGTGGTGAACGTCGGCCGGGAGGGAGCGGCTCCCCTCCCGGTCATCGGCCTGTGGCACTGCGCCGTCTACGGCGCGAAGCGCCCGCTGGGGCCTGTAGCGCGTGCAGACATGAAGCCGCCCCGATGGCCACTCGACCTTCGCGAGAATGAGAGTGGTCAGGGCGTCATTCGGCGTAGTGCGGCCAATAGGTGAACTTCCGCGCGGTCTGCGCGGTGGCAAGCGTCGGCACCGCGAGGTCTCCGGTGACTAATACATCCTGGTTGGACCAGGAACCGTCGAGTTCCACTCGTCGGCCGCTCGGCTCCATCTCCCAGTCGGCGTCGGAGAGCTTCGTGACGACATCGCTCCCGGTGATGAAGGAGCGGTTGGCCTGAGTGATGATCCACTTGGCGTGTTCGTGCTGCGCGTCTCGCGGTTTGCAGCACTTCTCCGCCATCCGCCACAGCAAGCGCCACTCAATGCCGGGGGTCAGCGGACCCACATAGGCGACCTGATGGTCGTCCACGAGGGTGGTCGCGTAGCCGAAGACGGGCCCGAACATCGAGAAGACGGTTACCCGTCCTCGGCCCTTGGGTCCTTCGGCAGGTGCCATGAAAACTCCCTTTTGCACTTAGAGTCCCGATCCGTGAGGGCCGGACTCTAGCGGGGGCCACTGACAGGGGCCGTCATCAGCAGCAGGGGCCGTCGCCACAGCACGTGGGCTCGTTGCAGCCGGCCTTCGTACCCCACAGGGACTCGTCCGCCTCGAAGCCGTGGGCGCGGATCTTGGACACGACGTCGGCCATCGCTGCCTTGTCCCGGTACCTGCTCTTCGGGGCGTGGTGAATGAACCGGCCGTACCGCGTCTGGCAGAACTCGGCGTATTCCTCGGTGTGGAGCATGAACGTGTGCCAGCCGGGGTCCACGACCTGGGAGGGCGCCATGCCCTCGCCCGTCTGCCCCATCACGTCCAGGAAGGCCAGGGCCTCGTCCATGATCCGCGCGGCCATGCTCCGTTCGTGTCCGTACTCCTCGGCGCAGAAGTCCACCAGGCGCTCGAACAGCTCGGGCGGGACGAGGTCTCGGCCCTGCCGCAGAACGACCGGCCTTTCAGGTGTCACAGTCATGGGTAGTCCCTTCTTGGGTCTGGACCGAAATGCACTTGCCGCCCCACCCGCCGGCCCGATTTGTGATGCCCAAGGGCGGAGGGCGGAGGGCCTGGAGCTCGCCGACCTTCGGCAAATCCCCTGTTGCCACTTCCGGACAGCGGTCACGAATCCCGTGTGCTTCGTCTACGACCGCGGTGATCGTCTCCACGTCGGTGGGCAACGCGCGGCTTCGGCCTCCGACATCTCGCGTCTGTCAGTCACGCTCGCCACCACGCTTCTCCCCCTCGACACCGCCTACGCGGGTTGGGTCCGAAGACGAAAGTAGAGTGACCGGACCCCAACTTCCAAGAAGATTGCGCCAGTTTGCGGCAAGCGGATTGACGGGCTCGAACGGCCCAGCGACCATCTTCTCGTCGCGCAATCCTGCGCAAGACGGCGAACGGGAGACCAGCCATGCAGCTACGGTTCCTCGGGAAGAACTCCACCCCCGGAGACAGCCCCACCCTGTACGCCAGCGACCAGGACAGCTACGTCATCCAAGGCTGGAAGGTGTACGCGAACGATCTGCTCATGCAGCTCGACGTGCCGGAAGGACAGACCGTCATCGAGGTGCCGACCGAGCTGTTCGAGCACCTGACGAAGGACGGCCGCCCCTCCGGAGAAATCAAGAAGTTCACCGCGCCGATCATGCTTGTCACAGAGCAGGGGACATGCGTTCTCCAAGGCCCGGAAATGCATGACCCGGACGCTCTCGGCCAGATGCGCATGCCCGACTACGAGACCTGCATCGAGGTCCCCAAGTCCTCGATCGCGGCCCTACTGGAGGAAGACAGTGGACCTGATCACTCCCGCGCAGCGTGACGAGCTGTTCCACCAGTTCGAGCGGGACGCCTTCCACCTGGAGCTGCGAGACGACTACGGCTCTCCCGTGGAAGACACGCCATACGCCCGGTGGAAGAGGGGCGAGCCGGACGACCACTCCTGGCTCAACGACTGGACGACCCTCATAAGGCGCGTCACGGGCGAAGGCAAGACGGTGCGTCGCGTGCGCGTGGTCACGGAGCCCCACAGTCAGTACGTCACATGGGAACACTCCCTCACGCACCTCAACATCGAGACCGGCGAAGACATTCGCTGGCTTCCACGACACCTGCTCCCTGAAGGCGTCGTCTTCCCTCTGGCGGGCAATGACTGGTGGCTGTACGACGACCGCCTTCTTGCCGTGGGCCACTTCGACCCTGAAGGCCGAGTAATCGGCTCAGAGATCGTGGAACACCCGGCCACCGTGAACGAGTGCGTCCGCCTACGCGACGTGCTCTGGAGCGTCGCCGTCCCGCACACCGAGTACAAGCCCTGACCCATCAGTGAGCAACCGCGCGCAAGAGGCACGAGAGGCGCTGGGCGCCCGGCTCCGAGGATTCCGGAAAGACGCGGGGTTCACGAGCGGCCGGGCATTCGCGCTGGCCACTGGGTGGCAGGAGTCCAAGGTCTCCCGCATCGAGAACGGGAAGCAGAACGCCAGCGAAGGGGACATCCGTCTCTGGTGCAGCAAGACTTGCCGGGACGAACACGTTGAGGACCTGATCGCCACGATTCGGCACATTGACGAACTGTGGCTTGAGTGGCGCCGGCAGTTGGAATCCGGCGCCGAGAAGAGGCAGCGAGCAGCGCTGCCGGTCTATTCGAAGACCAAGGTCTTTCGCATCTGGCACCCCACCGTGATCTGGGGAACGTTGCAGACCTCTGAGTACGCAGAAGAGACGTTCCGGCAAGTACGAGACTTCTATGAGATCCCCGACGACACCGAAGCGGCGACCGCCAAGCGACTTGCGCGACAGCAGTACCTCTACCAGGGCGACCGCATCTTCAACGTGCTGCTTGCCGAGCAGGCCCTCTACACCAACTTCGGCGGCCCGGAGGTGATGAGGGGACAGCTTGACCGCCTCCTGGCCGTCATCAGGCTTCCGCGGCTGAGCCTGGGCATCCTCCCTCGGTCCGCGCCCTCGCGCATTTGGCCTGGTAACTCCTTCTCGATGTTCGACGACAAGCTCGTCTTGGTTGAGACCTACTCGGCAGAGTTCTCGGTGACCCAGCCCCGAGAGATCGAGCTGTACGCCAAGGCATTCGCCCTCCTGAAGCGCTCAGCGGTCTACGGCGCCGCTGCCCGCGACCTCATCCTCGGCGCGATCCAGCACTACGACCACATGCCCGGTCAATAAGGCTCTCCCTCTCGGGGCGGCCCAGCCCGTGGCGTCCGTGCCGCCGGGTCGGCCGACCCCGAGGTTCCCGTACCGCCGGGGGCGGCCGATCCCGGGCGTCGGGAAAGCGGTACGAGCGCGTCACGTACGCGCAGCACCCGCTTAACACGCGTCCGGCACAGTGGTGTGCGTCGGCAGGGAGGGAGCGGCTCCCCTCCCTGGCCGGCGATCGGTACGGCGCCGAGGACTCCGGAGCGGCTCCCGGGCTTCCTGGACGCCAGCGGACGCGCGTGCCCGGTTCTGACCCGGCCCGCGTCCCTCGCGGGGACCGCCGTCGTCCCGCCCCCCACGCGTTGGGGGTGCGGCGGTCCCCGCGCAACCGATCACCGCACCCGGCCCCCGTAGCGCTCGCCGCACCTGGCCCGTAGCGCTCACCACACCCGGCCCGTAGGACTCACCGCACTCGGCCCGTGGGGCTCGCCGCACCCAGCCCGCGGCGCTCACCGTGCTCAGCCCATAGGGCTCACCGCCTCGCTCGGCCGTCCCCCAGGGCTCAGTCCTCCCACGCGTCCTCGTCCCGGTGCGCAGCGCGGCGGCCGCGGGCGAACAGGTCGGGGCGGGTCCGTGACGCCTGGACGGCGTTGACGCCGACGATGCCCGCCCAGGCGATCAGGAGGCCGGGCAGGTGGCCGAGGGCGCCGCCGATCGCGGACAGCGGGACGGCCAGGACCAGCGAGACGATCCCGAAGCCGAAGCGCTCGCCCCAGGAGTCCGTGGCCCTCGGCGCACGGGCGTCGCGGGCCGCGGTCATGTGCTGCTCGGCTAGTTGCCGGCGCACCCGGCGGTCCACGGCGGCGTCGATGCGCCGGTCGACCTTCTCCAGGAACGAGTCCACCAGGGCGGACTCGTACTCCTCGCCCAGCTCCCTGCGGGCCCGCAGGGTGGCGTCGAGTTCCTTCGCCAGTTCGGTGTCCCGCGCCGGTCCCGCGTCCGGCGCGGCCCATCTCGTGTCCTGTCCCGTCATGACGGCCACGCTAGGGAGCCCGGCCGCCCGCCGCACTGGGGTTAGCCCCCTGATTCCGGAGGGGGCGGCCCGCAGACCGCGCCGTGGGGCGCCGGTCGTGCGGCGGGGGCGGGCGGCTCGGCGGCGGACGTCGCGCGGGGTGGGGCGGCGGGGGCCGGGCGGGCCCCGCGGTCGGGGCCGTGACGTCACCGGTTCCGGCCGCCGTGCTCCGGCGCCCGGCGCGGGGCCGGTCGGTTCCCAGGGGTGGCGGGAACCGCGTCCGTTCACAGGTAGCACGGCGACGGTCGCCCGCCGTGCTCGCGCTGAGAGCGGTCTTTGTAAGTGAGAGTTGACAAGCCGTCTGACCTGCGCACTATTAGTTTGATAAGTGTCGAAGCAGTGCAGGCGTGGGACATTGGAAATGAGAGTGCTTCTGACCAGCGCAAACTCAAAGCTGATCGCGCATCGCTTCGATGCAGGCGCCCCGGGCTGCGTTCGATCGGTCCCGGGGGTACGGGGTTCCGAGGTTCATGCCGTTGTCGGTGGTGATCGGTGGTTGCTGCCAGGCGAGGCTCATCTGCGCGCCTGCTTCCGCTCGGGCCGTGGCCACGAAGGTCGCGTACGGTCCCGCGACGGCCGATGCCTCGATCTGGAGCCACGCCTGGTGGAAGGCCATCCGAGCCAGTAGGCCGCTGACCTCGTCGGTGAGCTGCTGCCGCACGGCGGAGGAGGACTTGGGGCGACGCCGTATGCGGTACGGCATCTCCAGGTACTCCTCGACCGCCGTCAGGGCCTCCGCGAATGTCTTGGCCCGACGCTCCTTGCGTACGGCCCGCTGGTTGAGGGCGTACGTCAGGAAGGCGCCGAAGAGGGCGATGCAGGGGACTATCAGTGCGGCTGTCTGGGCCCAGGTCCAGCCGCCCTCCGTCGCCTGTGTCTCCGCGACGATCTGCACACGTCACTCCCCGGCATGCCGTGAGGGGCATCCTCCATCAGCCACTGGCCGCCCTGCTCACCGCCGGTGAGCCGCCAGTAGTGTTCGAGGAACAAGTGTGTGCGGACAATCTCGATGAGGTCCAGAAGCCCTTTCGAACTCGTCCATCGGTGCTCGTCCGGATCGAGCGGAAACCAGAGGCAGAGGGCGTCGTCGAACGAGTACCGGTGCTTCGACGGGGCCCCGGGTTTGGCGTGGACGCGCGGGAAGTCCTCCGGCCGCAGGCCGTACGTCGGGTAAGGCGGGTCCGCGTAGAAGCGGATCCGGACGTCGATGGGGTCGGGCTCGCCTATGACATCGAGACCAGCGAGTCCGTACGTCAACGTCCCTCGGTCGTATGTGTGTTGGAGTGCGTCGCCGAAGTGTCGCCGGGCGTCTCGTTCGAGCGGGGCCCACCATGGCGGCTGGGCCCCGTACCAGAGGGGCACAGTGTCAGTCTCCCCAGGCCCGGGGTCGGGTCGGCGTGACGAGCCGGGTGGCGAGCCCAAGTCCCGAGGCGGCCGTGCCGCCGGCGAGGACGGTCTGCGCGAGGCGCCCGGCCTCCTCCTGCGTGCCGTCCGCGTCCGGCACGAGCTCCGGGAGGACTTGGTGCAGCGCGTGCTGAGCACTCAGCGGGCGCCCGGCCTTCTCATGCTCGATCGCCAAGTCGATGTACTCCTTTGCGGTGCACAGCCGCTTGTACACGTCGCGGCGCGGCATGTTGAGCGGGATCGGTCCGGCCACACCGGCCGGGTCGGGCGTCGGGCCCTTGTCGATCTCGTCCGCCGCGTAGGTGAAGAAGGTCTGCAGCGCGTTGATGAGCGGCATGGGCTCGTCGAGGCAGCCGAGGCAGAGAGCCTTGATGTTCCAGGAGCACATGGGCTTGCTGTGGGTGCCGTTCCAGTGTTTCAGCAGACGGACCGTACGGGCGAAGACGACCTTCGTGTCCTCGATGGCCTGGAGGACCATCCGCGTGTGGGTGATCGGGTCGGCGCGGTCCCACTGGTCTGCGATCTTCGTGTTCGGGATGTACAGCCCGCGGCCCGAAAGATGGGGGAGCGCGGTCATCACGTCCGCGGTGAAGTCGGCCTGGCCCTGCGTGACAGGGTCGCCGAACCGTACGAGTACGGCGCGGCGGCGGCCTTCGACTTCGATGGTGAGCTTGTCGAACTCGTCATCGAGGTCCTCGTGGATCACCTCGCGGACCTTCTCCATGAGGTCCAGGGCGCTCTTCTTGCCGGGGCCGTACGGCTCGGCGTCCTTCTTGGTGAGGACGACGCCGAGGTCGACGTCGGTCAGGGGGGTGTTGGCGTCGCCGTGCGCGACGCTCCCGTTGTAATAGGTGGTGGAGCCGGGGAAGGCCCGGCGCGAGGACGCGGCCAGGAGCTGGCGGCGGCGCTTGGCCTCGGCGAGCTCCTCGTCGGTCACCTGGATCTCGCGGCGCCCTTCGTCGAGGAGCTGCGCAAGGGACTCTTTTCGATCCATCGGTACCTCTTCCTCTGCCAGGCGGCAATCGGTAGACGCTGCACGTGCGTTGGCTCGCCGAGGCAGCGCAGGTGTCATGAGCGGGGGTCGCGCCATCGGTGCGCGAGCCGGGCGAAGCGGGAGCGGAGGGTGTCGCGTCCGGCCCGGGCGCGCTCCGCCGCGAGGTGTCGTCCCGTGACGGTGGGGGCGGCATCGCCCAGGGCGAGCAGTGTTGTGTCGTACGGGCATCCGGGGTTGCACCCTTCGGTACGACGGTCGAGGGTGCCGGTGGCGAGGTGGTACAGGTGGGCTCCGTTGTCACTGACCCCGGCGGGCGCGGCCACCATGGTGATGAACTGGACCAGTTCGGCGGCCGCGGCAGCGGTGGAGAACACGAAGACGTTCTCCTTGCGACGCAGCGGATGGTCGGCGGGCAGGCCCCTGATGTAGGAGGGGTCCTCCAACAAGTTGTCGCGCTCCATCGGGACGTACGCGGAGTCGTACTGACCGAGGCATTCGAGGCAGGCTCGGCCCGGGGCGGCGATGTGGGCACGCCATTCGGCACCTTGGAGACCGCCGCCGCGCGCGTCGACGCTGACTCCGCCGTCGACGACGGGGATGAGGTGCGCGTACGCGAGCTGGTTGAGGACGTGACGCGGCCACGGGCGGTCGACGCAGGAGAAGAGCACGTCGCAGTCGGCGGCCACCGCGAAGCCGTCCGGCTCGGTGATGCTTGCCTCCAGCGCGGTGACCTGGAAGGCCGGGGCGGTGGCGGCGCGACGGGCCTCGCGCGCGGCGAGGCGGACTTTGGGCCGCTTCACGCGGGCGTCACGTGATGTGGCGTGCAGGAGGCGGTCGAGGTTGACGGTCTCCACGGTGTCGAAGTCGAAGAGGGTGAGGCGGCCTATGCCGGTGCGCGCGAGGGCCTCGACGATCAGCATGCCGACCGAGCCGGTTCCGACCACACCGACATGGAGACGGGCGAGCGTGTCCTGGGTCTGTTGACCCCACGCGGAGAGACTGCGTTGCTGTGCGCTCGTGACGCCCGGCGGGTGGAGCAGGGCACTGTTGAAGGTGACGGTGAACTCTTCGCCGACGACGCGGACGCTCTCGGCGTGGCGCGGTCGGTAACGCCGGGCCCCGTGTCGCTGCCAGATCCGGGCGCTGTGCCTGCCGTCGCCCCCGGCGAAGGTCATCCCGAGTAGAGGGTGGTCGGTGAGCGCGAGGGCCTGCGCTGCGAAGGAGGCTTCCGCGTCGTGGTCGATCTGGTTCAGACGCTGCCAGCCATACCCCTTCGGGTGGGAGTGGATCAGGCCCACCCCGCAGCCGCGTTCTGAGGCCAGGGCTGCGGAGCGCAGGAAGTAGGCGCTGGTGAAATCGACGGTGCCGTGCACGATGCGCTCGTCTTCGATGGGCAGCACGACATCGGCCAGCACCGCGGTGGTACGACGGGCACCGGTAGCCGGACGCCACAGGACGAAGCAGCAGTCCTCGTGCCCGTCGGCACGGCGAAGGTGCTCGCCGAGTCGTCCGGCGAGCGGCGCGGGTACGGCGGCACTGAACCGGGTGATCATGCCGCTGCTCACTCGCCGAGCTGTGCGAACATGGTGCGCAGGTGGCGTAGGTAGCCCTGGACACTGCGGTCGGCGGCCCAGTTGGCGGCCGGACGGCTCCAGTACTCCCACTCCGTTCCCAGCCCGGAGAGGTGGACGGCCCCATGAGGGTGTCCGAGGCGTGGGCTCACGTGCGGGCCGCTGGGCGGGGTCGTGGGGAAGTCCGCCGCGGCCTGTAGTCCGATCTTGACGGTCTGCCCGGCGTACGAGCCGGCCTCGATCGTGTAGTCGAAGACGATGAAGCCGTTCTGCTGCTGGGGCGCGTAGCCGGTTGCCCGGAGGCCTGCCAGCAGCGCGGCAGGCCCCCAGAGCGGCCCGGTCGTGGTCATGAGGTCGGGGTCGGGCCGGTGGACAGCGACACGAACTTCTCGTGCTCGTGCACGGTGATCGGCTCCTCCCTCCGTCCCTCGAAGGACTCCTGGTGGCGACCGGTGATCTTGACGAGGTAGTGGCCGGCGGGGTCGATTCCCGCCAGCCGCAGGATCTCGTCCGGCGTCGTGTGGCGGGGCACCCCGGAGACCGGCTCGCGGTCCACGGTGATGGTGACGGTCTTGAGGGCGGCGTCTGCCATAGCCATGGCGAGACCTCCTTGTCTCCCGGCGATGCCGGGATCAAGCGGACATGGACCGCGACGTGCTGGTCCCGTGAGCAGGCACAATGATCCGTCGCGAGATTTACATGCACCAAATCGGTACATGCAAACTCTCGATCTTGCGCCGATGTTAGCATGCACCAAGCCTGTTAATGCAAATGATTCGTGAGGCGGCTGGTGGAGCTCTCCTACCTCGACGTCGAGCTGGCCCTGTCCTGCAACGACGACGCCATGCGTGAGCGCCGCTACGGCCCGGCGCTGTCCGCGGTGCTGCGGCGGCGGCTGGCGGAGATCGACGCCGCGGCTCATCTGGCAGCCCTGTCGTGCCTCCCGGCGGCCAGGCTGCGCCCTTGTCCGGACGGCGGTGGCCTGCTGCTCGTGTCTTTGGGGCCGTATGCGGATCTGCATCTGCGTCCGCGCGCCGATCCCCCTCCCCGGCTCGCCGACGGAAGACTCGACTACGCGGGCGTCCGAGCTGTGATCGTCACGGATGTCCAGCCCGAACCCGCAGTGTTCAACTCCCGCCCCGTACCCCTCCATGCCCGAAGAGAGGCACCGTGATGACCCCCGGCGCTGACCCGACCGCGTACGCGCCCCAGACTGTCCCTCCCCCAGGGGAGACCCTGAAGGAGACCCTGGAGGTCCTGGGGATCCCGCAAGCCGACCTTGCTCGCCGGACCGGGCTCTCCACCAAGCACATCAACCAGGTCATTCAGGGCACCGCTGCGCTGAGTCCCGACACCGCCCTGCTGCTTGAGCGTGCCACGGGAGTGCCCGCCGGGCTGTGGAACGCGCGGGAGGCCGCCTGGCGCACGCAGCTCGCCCGAGAGGAGGAGGAGAAGGCCCTGGCCGGACATCTCGGCTGGCTCGACCACTTCCCTCTGCGTGAGTTGGTCAGCCGCGGCATTCTGCCCGACGGGTCCAAGAGCGTGAAAAACCTTCGGCGGCTGCTCGATTTCTTCGGTGTGGCCACTCCCGAAGTGGCCCACAACGTGTGGCGTGGTTACCAGGCCGCGTTCCGTCGATCCTCTGTGCTCAGTCCCAACGAATATGCGACCGCGACCTGGCTGCGTCTGGCCGAGCATGAAGCGCGCAACCAGCACTGCGAGCCGTACGACCGAGCGGCGCTCACCGCGCTCCTGCCCCGCCTTCGCGAACTGACGCTGCAGGAGCAGGCCATTTGGTCGGAGGAATTGCCGCGACTCTGCGCTCAGGTGGGAGTTGCATTGGTGTTCGTCCCGGCACTTACCAAAACGAACGTCTCCGGTGCGACGCGTTGGCTGACGTCCGACAAGGTCATGGTGGCCCTGAGCGACCGGTTCAAGACAGACGACCAGTTCTGGTTCAGTCTCTTCCATGAGCTCGCGCATGTCCTGCTGCATGGCAAACGGCTGACCTTCATGGACGATCGCAAAAACCTCGCGCCTGACAAGCGTCACGAAGACGCAAGCGAAGATGAGGCGAACGCTTTCGCAGCCAATATCCTCCTGCCGCCTGAGTACGCCGCGGCGTATCGAAGACTGGCTGCCACCCCCTATCTCTCGCTCGCAGCCATCGAAATCTTTGCCCGTACTGCGGGCATCGCGCCAGGCATCGTCGTCGGAAGGCTCCAGCACGAACGGGTTTACGATTGGGCTAAGGGCAACGGTCTCAAGCGCAAGGTCATGCTCGGCTAACAGAGGCCACTGAGTCATCAGCCCTCGAGGTCAGGGCTGTATCTCATTTAGTGAGCGTTTTTCAACCTCGGTAGGTCGGGTTCTCAACGTGGTGCAGGGCGAGGACGGCCTGCACGATCGTGGTCGTCCGGGATGGGCTGCAGCGCAGCTTGGTCAGCAGCTTCCACGTTTTCAAGATGGCGACGGCACGTTCGCCACGGGCGCGGATGCGGGCGTGGGTCTTGTTCACGGCCTTCTGCCGGGCTGACAGTTTCGGCCGGTAGCGGTGCTGCTTGAACGGTGTACGCACGGCGCCGCCGGCGCCTTGATAGGCATTGTCCGCAAAGGTCATCACCGTCGCGCTGGTCAGCGCGTCGATGATGCCACGGGTCCGGGCGGCGGTCAGGTCGTGTGTCGAGCCCGGGCAGCGCGGCCGAGGCCCAGACGAGACGTCCCGCAGCGTCCGCGATGACCTGGACGTTCATACCGTGGCGGCGGTGTTTTCCGGAGTGATAAGGCTTCTGATGGTGGACACGGTCGATCGGGAAGGGTGCCGCCGAGGATCGCGTAGGCCAGGAGGCGGATCCGGGTCATGGCTGTCTGCAGGTGCTCGGCGGTGGCCACCCCGATCTGGAAGCCGGCTGCCAGCCGGGTGAACGTGTCGCCGTTGCGAAGGTGGGCCAGCGCCAGCAGCGGCCGGGAAGCGAGGGCGAGATCCACTGAGGGGCGTGCTCGCTGTGGGCGACGACGCTTCGACCTCTACGCGGTGGTCAAGTGCCTGTCTGGCGACGCAGCGGGGTCGGTGTGTACGCCGAGATCTGCTCTCGCAGATCGGGGATGTCGATGCTCAGGCGTTCGGCCGTCTCGGGGAGCCGGACTCCGGGGATCGTGGCCGCCAAGCGGAGTACGTCCTCGTGCAGTGAACACTCCAGCTGAGTGTTGTCACGTAGGTGTGCCCGCGCCTGTGCTGCGGCGTCGTGGATGAGCGCCTGGAGCTGCTCCGCCGCTGGTGCAGGTGCGGGAGGCGCCGTTCGCGCCGGAAGGTCCGGCGCGGGCCCGTCGGTCCACTCGGGTGTGTATGTAGGCAGCAGGGGTGGTTCGGCGCATTCGCGGTACCAGGCCCATGCGTGGTGGGCAGGGATGTGGATCTTTCCGCCGGGCGTGGTGCGGGTGGTGGTGACGGGCTGGTCCGTGCCGGTGACCGGAGGGTGCTGCGGGGAATCTGCGGGCAGTCCGCGCAACGTGACGAAGTCGGCGGGGTGTGCAGCCAGGAGTGTGGTCACGGCGTGGGCGAGGGCGGCGGCGTGGCGGCAGGGCGAGCTTCCGCAGTCGCAGTCGAAGGTGATCTCTTCGGGCGCGGGCCAGGTGGGCACGCCGCCGGTGTGGTCCGGGTTCGTCAGGCATTCGGGGAGCTTGCCGGTGCGGACGGCTTGGTGGTGGCCGCAGGTGGGGGAGGTGGTTTGCCAGGCCGCGGTCTGGGCGTGGGTGAGGACCGGCATGGTGATCGCCGGGTTTGCTGATGCGGTGTGGTGCCGGTCAGTGGCGGTGGCGCTGACCCGGCCGGGTTCGAGGGTGAGGTGGGTGAGGCCGCCCGCGGACAGGTCGTTGTGACCGGCGAGCCAGAGAGTTTCGTCGTTGATGGCGGCCCGCAGGGGGGTCTCCCAGGCGTGGGCCCACGCGTTCGGGGTCATCGTTGTGCTCCCAGAGCGATCAGGTCGATGATCTGGTCGTCGGTCAGTTCGGTGAGGGCGGAGTAGCCGTCGGCGAGCACGGCGTCGGCGAGGGCCCGCTTGTGCTGGAGGAGCTCGTCGACTCGGTCCTCCAGGGTGTTCTCCGTGATGAGCGGGTGCACGGTGACAGTGCGCTGCTGGCCCAGGCGGTGGGCGCGGTCGATGGCCTGGTTCTCCTTCGCCGGATTCCAGGGGCGGTCGAAGAGCACGACGTGGCTTGCCTGGGTGAGGGTCAGGCCGGTGCCACCGGCTTTGACCGTCATCACCATGAGCTGGCCGGAGCGGGCCTGGAAGGTGTCGATGATGCGTTGGCGTTCGCGGAGGGAGGGGATGTCGCCGCTGTAGTAGAGCGGGTCGTGGCCGTGGCTGCGCAGGTGGCGTACGAGGAGCTTGGCCATGGTCCGGTACCGGGTGAAGATCAGTGTGGACTCGTCGGGGGCCGTCAGGGTGGGCAGCAGGTCGTCGAGTGCGCCGATCTTGCCGGAGCGGGACGCTGCCTGCTCGGTGTCGTAGTTGTCGTCTTCCAGGGAGTCCCTGAGGTACTGGGCGGGCGTGTTGCAGATCTGCTGCAGTTTGTTGAACAACTCGAGCAACAGGCCTTTGCGGTGAACTCCTTGGGCGTCGCGGATCGCCTGGAGGGTGTCGTCGGCGGTCTGTTGGTAGAGCTGGATCTGTTCGTCGCTGAGGCCGACAATGCGCGGCCGGATGTCCTTGGGCGGCAGCTCGGTCAGGATGCCGGGGTCGCTCTTTCGGCGGCGCAGCATGAACGCGCTCATGAGACCGGACAGCCGTGTGGTTCGCTCGGTGTCGGCGATGTTGTCCTCGATAGGGCGGGCGAACTGGTCACGGAAGATGCGTTGCGTGCCGAACAGTCCGGGGTTGAGCCAGTCCATGAGGGCCCATGCCTCGGTGAGATTGTTCTCCACCGGAGTGCCGGTCAGGGCCACCCGAGCGGTGGTTCGGACCCGGCGCAGGGCGCGGGCGGTGGCAGTGTGGTGGTTCTTGACCATCTGGGCTTCGTCGGCGACGACCAGGTCGAAGGACAGCAGGGCCAGCAGGTCGACGTCGCGGCGGAGCGTCTCGTAGCTGGTGAGGACGATCGTGCGGGAGGTGGCGTCCTCAAGGGTGCGGTCGGCCCCCAGATAACGCAGGGTCGGCACAGTCGGGGCGAACCGGTGGACTTCCCTCTCCCATGTGACGACGACGGAGGCCGGGCAGACGATCAGGGTCGGTCCGGTGGCACCGGTCGTGGTGGGTTCCCGGCGGTGCAGGTGCAGCGCCAGCGCGGTCAGGGTCTTGCCCAGACCCATGTCGTCTGCGAGCAGTGCGCCGAAGCCCGCGTCGGTGGTGTTCGCCAGCCAGGCCAGGCCCAGTTGCTGGTAGTCGCGCAGTGTGGCCTGCAAGGCTCCCGGCGCGGCGACGGGGGTGGTGCGGGATCCGGTGCGCAGGAAGTTCACGAGGTCGGCGAGCGCGGCCGCCGGCTCGCAGGGCATGTCCTGCCCGTCGACGTCGATGCGCCCGGTCAAGGACGCTCGGAGGGCCTGGTCCGAGGAGATCGGGCCGATGCGGCGGTCGGTGGCACGGCGGGCGGTTTCTTCGTCGACCATCACCCACTGGCCCCGGACCTTGGCCAGCGGTCGTGGCGCTTGGGCGATGTCGTCCATCTCCTGGTCGGAGAGATCGGTGTCGCCGAGTGACATCTGCCAGCGGCCGTCCAGCACGTCGTCGAGGGAGAACCGCGGACGGGTCACTGCCGCAGCCGCATCGGGCAGTCCCCCGACAACTGCGCGGGTGCGCAGCAGGTCGGTCCACTGCTGGTGCCAGTACACGTTCAGGCCGGCCGTCTCGAGTTGATCGCGTGTGGCACCCAGCAGCAGGACGGCCTCGCTGGCGAGCAGGGTGAACTTGTCGGGTACCGGGCATTCGAGGAGCCGTCTGGCCGGCTCCCACGTCTCGGCGATGCGTCGCAGCCATCGGCGGATGTGCCCCACCAGCGCCTCGTCGCCAGCTACCTGCTTAACCGGGCGGAATAGCTGCTGCTTGCGGCTTTCCGCAGCGGGCTGGGAGACCAGCAGTTCGGCCCACAGCAGTTCCGTGTCGTTGGGGCTGCCCTTCTTCGGGGCCTGTACGGACAGTTTCAAGTCCAGGGTCGGCGCCTCGGCGCGATCGTCCTCGGCCCGGTCGGCCCACTGGTGCAGTGCGGAACTGTTCTGCTGCTGCGGGATGGGGGCGGTGAACGGGGTGTGTCCCAGGATCGCTGAGGTGCCGGGGCCGCGCAGCATCGCCTCGGCGACCGCGTCGAGTCCGGCGCGGATCGCGACACGTGGCGCCCAAAGGAGGTAGGGCCGGGTGTCGGTGGCGGCCCCGCAGTGCGCGGGAGGCACCAGGGCCTGGCGCAGTTGCCGTGCGCGCTGGCGCTCGTGTTCGTTGAGCGGGCCCAGGCGCCACACGTCGGCGCCGTTGCTGTCCAGCGTCGGGTACACCCGGCCGTCGGCCACCACAGCCAGCCCGAGCTGGAGCAACTGATGCCACAACTGGACGGACGGGGCGGTCTTGTCGCCGTCGGAGGTCCGGGCCAGGGCGTTGGCCAATAGCCGCATGGGCACCTGCCAGCATTCCACCGGGCGGGGGCCGACCGCGAGGCCCTGTCCGGGCAGGATGAGGTCGGCTGTGCAGCGTCTGATCGGCTTGTGGCAGGGGGCCTCCAACGGGAGCCCGTCGGCCTGGAAGAGCAGGAAGCGGCCGGTTCCGTCCTGCAGGTCGATGGTGATCTCCATACCCTGCTGCAGCAGTTCGACAAGCATGTCCTCCGCAGCTGCAGCCTCATCGCGGTCCGCGAGAGGGCCGCCCGGATTACGGTGCGCGCCCACGGCTCCCGCACTGGCAGCCGCCGCTTCCGGAGCGGTGGGACCTTTCTGGCCGTGGCCCTGCCCCTCCATGGGAGTGGCCAGCAATTCGACCATGGTCTCAGCAGCCTGACGTTGCGCCTCGCGCTTGTTGGCCCCATGGCCCTCGGACTCCAACCACTCCGAGTGCACCTTGCAGGTGATCCGTGCGACGAATCCCGCGGCACCCTTCTCGGCCTCGGGGTCCTCGATACGCAACTTGCTGATCTTGCCGGTCTGTTTGAGCTCGTTCAGGAGCATCAGCGGGTTCTTGCCACCGAGTTCCGGCACCGGGATACGGCCCAGGCGCAGACCCCGGCCTGCCTTCATGGCGCGCTGGACGATATCGAGCAGTTGACGCGCGGCCGACACCCGCGTGCTTGAGCGGCCCAGCCCCCGCTCGGTAACGGTGAGCAGCTCACCGCGGTGTTCACAGGCGGCAACGGACACGAACAGCGGCTCCAGGCCCGTGATGCCGGGTGCGCCTTTGAAGACGAGCTCGCTGATCGCACCGGACTCGGCCATGGCCTGCAGCTGCTCCTGCGGATCACTCTCCTGTGCACGGCGGCTGCCCGTCGCCGGGAGCGGCTGGGCGCCCTGAAGCGGCAGCGGCGCTTGCAGGGGCAGTCCGGCCAGCTGGGCCAGGAGCCGGTGCGCGACTGCTCCGCGCGCCTGTCTCTTGTTGTTGCGCCAAGGACCGAGCTCGCTGATCTCCTCTCCGTCGACCCTGCAGGTAGCGCGCATGCGGAAGAGCGGCGGGCCGGGCTCGCTCTTGCGCACCTCTTCTGTATAGGTGGGCGTCGCTGCATGACGCAGGGATTGATGCAGGGTCAGCACGGCTACCGCGACACTGGGATCACCCGCCGCGGCCAGGGCCGCCTCGCGAGCGGGCAGCCACGCTGCAGCAAGGGCGTTGAACAGAACAGCGTGCAGGTCGCGCGGAATGAGTTCGCCTGCGTTGATCCGCAAGACGACCTCGGTCACTTCGGCCGGAGCGATCCGGGGGCGTTCCAGAGCATGTTGAAGTCGGTTCGGGAAGGATCCATCCCGGGCTTGGGCTGGTGGCGAAGCCGATGAGAAGCGCCCGGCGGGCACCCATCCGGCCAGAGTGCTGTCCTGCTCGACCGGCTCGGCCCCGCAGAGGTGACCGAGCAGGCTCACAGCCGCGCACTGGTGGGCGGCCTTGCGGCTGGGGCGCGTCACCACGGCACCGTGGGCGCTCGTTCCGGGCTCCCGCCAGCCGGCCTGAGCGCTGAACAGCTTCGGGTTCGCACTGGGCACCTCACGAATCATGAAGGCCGACGCGGCGCCGATGTCCTGGCAGTGCGTATGAAGCACGGAGGTGGCCAGCTCGGGGCGTGCCGAAATGATCGCCCACGCGCCGGAGACAGCCGCTTGGGCGGAGGGGAGCGAGGCGGCTCGCATCAGCAGCAGACGCAGATCTTTGACGCCCAGGCGTCCGGATCCCCCGCGTGTGGCGGCCTCGGCATCCACCTCGGGAGGCATGCATCGGTTTGCCCACGCTGCCTCCAACAGCCTGGAGAAAACATGCGGATCCACCGACTCAAGAGCAACTCGGGAACCGGACGCGGGACGTGGCACACGGACAGTGGAATGCGGCGGTACAGGGGACATCTCAATCCTCACGGATAAGAATGAAGAAATGTGGCGGAAGCTAGCAAATCGTCACCATTGTGCTCGGCCTCCGGTGCGCAAGTCCCGCCCCGCTCTGGGGCAGAATGCCGCTGACCAGCGAGTTCTTGTGCGCGGCGGCCAGTCAGGAGAACCAGTACGCAGCCCCGGCGAGCGCCCCGTTCGGGGGGCAGATGATCAAGACAGTGCGATTCACCTGCCAGGAAGACGGAGGCCGCGTCCTCCCAGATGCCTCGGCGCCGGCATGCGGTCAGCGCGTGCCGGAAGCCATGGACGTCGCAAGGCTGCTCAGAGGCTCAACCACTCGATCACGTCGGACAGTTCCTGGCTCTGCTCCAGGTCCTGGCTGGCGCTGACGCGCCTTTTGTGGGGTACGACCGCTCGGCCGCTGTCAGTGGTGCAGCTCTCGCCCGGCGCGGCGCCGCAGTGCCCGCAGTTCAGGGTCAACGGCATCTGTTCGAGCTGACTCTTGTAGACCGTGAGTCTGGCGTACCGGTGGTCCCGGCACGCGAAGACTCCCTGGGGGATCGCACAGGTACCGCCGTCGTCCACGGGATGACCGCACAGCTCCTGGTCGCGTGGATCGTGATGCGCACACCGGTGGCTTCCCGGGTGGCGGTCGAAAGGGCAGCGCAGCCCACCGGAGTAGTCCACCCAGCGGGAGTCCTCAAGTTCCTCGTCCAGTGTCACGATGCACCGGTCCGGGAAGGGATCCGGGACGTCGGCGGGCAGCGGCCACTGGTGCTCGACGCAGCGCTCGTTCGGCGCGTCGACGAACGCCCCACAGGGGCCCCAGGCCGGATAGTTGGAGTAGCGGCCCGTGCGCGACGATGCCCAGTAGCACACCGGCCGGAGCACGGCGGCGAACTTGTCCCGCAGCTGACGGGCCTCGGGAACAGGCACAAATTGCAGGAGCCGGAAGGCTTCCTCCACCTCTTGCGCAGAGATCTCGACGCGCCGAGCGGCTCCATTGCGCCTACGTGCGATCACACTTGCCGGCTTGGGCGGAGTGGGGATGGTCGTCGCCATGGAGGCGATTTGTACCGCAGCGCGGCGATGCCGACACGGAGTACGCGCCGACATCGCCCACGCTGCCCAGAATCAGCGCCGAAGCGCTGCACGCGCATCGTAGCCAGAAGGCGGCGGAAAACCGTGCAGGCCGGGCGCTCCGAACCAGCGCATATCCGGCTCTGCCGACGTCGCGTCCTGAAGGACTTTGTGTTGATCCCGGAGTACTGCCCGTTTCACCAGGTCGAGGCGGCCTGCGGGCCCATGGCCCGGCTGCTGGAACAGGCGGCCTGCTCGCCCTGACGCCGAATGCTCCGGCCCGCCCCGGTCAGCAGGCGCCCGCCGCACCCGTCCGGGGTGCCAGGGACGACGGCCTGCCAGATGGCGTATAGAGCGTGACCCGGGTGCGTGACATGCGTTGAACGCGCCGTGCCGAAGACTGCATCCAGCCTCAGCAAGGTCAGCACTCCCCCTGACGGTGACCCGTCTGCGCTGCCATTCCTCTTGACCTCCGGGCAAGGGGAAGCCGCACGCACGTTGTTGAGCTACGTGGCCTCGCTGCCCCTGCCCGGTCCCGACGCTCAGTTGATCGCCGTGGTGGTGGCCATCCGGGCCGCACGGGGCGGTGCCGGCAACCTCACCGGGCAGGATCTGTCCGCCATGAGGCTGGGTAATCCGCAGGGAGCGGTTGACGCCCTGCGCGGCCTGGGCTGGCAGATCGACGACGCGCTCTTCGACGGTGACCCGTCGATGCCTGTCCGGATCGCCGTCCCCGCTTTGGCCCGGGAGGACGACCACCCACTTCCCTTCGGGAAACAGACGCGCTCACGGGTGTCCGGATGGGCCACAAGAGCCTTGTCGGCCAAACCGGTCAAGAAGCTGTCGCCCGCCGCACGGCTGGCCAGCCTGTTCCTCGCCGCCCACAGCACATCCAAGCTCCTCGGACGGATCCCGGCGGATCTCCCCGCAGCCTGCCGGGCCCTTCTGCCGGAACTCCTGCAGAAGGGCTTCCTGACCGAGGTGTCCGAGGACCGCTTCCTTCTCGCCCCCGTGGTTCAGCACCTGTCGGGACAGCGCTGCCCCACTGTGGAGGAACGGTCCGCCACCATCGCGACTCCCGAGCCCCAGTTCGATGCTGCTGCGTGGAAGCAGTGGAAGCACACGGCCACCCCTGCCCTACGGCGCCACGTCGAGGCCGTTGAGTACTGCGCAGTGTGCGCCCTCCCGGTGGAGCGGGTCGCGGAGGCATTCACCAGCGTCGCCCGCTCCCACTTCTTCTCCCAGTCCGTCAAGAATGCCTACGGCGAGTGGAAAGACGCCCACCCTGATCGTGGTCTGCAGGCCGCCGAGTTCACCGTGGTCTTTCGGGCCGAGCACGGGCACGGCCCCTCGTACGCCCAGTTGTGCGCAGGCCTGGGCTGGCCTCTGAAGGGGCCGCTACGTGGCTTCGTGTTGAAGCGTCTGCTGGCGAATGAGTGGCTGACAGACACCGGCACCGTGCCGTGGACCCTACGCCCGGGCCAGGCAGCTCAGGCCCAGGGCATCGTGCTGCCCAAGGCGCGAAGCACGGCCGTCGCCGCACAGGCCGGGGCGTAGTTCGAAATTTCATCCGCCGCTCGCGGTTCCGCGTGCGTGATCTGTCGGCGTTCCTGTCGGAGCGGTGGCCGGTCCGTCTGCCTGGGTCTGCGGCGTCAACGTCGGGCGTCTCGGGCTGGTAGATGTTCCGGCTCAAGTCTGGGTATCGCGAAGGAGTTTGACTATGGGGCGTCGGAAGATCGGTAAGCCGCGCAGGGAACGGCGTGCGGCGGCGGACTACTCGCTCGATCAGCTGGAGCCGCCCGGCGTCCTGTACGAAGAGTGGTTCCATGTCGAAGAGGGGATGGACACCTCGTTCGCAGCCAATGACCCTCGGATCGACGCCGATGCGCTCGACCTCGTGGAACGGCTTGCCCGGCTCGCGAAGCCGTACGCCGGCCGGGTGCCGCAGGCCGCAGTGCTGCTCGATATGGCGCTCGACTCCGGCTTCCTGCCGCTGCGTCAGGGCGACGGTGGGATCATGGTGCCGCTGGACGAGGCGGCCTCGATGTTCGCCGCAGGGTCGGTGAATCCGGATGAGGTACGCGAGAGCGTCCATTCCCTGCACGCGGTAGGCGCCCTGCTCATGGAGTTGGTCGAGGACACGGCGATCGGCCGCCTGGTCGCCCGTAGGCCCGTACACCCCGGTGAGCCCTGGGCTTTCGTGGACGATGAGCCCGAGGGCGTGGGGCCGAAGACGTGCATGCCCAACGGTGCCGTGGCAGAACTGACAGCGGAGGAGTTCGCCGCATTCGGCTATCTCCGCTCATGTGACGCCGCCGGCGACGAGGCAACCGCCGAGTACTTCTGCGAACGCATGGGCTGGCACGGGGACGTGGACCGGGCAAAGGAGTTGTTTACCGCCGTCGCCGAATCCGGCTGGCTGGAGGTGAAGGGCTGCCCGGCCTGCCCATCAGGACATCTGTGCACTCGGGACAGGAGCGAGGAGTCACCCGATCCGGTTCACCGGTGAAGCCGGGGCGCACGAATCTGTCCCATCCCGCTGATCACACCCTCACCAGGGTGACCGGCGGGGTCGGCAGGGAAGTAGCTGAGCTCCGATACGTTGGCCGCCATGAGGTATTTCGCCCGGAGACGCACCCCGTATCGCCATGAAGTCCAAACGGTGCCCTGCCCGCGTTGTGGTGCTCGGCCAGGCAACGCGTGCGTCGATGACGACGGGCGTGCGCAGGGCGTGGGCGTGAACCATCAAGAGCGGGTGAGGGCATTTCTCGACGTGCGCGAGCTGACAGAACCCAGCCCCGCAGGCGGGATGCCCTATCACCCTCCCTGTGAAGATGTCCGTGCTGTTCCCTGCCCGCGCTGTTCGGCCCGCCCATTCGAGTCGTGCTCCGGCGCTCGCGGCCAATCACGGAAGTCAAATCACTATGAACGGGTGACAGCCTTCACTGAGGTTTGAAACGGCCGGTCTCGGTCTTCGGTAGCTTGCCTAGAATTCAGCCCCTTCGGCCCCTTCGGCCCCTTCAGCCCCTTCAGCCCCTGGGAAGAGCCAGGTCCGGGTGGCGTGGAGCTCGCCGACAGGTTTCTGATCTTGTCCCATAGAGCCTGACCCAGAGCCCGGACTTCATCTATGTATTCGATGCCCACCTCGCGGGCCGTCTCCCGGGCTCGGGCCTCTCGCTCCTGCTCAGTGAGCAAGTCCGGCTCCTAGAGATCGTCGAGGAGGCTGACCGCTGCCGGAGCGCCTGACGCTGCCCCGGCAGCGGCTTGCTCAAGAAGTTCGCAATTGGTCTGCCCGTCCCGCGCCCGCCGCGTGGCGGCCTGGTGAATGTAGGCCTCGACGGGAACGTCTAGCTCGGCCGCGTGTTCGACGATGGCCGTATGCTCGGCGACTGAGAACGTCACCATGACGTTGAACTCCGGGTCCTCTGTGCTCAGCATTTTCCCCTGATGACGGCTGAAGGAAGATCATCGTCCGCTGGGGCGTGCACTTGTACGCGCGCAGACTTACCACCGTTACTGCCCCAGTGTCATCGAAGGGCGTGCGTGTACCCTGACGGCGGCAAGTTGCGTACGCCCCCACCGTCGCCCTCACGCCTGCACAGCGAGGGCAATGATCGGTCAAGGCCCCCAGGGCCCGCATGGTTGATGCACTCATTCTTCTCTCGCTCCCGCGAGGTGTGCAGGGTCTCGCGTTACGGAGTGGATCATGACGAAGGCCGGAAGTAACGCCCTCAAGCAGGAGGCTCGCGCGCTCGCGGCCCAGGAGGGGATTTCCTACACCGCGGCGCTGCGACGGCTCATCGAGGTCAGCAAAGAGCATGCGGATCGTCCGTGCCCACCGGACTGCCCGACCAAGGAGACGGTGCTGGTGAACGCGGGCGAGCCATGGGAGAGGGCCTGCTGCCCCGCTCACCAGCCCGACCTTGTCGCCGGCTGGGAGCTAGAAGGCGCCTATCCAAGGGCACGCTGGGAATTCCTCACCAACGGTGGAGTCGACGGCCCCTTGTTCCGGGAAGAAGATCGCTGGACTGGGGACTGCCGCAAGGACGCACCAGAGCTGGCAGCCTTCTTCCAGCGGTTGTCGCCTGTAGGGCAGGTCGAGTTCGCCCGCACCTGGAAGAACGCTTTCGACACCGAGTCGGTGGGCGTCGAACTGATCCTGCAACTGCGTCAGGCGGACGAGGACTGGCTCGCGCAGATGGTCCACGCCATGGAGCGCGAAGCGATCCGGAAGGAGCTGAGGGGCGCCCTCGGCAGCGATGAGACCGGGTTCGAAGAGATTGGCTTTGATGAGTTCAGCGAACCCGCCAGGACCGACCACTCGGAAGAGATCGACCATCTCGTCGACGTCATCGAGACCTCGACAGCGCTTCTGGCGATGTTGCTGAACCATCAGGAACTGACCATGAAGAGCATGGAGCAGGGGCGCTTCGCTGAGCTCGTACGGCAGCGCCACCGGGCCACCGCGCAGGAGGTCTTCGACGCAGCCGGCTGGCAGCTGCGCTCAGCGTCCGATTCCGAGGACGAGTAGGCAGGCCCCAGGGAGGAGGCCGCGCGCAATCAGGTGGGGATCGCGGCCTTCGCCAACGACACCATGGAACAGGAGTGAACCGGCGCGCTGCCCGCGTCCGCGTCGCTGCGCCGTTGTGTTCCGCCGCCTCCGTGGGCTCAGATTCCCGCGCGTGCGGGCAGCGGCCCCGGAGGCGTGCTGGATGTCCTGATGGAAGGACGCCAGCCTGAGGTTCCCACCGTCGCCCGTCTGATCCAGGCGATCGACGCATTCGTTGATGCTGCGCGCAGTCACCTCAACGGAGGAGACTCCTCCCCGTGAGGTGGCGCATCACCGGCTTTTGTCCGGCACCCGCAGTGCCATTTCCATGGCGCCGGGTTGGTGCTCTGCTGGGCGGGTTAAAGAAGTTGACCGAGCGCGGTTTCGGCCTTGTCCACGGCTTCGGTGAGGGCGTGCAGGTGGGCTTGCGGAAGGGTTCCTGCGCCGAGTCCGGATGCGGTGAGCACAGAGTCGAGTTTCTGTCTGTGCTGGCTGGTCAGATGAGCCTGGGCCGTGCGGTGGTTCAGGATGTCGCGGGCAGCGTACGCATCGAGACGGGCCACTTCGGCGACGGCTTCGTGCAGGACGGCAGCGTGGGGGCTGGCGCAGTCGCCGACCAGTTCGAGCGCGGCCAGTGCGGCTCTGGTCTGGAACGCTGCGGTCAAGGGGTCGGACGGGTCGAGCAGCGCGAGTGTTTCCTGCAGAGCGAGGTCAAGCTCCGGCTGCGGCGTGGGTGAGATCGCGGACCGGCAGCACAGGCGCAGGAGGGCTGCGATGGCGTTCTCCCACGGTTCGGTGGGGACTGTGGACTGGATCGTGTCGCGGGCCTGCTGGTCGAGGCCGCGTTCCATCAGCGACATGATCATGATTTGGCGGCCGTCGAGGAGGCGGTTGCCGATGCCTCGGTGCGAGGTCATGGCTTCGGCGGCCTCGGTCCACCGGCCGATCCGCGCCAGGGCTCTGGCGCCGTCGACGAGCACGGTGACCCACAGCTCCTCGCAGACCTTCCGGTGGTCGGCTTCCGTGTCGATCAGCATCGACAGATCGACGGTGTTGCCGCGGATCTCGGCTGTGCCGCGCTTCTGGGCAGCGCGGTACAGCCGTGTCAGTACGTCGTAGGCGGCTTCGCCGTCACCCTCACGGGTCAGCAGCCGGGAGATGTTGATCAGGGGCATGAGCGCCATCACGGCGACGTCTCCCGTGAGGTGTCCGGCGCCGGCGAAGGCTTTGTGCTGCTTCCAGCACAGGTCGGCCGCCAGGTCGGGCATCCCGGCGTCGGAGGCGATCAGCGCGGCGTAGTTGAGGACCCCGCTGGCGCGGGCCACCAAATCGTGGTGGCTCGCACCAGCGGGCGCGACGGTCAGCCCGTGAAGGTGGGTGATGCGCTCGTCCAGCGGTAACGCGGGCGCCTTGGGACGGCGGACCAGCGGAATGCGGCTGGCTATCGCGGGGATCATCGGCTCAGCCCTTGCGCGGCCAGTCGACGACGAGACGGCTGTAGGTCTTGTCGATGACGAAGCGCGGGTCGGCGGCCGTGAGCTGGTCGCGGGCGTCGCCGACGGCCATGCGGAAGGTGGGTTCCGGCGCGGTGTTGCCCCAGCCCTCGTCCCATTCGCGGATCTCGGTGGCGACCTGGTCGGCGAGTTCGGCGGCGTGGGAGCCGTGGCCGATGACGCCGATCTCCCAGAACCTGCCCTTGTCGTCCGCGCCCTCGCGGATGGTCAGGTAGGCCAGGGTGTCGCCGTCGAGGGCGGCCATGGAGCCCCAGCCGAAGTGCGGGGTGAACCCGGGCCGCTGGCCGGGGAGACGGGACAGGCCGCCTGGCAGCACGGAGGCCAGGTACAGGTACAGCCACTCCCAGGGGTCGCCCTGGCGGAACTTCACCCCTGTGTAGACCTTGGCCTGCTTCTGATCCAGGACGGTGCGGATCGCGTCGCGGTCCACCTCCTGCTCGCTGAAGGTCTCCAGGCGGACGTTGCCCTCGCCCTCCATGCGCACGAGGGTGTAGATGTCGTCGCAGACGCCCTTGCGCAGGGGCACGAACGTCGCCATCTCGCAGGAGACGGTCTTGAAGGTGTCGCCGTCCCGCTCGAAGGCGAAGCTGCGGGAGATGCTGCCGCGAATCCGCATCGGAAGGACGAGGCGGCCGCCGGGAGCAAGCTGGTCGAGGATCTTCGCCGGCACATCGCCCGCGCCGACGGTGAACTGAATGCGGTCGAACGGCGCGTGCTCGGGAAGGCCGGCAGCGCCGTCGGCCAGTACCGCGGTCACGTTCGATGCACCGGCCTGCGCGAGGTTCTTATTCGCGCCGTCGACGAGGTCCTGGTCGACGTCCACAGTCCACACGTGGCCGCCAGGGGCCACGAGCCGGCCGAGCAGGCGGGCGTTGTAGCCGGTCGCGGCACCGGCTTCCAGGACCTTGTGGCCAGGCTGCGCACCGAGCTGTTCGAGCTGGGTGGCGACGATCGAGGGCGCGGAAATGCAGGAGATCATCTCGCCCGTCTCGTCGTGCTTGGTGGGCACCGCGTCTTCGATGTAGGCCTTCTGGAGGTCGACGCCGGGGAGGAACTGGTGGCGTTCGGTGCTGCGGAAGGCGTCGATGACGGCGGGGGTGCGCAGGTGGCCGCTGTCGATGAGGCGGTTCACGAGTGCTTCGCGCAGTTCAGCGGGGTCGGTGACGGGTGTCACGGTGGTCTCCATTCGAGTGAGGTTAGGGTCCGGTGAGGCGGACCGGCGGGTAGACACGTCGGCTGCTTGGTCTTCGGCGAAGGCGACTTGGCGGCCCAGCCATGCGGTAGCGGCCTGCTCGCCGACCGGCACTCCGGCGCGGTTGAACGCGAAGACCGCGTGATGGGCGAGCACCGCGCGCAGGCCCCGTATCAGCCGCCCATCAGCGGCGAGCCACCGCAGTTGCCGGCCGGCCGTATCGAAGGCGGTGACGCGCTCGGCCCAGCCGGGCTCGGCGGCTGGCCGCAGGGCCGCGTCGGCGTTCATCAGACGGCGCATGGCCGCGACCGCCCGGTCGCGCGCGGGGCCAGCGGGCGGTGTGACGGGCGGTCGCAGGGCGGCGAGCTTCGCCCACACGTCACCGGCCTCGAACGGGTCCAGCCCGGCCGACCGGATCATGGCGGCCAACAGCAGCACACTGCGCTCTCGGGTGCCCGGGCTGCCGGTCTCGGACAGGGCGGCGCGACTGTCCGCGCAGAACACGTCGTGTGCGACGTCCATGCCTTCTCGGCCGCCGAACGCCTCGGTCTCGGGCTCGTAGACGCCGCCGACCCAGCCGCTGGCCTTCTGGTCGGCGACGAGGCGGTCCAGCAGGTCGGCCGCGGAGCGCTCGGCGCGCAGTCGCAGCCCTCCATCCTTGCGCAGGAAGTGGAACCGCTGGTTTCCCAGCGCGGACGACAGCGCCTGAGCGGCCTCGGGGGTTACGGCGCCGCCCGGGAACGACATGCTGGCATGCCACCAGTCCGGCTGCGCGGTGATCGGAAGGTTCTCGTCGTCGACGTCCATGATCGTGGGCACTCCTCGTCAGTAGGGGAGGACTGGGCTCGGGGGACTGGCGCGGTCAGGTGATCAACAGGGCTCTGGCCCAGCCCGTGGTGTTCGTGCCGTCCAGCGCCAGTCGCGCGCCGGTACGGCCTTCCATGAGGCCGGGCTTCGTCAGCCGCTCCAGGTCGGCGGCAAGGCGCTTGTTCATGTCTCTGATCAGCGGTGTGAACCGGTCAGGTGTGGGGCTGTCGTCGGCAACGGCGTGGGCCACGGTCACAAGGCCGGCCCAGCCGTGGCACAGCGAGGCGTCGGTGATCCGCCTCAGCAGGGCCGGGTCGGCGAGCGTGTGCGCGACGGTGTCCTCTGCCGCGAGCCTGCGGGCAGGGTCGTTCAGGGCGAGCGCGGCCAATTGCTGGGTACGGGCGATGCCGACTTGGCCGTAACACCAGGACGGGCGCGCGGTCTCCGGCTCGGGCGACTCCGGGGCCGACAACTGGTCGCGGGTGATCCAGTAGCGGGAGCCGTAGGTGTCCAGCCAGCGCGCGAACACCTCGATGGCCTCGTGCTGCCCCGGCACCCGGACGCCGTGCCTCACGGCGAGCGAGAGCGCCGCCAATGCCCCGGCGATGCCGTGTGCAACACCGTTGTTGGCGTGTCCGCCCGGCATCTCCTCGCCGGCGGGCCCGGCCGTGGACCACCATCCCGGCACCTGTCGGCCCTCGACGCGGACCGGCCGCGACAGGGAGATCAGGTAGGCCAGCACCCTCTCCAGCCGTGGCGAAGCCTCGCCGCGAGTCAGCAGCAGCGCGGCCAGCCCGGCAAGGCCCCGGATCAGGTCGAACTCAGCGAGATGCGGCAGCGCCCCGGAGGTCTGCCGCCGAGATGCTGCGGCCAGCCGGGTGTCCACGACACGGTCGACGGCGTCGCGGACATCCCGGCCGGCACTCCCGGCACAGTTGAGCACGAACTCCAGGGCCGGGGCGCCGTGAAACAGGGACGCATTGCCCCCGGCGCTGACGCCGCCCGCAACCGCCTGCGCGAGGTTGCTTCGCGTGGCGGCGAGGTCACCGCGCTCGATGTGCAGCAGCGCCATCCCGAGCGCGCCCTCGGAGAGGTCCTGCGTCCTGGGCATGGGCGTTGTCGCCGTCATGAGCGTGCCCGCAGCGGAACGACGAGGTCATGGGCCCGTCCGCCGATCCACCCGTCGGCGTCCGGCGGCGGCGCGTCGTGCAGGGTCGCGACTCCTGTCGGGCTGGCATCAAGATGGGCGCGCAAAAGGTCCAGGTGCATGTCCTGGCACAGGTCGAGGGGAAGGTGCTGGTCATCCTCGGCCAGGAGCACGCGGTCCGGCACGCGGAAGCGGCTCATCCAGGCCCGCAGTTGCCCAGCCCAATCATCCAGCGTCGCGGTACGGTCGGGCAGATCGCGAGCACGCACCTTCCATCGCGCGGACACCAGGATCGAACGGCGGTAGTGCAACGCCGGAGTGAACGGGAGGGTCCAGGCCGCACCCCAGTCGAACCACGTCACCTGCGGCGTGGCGGCCCGGCTGATTTCAGCCAGGAACCGGGCCAGTGGCGGGGTGTAGTTGTTCCACAGGAAGTTGAGCGCGGTCGGCGCGAGCAGTTCCAGGCGTGTGCCGGTGGCGGCCTCGGTGAGGTAGAGGCGGCCGTCGTGGATGCCGACGGCCAGGTCGGACGGGAACAGCACCCCTTTCCCGGGGTGGCGGAACTCGCCGACGCTGACCAGCCGGGGCAGCACGTGCGGGGCACGGGTGAGCAGGTCGGCCGGGACCCGGCCGGCGTGGAAGGAGAGCTGGGCCAGCTCCGCGCCGGGCTCGACCGTGGGCAGATCCGCGTACGTTGCACCGGCGTTGGGGAAGAGGTGCCAGAACCGGCCCGTCATCGAGCCGGCCGCGCGGGAGACGGTGGAGATGTGAAGGCGGAAGTTCCCGCCGCCCAGAGCACGCGTCGAGCGAGCGTGGATGCGCACGCCCAGTTCGAGGTGGGGCGCGAGGAGCGTGGGCGTGCCCGCAGCGGCCTCCAGCCCCTCGATCATCGCGCCGGTCAGGGCCACCGACCTGTTGCCCTCGACCGCCGCGGTACCGGCCAGCTCCAGCAGCAGCCGGTCGCGTCGGATCATCGGGCGGGGCGGCTCGGACACGTGGCCGAACCCGTCCGGAAAGCCCAAGCCCCTCTCGGGGTCCGTCACCACCTCCAGCGGCACCTCGACGTTCTCACCGAAACGGTCGGCGAACTTCTCGGCGTACCGGCGCCATACCGCGGTCCCCGTCGGATGCGCGGTGAGCCGGCTCAGGACCGTCGCCGCGGTCTCCGCCTCCGTCAGCACCGCCTGCGGCAGCCACACCGCGGCGTCCAGCCGCAGATCCGGCGCCGCCGAATTCCTCCGCGCGTCATCTCGCAGAGTGGGGGGCAAGGAGCTGGCTGGATCGATGACGGTGGCCGGAGCACGCAGTGAGGACCGCAGCAACCGCACCCGCAGCAGCTGAGCGAGCAGCCGGGATCGGCGGTGTGTGGCGGTGTCCGGGAACTCGGCGGCGAGCTTGTCCGCCAGCACCGAGTAGCGAATCGGTGAGCGTGCCACGTCGAGGACCAGCGCGACTGCGGGCGTCAGCGCGAGGGAGAACTCCGAGGCGCCATCGGAGGGAACGCATACGCGCTCGCCCCGCTGCCGTGCCAGGTTGTTGACGCAGACCTCGACGTCGGCCATCCGCTCGGCGTCGTCCTCCCAGTCGCTGATCGCCGCGTCCAGCGCCATCGGGTCCGGCCGAGCAACTGCCTCGTGGCGGTCCCCGACGCGGGCCTCAGTCCTGTCGCCGAACCCGATCAGCGCGACGCCCGCGAACATGCCGAACGGTGTGGAGCGGCGCGTGTATCTGATCGCGTACCGGGCGGTGGCCAGGGCCGCCCGCCTCACCCGGCGTACCTTCGGTGATCGCCCGTCGATGATCGCCCCGACCTGGCGGGCCAGGTCGGGGCTGGCGCTGGAGACAGCCTGCCGAAAGGTGTCATCGGCCCACACCGCAGTCAGCCACGAACGCCAGTGTTCGAGCGGAGCTGCGGGCCCCGGCCAAGGCGGCATGTCAGGCCCGGTGAGATTCACCGCGGCACGCAGCATCCCTTCACCAGCACCCCAGTACAGGCTGTGTCGTAAGCGCGTCATCGCCCACACTCCGTTCTTGGCAGAAAGGGCGCGGGCCGGACGGACAACTCCGTCCGGCCCGCGCCGCCGGACTGGCTTGGGCTACGAGGTGGTGCAGGCGCTCGGGCAGGAGCTCCCGCAGTTGTCGCCGGTGCTGCACATCAGCACCGTCTCGGTCGCCGGCGTGTTCTCGATGAACGTGATGTCGAGCTGGAACGGGTCGTCGGCCTTGTCGACGACGTCGGCGGTCGGCTGCGCGGGGGCAACCGGCTGCTCCAGGTGGACGGCGGTCATACGTACCTCCTTGACGGATGGTGCAGGGTTCCGGGGCCCGGTCGGGTCCCGGCGCTTTGGTGCCCGGTGGAGGGCCGTGTCGGCAGCCTGGGGCACGTGCCGGAAGGTCGAGGTGCGGTCGTGAGGGCGCCTGGCCGATTGGTCGGCTGTGACGCTAGCCAGGCCACCGCCCTTCCGGGGCGGCTATGCGCCAGTGGGCGGGATCGCTGTCGGGGTTCGGCTGGAACTGCACGCTCTTCCCTTCGCTCGCTCCGGTCGGGCGTGTGGGGAGGGCCAGTGGGAGGGGGACTCCTCCCCACACGCTTCCTCCGGCACCGAGCCTTGCTCCAGGCCCGGCTGCCGGGTCGTGCACCCGCCCGCCGTCCGGGACCGTCACGCACCGGACAGCGGGCAGGCGGTACAGCTTCCGGTCGGGGGCGGCGGGTTCCGGCCGGTCGCTGAGGAACTTCGTCGAGGGTGCCGATCAGGTCATCGCCGATGCCTTCGTCAGCCAGGGAGCGTGACAGAAGGCGGGCGATCCGGCGCTTCAGCTCGTCCTCAGCGTCGACCGGCCGGCCCGGCAGCCCGGCGGCGGTCACGTCGTCGACGGCCACCATCATGGCCTCCCTGAGGGAACACGGAAGGTGGCCCAGGTGGTGCGGCCGTCGTTGGTGACGCCCCATTTCCGCGCGAGCACCGTGACGAGCAGCAGTCCGCGCCCCGATTCGTCGTCGTCGCCAGCAGAGCGCATCCTGGCCGGAGCCGGGTTACCGTCGGTGACCTCGATGCGGATTTCGTCGTCGGGGTACTGGACGCGCAGCCCGACATCGCCTGCTCCGTGCTCGACGCCATTGCTCACCAGCTCGGAGACGACGAGCGCGATGTTGTCGGCCAGCGGCCCGCGCACGTGCCACAGCCCGAGAAAGGCCAGAGTGATCCGCCGTGCGTGGCCGACACACACCGGCTCCGGTTCGAAGGCCGCCTCGAAAGCGCGCGACGTCTGCGGCAGCCGCTTCGCAGCAACCGGTGCGACGGCTGTGGCGGGCCACATCAGCGGCCTCCCCGGTGAGCTGCGTGCCGACCCGGCTTCACGACGCCGCTCCCGCGGTCTCCGGGGTCACGAGCGCGACGAACCCGCCGCTCTCCTCGACCAGGGCGAGCTTGAGTTCGTACTCGTCCACGTGCGGGCTGATTACCGAGTACGTGAGCGCCACGACCCCGTCGACGAACCCGGCCCGGATCTGGTGCCGCACGGCGGACCAGCCGGGCCGCAGCAGCGGATCGGTCACACCGAAGCGGTCCGTGAACACCTGCAGCGTGCTGGTCTGCCAGCCCTCCTGAAGGGCGTAGTCCCGTGCCGCGTCGCAGGAGTGCGCGGGCTCGCAGCCGCGCGCCGCGAGCAGGTACAGGCACACTCGCGGGACGCGCCCGGCTGCCTCTATACGCGTCAGGCACCGGTCGAGCACATCGCGACGGTCGTTCATCAGACGGACCAGCGGGTCCGTCCCAACACGGATCTCGTCGGGACGGAACCGTGCGAGCCACGCTCCCGGTCCATCCAGTCCCTGCCCTTGTTAAGGGCAGTGATGCTCTGGCGCATTGCTGGCCTCGGCTCGTCAGGGGGCAGTATGGGGATGTCGGCCCGGTCCCAGAGGGCCTTGGTCGGGCCCTCACAGAGGCCGGGATCGCGCACGAATCCGGGGGCACACGCCCTCATCGGGCCGACGGAGACAGGCTCCGGTTCGGCCGCCGCAACCAGCTTGATGCGCCCGCTAGTTAACATTCAAGGGAATGCCCAGACGGGCACGAATTGGCAAGTGCCATCGAGTGGACAGAGGGTGTTGCAGAGAGGACGGACCGTGCCAAACTCTCGACGTAACCCTCTTCCTGACGGGCAGACACCTCGGTCCGGAGGACAGAGGCTCCGATCTGGCGAACAGCACACCGAAGTGAGGGGACAGTTGGCGGCACGACGGGGACCGACGTACCTGCGGGTCATGCTCGGCAAGGAGCTGCGCGAACTGCGCGAGCGGAAGAAGAAGCACGCTGAGGAGACAGCCGGGCCGGATGATGAGGTGGGCTCCTACACCGCCGAGGCCGTCTCCACGAAGCTGGGCTTCTCCCGATCGAAGCTGAGCCGCGTAGAGGCCGGCGAGATCCCGCTGCCCAAGCTGGCGGACCTCGAAGCGCTGATGGACGAGTACGACGTCATAGAGCCCGGCGACCGCGATGTCCTGCTGCAGATGCAGCGCGATTCCCTCAAGAGCGAGCCGCTGACGACCTTCAGGAACGTGCTCCCCTCCGGGATGCCGCGGTACCTGGGTCTGGAACGTGAGTCCGTGCGCATCCGGGGCTTCGAGAACAACGTGGTGCACGGGCTGCTCCAGGACGAGCAGTACGCGAACGCCCTCATGGGTTCAGCCAAGATCGTGGAGGAGAGAACGACCGACGCCGTCGAGCGCAGCGTCCAGGCCCGCATGGAACGCAAGACTCTGCTGGACGGCGCCCGAGAGGTCCACATCATCCTGACTGAGAGCACGCTGCGCACGAAGATCGGCAGCCCTGAGGTGATGCGCGCCCAGTACGCGGAGATCATCCGCCTCTGCGAGCAGGACAACGTAGAGGTGCAGGTCATCCCCGATGACCTGTCTACCTACCGTGCGGGGTTCTGCTTCACGGTGCTCGAGTTCGACGAGCTGGACCCGGTGGTTCAGAGCGACGGCTACCGATCCATCACCATGTGGTCGAAGCCCTCCGATGTTGGGCAGTACCAGCGGCAGTTCGATGCCATGGTAAAGGCGGCGCCAGGGCCCTCCCAGACGCCGTCATTCCTGATGGAACTCGAAGAGAAACTGTGGAAATGACTGATCACACGAAGCCCGTTCCCTCCACCGAGTTCGCGCCGGAAGGGTCGTGGTTCAAGTCGTCATACAGCGACCAGGGTGGCGGCAACTGCGTCGAGGTCGCCATCCGGCAGGCCCAGGTCGGCATCCGTGACTCCAAGGAGAAGAACGGCCCGGCTCTGGCCCTGCCCCGGTCCACCTACATCACGTTCATCGACACGGTGAAGTCCGGCGCCGTCGACTTCGGCGTACTCGACTGATCACCTGCGCAACAGATTGTGGCGTGGTCCTCCCCAGGGGATGTGGGGAGGACCACGCCACAATCTTTGTTCATCGTGCACCCCTGGTCGCGCAACCACCAGGAAGCGACTCCCGAGCGCACGTGCGAGAGGTGATGCTGTCCCGGCTCCCAGCGCGGTGTGTGAGCCATCGGCGTCTGAACAAACGGCGCCATACTTGCGCAGATAGAACCCGCCACACCTGCACCCGGCGGATCTGTCAGCGGGCTGCCGTAGCTTGGAGCGCATGGCCTTGAGTACCGATGAACGTGACCTGCTGCAGATGATCGCCGACTCGCCCAAGCCGGTGGCGATGTCCGACTACTTCCCCGTCCTCAACCCCGCCGAGCCGGGAATGGACGAGAACCACCCCGGCCACGAGGCGTGGACCGAGCGACAGATCGCCTGGCACGGCGTCTCGCTTCAGCTGTGGAAGCAGAGCCTCGTGCGTGTGGTGGTGCCCGCTGACGGCAGCCAAGGCGACCTCGTCGAGGTCACCGACGCCGGACGCCAAGCCCTCCGGGCCGCGGCGGCGCACGCGTGACGTCGCCCGAGCCGCGGGCGCTGCCCGGACCCGTCAGTGCGATCCGCCTCACCTACACCTGCGAGCAGGGGTGGTGGGACACCGGCGAGGACGAGCCGGAGATCTGGCACGTGGCCGCTGACCTGTACGACTCGGAAGCTGAACGCAGCGTCGAGCGCGTCGGCTACTTCGAGTTCTACCGCGCCGACCCCTATGCCACCCGTGACCTGTTCGGCGTCCTCGACGGCTATGACGGCGACGTCGGCGTGATAGCCGAGTCGATCCTGAACCCGGCCACCGGGCACTTCCGTGACGACCTGGACGAGTACGCCGAGCCGTTCGGGTCGGGCATGCTCCTGCTCAACTCCGCACAGCTGGCCCGCCCGTGGCGCGGGTTCGGTGTCGGAGCGGTGCTGGCAGGCAAGGCCATTGCCCGCCTGGGGTTTGGTGCCCGCGGGGCCGCCTGCTACCCGTCCCCGCTGGACCGCACCGGACTTGGGGACGACGACGCCCGCGACCGCGCTGTCAGCGCCCTGCAACGCACCTGGTCCAGCTTGGGGTTCCGCCCCTACCGCGACGGAGGCGTCTACGTCCTGAACCTCGCCACCACGGCCCTGAGCGAGGCCCTGTCGGCGCTGACCGACCGTATCGAGGCGCTGCCGCAGCCCGACCGTGAGGAGTGGGAGGCAAGAGTCGACCGGGGAGTATCCGGGGTATGACGCTGGTCGGTCCGCCGATGCAAACAGGTGCGGACCAGCGCCGAGCCGGTCAGTTGCAGGAGCCGAACGGCGCGTTTGGTCACCGGTGCCGCTAGCGGGGGTGAATGACTACCAGGTCCTGACCGTAGCGGGCGGTGAGCCGGTCGAGGACGGCTTTGACCGCGTGTGGCCAGGGCCAGCGCCCGCTTCCGCACACCAGCCCCCTTGGCTCACCCGCTCCAGCATCGCCCTCACCGCCTCTCTCCCCGCCAGCGTGTGACTGGATCCGGACATCACGCCGGAAGATCTCTGTTCGTCCGGCGAGGTTCGCAGGCGGCCGGTAGCGTCGCTCTGCGCCGAAGGGGTAGCCCTTGTATCGCCACAACGGACACGGGAGGGGAGATCGGTGGTCGACCGGATCTGGCTGGATGTTCCGTACGCGGAGAAGGACCAGGCGAAGGCGGCCGGGGCCCGGTGGGATCCGGCCGCCAAGCGCTGGTACGCACCCCGCAAGGGCATGACCGCCCTTGAGCTGTGGGCGGCGGCCCCTGACGTGCCGGACCTGCTGCCGGGCGAGGACCGCACGCTGGGCGAGGGCCTGTTCGTCGACCTGGTGCCCTCCAGCTGCTGGTTCACCAACGTCCGCTCCTGTGTCAGTCCGCGGGACTGGGAACGGCTCCGCCGGATGATCACCCGCCGGGCCGGGATGCGGTGCGAGGCATGCGGCGCCGCGGAGAACCGTGACGCCAAGCGGTGGCTGGAGGCCCACGAGCGGTGGGTGTACGACGACGCCGCCCGCGTTCAGCGTCTCAAAAGGCTGATCTGCCTTTGCACCGAATGCCACACCGTCACCCACTACGGATACGCCCAGGTCCGCGGCCTGGAGTCGAAAGCGTTCGCGCATCTGGTCAAGGTCACGGGGATGAGCCATGCCGAGGCCCGCAGCCACATCCGCTACGCGTTCAACGTGTGGGAGGCGCGTTCGGTCAGGGCCTGGACGCTGGATCTGAGCATTCTCACCGACGCCGGGGTCACCCTCCAGCGTCCGCCTCGCGCGGGCGAGCGGGGAGGCTTCGCCGCAGCGACGCTCGCTACGGAACGCGGCATCCCGCAGCCTGCCACCGCTGATGCGGGGGAGATCGTGGCGCGGATCGCCGTTGAACGCGGCATCGCGCTGCCCGCCGACACCCCTACCGCTACTCCGTCGGCGGCAGAACCGGCCCCGCACCGTACCCCGGCTGTGCCGGGTCCGCGGGAGGCGGCGGAGCCGTCGCTGTTGCGGCGGATCTTCCGCCGCGGTCGCTGAACTCACCTTCCCTGCCGATACTGCACTATCGTTCATGGCTATCTCTTCAGTGCGCCTGCTGGCATCACGAGGTGCCTCACAACGCTCCCCATCCACGACTGCAGGCTTTCGGTTTCGCGGTCCGTGACGCCCGGGAGAGCTGCGGGATGAGCATCGAGGCGCTTGCCGAGGCCGCCGATCTGTCCGCCCGCATGGTCATCGGCATCGAGCATGGCAAGCGGAACCCCTCACTGCTGACCATCCTGGCCCTGGCTCAGGGGCTGGGCGTCGCTCCGGGCCGTCTGCTCGAACCCGCGACGCCGCGGCGGGAGCCTGGGACATGAGTCCGCGCCGGCTCGCGCTCGTACCCGATCCCTATCCCGGTGAGTCTCTGATGAGCTGGGGGGACGCGCTCGCGCGGCTCAACCAGGTCTCCCGGACCGAGGCGCTACGCATGGCGGGTCTGATCAGTTCCAGCACGGTGTCGGCCGTGTTCGGCTACCGCGTCAGCGACGCCGTCGTGCATGCGGTGAACCAGAGCACCGGGGTGACAGGGCAGCGACTGCGGAGCATGACGCTCGCCTACTACGCGGGCAGCGCGCTGGAGCCGCTGCCGCCGGACGACGCGAAGGAGTACGGGGCCTGGGCCACGTGGCGGTACCGGCAGCGGACGGTGCTGCCCAAGCACTCCAACGCCTGTCCTTCGTGCCTGCGGGAGAACGGTGGCCGCTGGCTCCTGAAATGGCGGCTCGTCTGGTCGTTCGCGTGCGTGCGGCACCAGAGGTATTTGATTTCGCAGTGCTCCGGCTGCGGTTCCGCCCTGCACCGGGTGTGGCCCGGGGATCCGCAGTCCTGGATCTGTCCCGGGGCCTCCCGTGGGCTGGGGCTGCGTACGCCGGCACAGCCGTGCGGGCGCGACATCCGCCGCATGCGGGGCAGGCCGGTCCGCGACCTCCGGATCCTGGCCTGCCAGCGAGACATCGACCGTCTGCTCGGCGGCCCGCACATCACGACGCCGGAGGAGGCATGGGAAGTCCTCGGGGCGCTGTACCGCTCGATGCAGGACGCGTGGTCGCCGGTGCGGCCCCTTCGGCTGCCCGCGACGGACGAGGCGGTCCACGGGGCCTGGGACCGTCATCTCGCGCCTGGCGGGAGCGGCGAGCGGAACCGCCCTCTGCTCGTGGCCGCCGCTGTGAAGATCGCCACCGAGGCCGGCCCCGACGCCGCCGATGACGAGACGGCGGGAAGCGGACACGCACGGCCGAACTGGGGCGCCAGGAAGTTCGGGCAGCGCGGTGAGGTCGAACTGGCAGCGAACCGGTTCGGCGGCCGCTGCCGTCACAGCGGCTGCTCCGCCTGGGTGCCGGCCGGGCACGGCGTCGTGTTGGGCGACACCGACGGCTGGGACACCTACTGCCCGCGGCACGCTCAGGCGTTCACTCGGCGGGCGCGGTCGCGCGAGCACACCGGTGTGGACGCCTTCACCGAGCCGTGTCTGGGGTTCCTCGACGCGCGCCTCCGTGAGGAGGAACAGCGCCTGGGCGAGGAGGAAGACGATCTGCTCCGGCAGCGGATCGAGGCCCAGCGGCTGATCCTGGACGCCTGCGCGGCCACCGCTGCCCGTACACGCGAGGGCAGGTCCCTGCGGTACGCCGTACGGTGCCTGCTGCTGCCCTACGCGGGGCATCCGGACTTCCGTACGACGTGGCTGCCCCGCCAGGGCGAGAACCCGGCGAGCCCCCTCGTCGAGAGCGCGGCCGGGGAAGAGGGACGGGGAGGGACGGGCCGTGGCTGAGGAGGAGCCGGTCCGGCGGCTTGGGGTGGTTCCGGCCCCGTTTCCGGGGGAGGCGTTCGTCAGCTGGGTCGACACCGTCGCGGCGAGTCTGCGGGTGTCGCGGGCGGCGGCCCTGCGGACCCTGGGACTGCCGGGCAGCGCGAGTTTCAGCACCCACCAGTTCCATCTGAGCCCGGAGCAGTTGGAAGGACTGTGGCGGCGTACGGGTCTGAGGCCGGCGCAGGTGGAGCGGATGCTGTTCGGCTTCTACGCGCCGACGGTGCTGCCGCAGCTCGCTGAGGACAACGGGCGCGTCGGTCAGGGTGCGCGCGTGAGCCAGCCGTGGCTGCGCCGCGATCACTCGGCCGCGTGCCCGCTGTGCGTCGAGGCGTCGGGCGGCCGGTGGCTGCTCGGCTGGCGGCTGAAGTGGACCTTCCTGTGCGCGGACCATCTGGTGTATCTGGTGGACCGTTGTTCGCGCTGCGGCCTCAGGTTGTACTGGCGTCTGGAGGCGACCGGCGCCGGACAGCGGACGCACTGCATGCGTCCGGAGGCGCGGAACGGCCGCGGCGCACGGCGCCTTGGGGCGACGGTGTGCGGGTTCCCGGTGGCGGAGATGCCGGCGCTACCGGTGGGCGATGAGGAGGCCGTTCACGTCCAGCGCCGCGTCCAGGAGCTGTTGACCCCCGCCGACGTCGCGCACAACGAGACCTCGCGCCGCCTGCTGCAGCAGCTCGTCCTGATCATCCGCGATGTCACGCACCGCAAGACGTTGGCCGGTCTGCTCGACCGGATGGAGAGCACGGTCATCGACGCCGTGCACGAGACACAGGGGCAGCCGTGGCAGCCGCCGCTGTCGTGGACTTTGGAGAACGGGACGCCCGCCGCGGTGTCCGCCCTCGTGCGTATCGCCGCCCGGTCCGTACTGTGGGACACGTCCGGGGCGGGGCCGCCTGGCTGACGGATCGCTCACAACCACGAAGGCTACGTGGCCCGTTCCGCTGGGCCACGGCTTCGTCATCGAGCGGTGCTCAGGCGAAGCGCCGGGCGATGAGGTCTATGGCGCCTGGCGTTATGACGTGATCCGCGTGTACGGGGCACAGGACCTGTGTCTTCACCACGTGTCCCTGGCCGGGCGGTACCCAGGCCGCGCAGGCGATCGCGCGGCACGTGCCGCCGAAGCGGTTGGCCGGCGGTGCGCCGGTGCCCGGGGGAAGGAGGCCGTCGGCCGACCACGAGGCCATGTCGGCCTGTGTCCAGGGTTCCTGGGAGGCGCTGAGACCGCCCGCCGTCGCGATCTTGATGAGAGCGGCCGTCAGCAGTGGATCGTTCTGGTACCACAGGGCCCCGCCATGGCCGTGCCAGCGCCGGTGGAGGACGACGTCGGTGTCCGGAAGCGGCGGGACGTCGTCGTAGCCGATGCGGATGCCCTCCAGCGCTGTATGCAAAGAGCGGAGGATGTCCCGGCCGCCGTCACCGTGCGGGTTGTCGACGAGACGGTCGAGACGACGCTGGCACTGGAGCAGATGCGGGTCGGACAGCCGGGGAGGACGCATACGGGAGATGACCCGGAGACAGACGTGTCCCTGGCGGCTTCGGTCGTACTGGCCGCACACGACCGCGTCCGCCGGGCCGGGGCCGACCCGGTGTAGACCGTTGCCGCAGCCGCGGCAGGCGCCGAGGAGATAGACGCGGTGGCGAACGCAGGCGAAGGACCAGACAAGACGCCAGCGCAGCAGCCAGCGCCCGCCGCTCTCGCGCAGACACGCCGGGCACGCGCGCGACCGCACGGACAGGGCGAGATGAAGGCGGGCCAACCAGATGGCGGCGGTCCGCCAGTGTGGGGGAGAGGGAAACGAGGGCAGGACGCCACCGGTGTAGTGCGCGAGCGTCATCGCCTGCTGCCGGGCGGCGGACAGTCCGGTGGCGGCCTGCACGCGCGCTGTCGTCTCGCCGGTGATAGACGGCACCGAAGTGCACGGTAAGCCGGTACCCGGAGACATCGGGGCGGGCGAAGCCCGCGAGGCGAAGGGCTTGCAGGCGGCCGACACGGTTCAGGCGGGCCAGCGCGTCGACCCAGCTCAGGAGGGACTCACCGGGGTACGGCTCGGGCACCAGGGCGAGACGGCGCAGTGATGGGACTTGGAGCCGATCCTGCATGCGCGCATCGGGCCGTGTTCTGCCGGTCGCCTTACGCACTTCCGTCAGCCGCGGTCCGCTTACCGTTCTGCTTCTGCTTCGCTTGCCTCGCGTTCTGACGGTATTTCAGTTCCGTGACCTTGGCGTAGGCGCGTTCGTGGGCGTACGACAGGACGATGGAGTCCATGACCTCGCGTGTGATGGCCTCGGTGCCCCGCTGGACGGCGCGTACGGCGCTGCGGCGGATGAGGGCGTGCAGGCCGGCGATGCTGCCGTCGGTGCGTTCGTGCAGGTAGCGCCAGTGCCGACGGGTCAGGCTCTCCTCCTCGTGCCGGTACAGGGCGAGCGACCTCTCCAGGGAGCGGATGACGCCGACCCACTGGAGGATGCCGTCGTCGCTGTCGAGGGCGAAGGGCGCGAGTTCCTGACGGCTGAAGCGGCCGGCGGTCTGGGTCCGGACGTCGCCGACAGCAGCCGGAGCCGGGATCCTGGTGCGGCCGGAGCGTCTGCGGGGGATGGCGGGGCCGCCCTCGCTGAGCAGCGGGCTGTTCTCGAGGTCGACGCCGGTGCCGATGATGGTGCACGGGGCGTGGTTGGCGAGGAACTTGATGTGGTCGTTGGAGGCCCGGCCCTCCTTGAAGGAGCAGTCCAGGAAGTGCAGGTCGTCGAAGATGATCAGCTGGGTGCCGCACGCCGTGAGTGCTGTCAGGACGCGGTCGTCGATGGTGTCCTTGGTGCCGCTGGTGGGGACGTTGAGGTAGCGGGCGATCGCGAGGGAGATCTGTTTGGGGGTGACCTGGTCGGTGAGCGAGATGTAGACGACGGGGACGTAGTCGCCGAGCCGGTCGGGGTCGAACCGTTCGGGGAAGTCCTCCCGCAGTTCCTGCTCGAACTTCCGGGCGATCATCTTGACCAGGGTGGACTTGCCGACCGTCGGCGGACCGTCGATGAGCAGGCCGAGCCGGGCGCCGGGCGGCGCCATCTCGTTGGCGGCCAGCAGTTCCGTGATCTCGGTCTCGAAGTGCCGCACGGCCGGTGTCCAGGCCAGCACCAGGGCACTGTGGTAGCGGTTACGACTGCGGTTCAGGCGACGCCGTTCAGCATCATCCTCGTCCCTCGTCAGGAAGACCTCGTACGGCGGCAGCAGTGGCCGCGAAGGCGGCTCGTAGAACACGTAGCCGAACCAGTCCTCCTTGGTCCGGGGTTCGGCCAGCCCGGGATGCAGACCGTCGCCCGCTCCGGCGGGCGGCGGGGCCGTCACGGTGTGCCGTCCTTCTCCGGGCGGCCGCCCCACACCTCGTACGAGGGCAGGGCGTCGAAGTCGATCGTGACCTCTTCCTCGTCCTGGGAAGGCAGTGGTGGCACGGCCCGCAGGCGGGGCTCTGTGACGGGGGTGTCGGCGGCGGAGTCGACGAGTTCGGTGCGGGCCCTGTCCCGGGCCGCGGCTCTGGCGCGTTCGGCGTCGCGGGCGCGTGCCCGGCGGGAGCGGGCGGTGGACGCCTCGGCGGCGTCCGTGCGGTTCTGCAGGTCCAACAAAGCGTCCAGGACGGCTTCCTGGTCCTGCGGGTCGCGGCCACGCGCGCGCAGTTCCTGCTTGACCTGGCGCAGGGTGATGTCGGTGAACGGCTCCAGACCGGTCAGCGCGTGGCTCCAGCGCAGTGTGTGCCAGATGCCGGTGTAGGGATCGTGGAAGTAGACCTGGGTGACGTCCCGCGGGTCGTAGCGGATCGGCCAGGTGCCGTTTGCCTGCGGGTAGGGGGACTTGGTGCCGTTGTGGGCGCGCAAGACGGGCGCGCTGTAGTGCAGGTAGTCCTTCTGAATGCGTCGGTTGGTGATCGTGCACCAGTGGATCGGCAGGAGTTCCAGGAACAGGTTGGCGTCGCGCGGGGCGGCGATGTAGCCGCAACGGTGCACGGCCAGCCGGTAGGCGTCGTTCGGCGACAGGTTGATCTCCGGGAAGCCCGGCAGCACCAGCCCCTTGTGCCAGCGGCTCTGGTAGACCGCGACGACGTACTCGGCGAAGAACTCCTCCAGTTCCTCGATCGTCCAGCGGGCCACCGCGTCCACGTCCCGGCCGCGGTGCACCACGTGATTGCCCTTGTAGCCGGCGATGTGCTGGGAGAACTGGCTCCTGATCGTCTTGAACGCGGCCTCGACCTGCGGTTTGTCGGTGGGCCGGTACTTGCGGGTGTCCTGGATGGTGATCCCGTAGCGGCGGCACACGTTCTTCACCGCCTGCGAGGCGAACGCCTTGCCGTGGTCGATCACGATCTTCTCGGGAAACACCACCGGGCGGGCCGCGGCGGCGGCGAACCGCTCGTCCCGTGCGAGCAGCGGCTCGCACGGCAGCCGCAGCATCCGGTGCCGCAGCCCGTCGGGCCAGCCCGGACGCATGGGTTCCGGCATCATCGCGTCCGCGATCACCAGGCCCGCGTCCACCGCCTTCGTGCCCTTGGGCACCAGACGCCACCCCAGCAGGCTGCGGGTGCACACGTCGATGGCGATCGTCAGGTCCACCGAGATGACGACGTCCTCGACCGGATCGTAGGCACGCACGTCCAGCCAGCTGGTGTCGATCATCACCAGCTCGCCGGGACGGCTGGCGGTGATCGGCTGATAGTGCCCGTCCGGCCGGTTCGCCACCGACTGGCGTGTCGTGGCCTGTCCGGTGGTGTAGAGGCCGGGCAGAAGAGCGGCCACGTACCGGTTGAACGACTCTGCGACGGCATCTTCACGACGTCCGGGCCGTGGACGTCGGCCAGGCGGCGCTCCACCCGGCGCCGCAGCCGGTTCAGGCTGCCGGTCGAGTCATCGGCCTCCGTCACATGGTGCTGGGTGAGAACCGCGTCGATCAGCCGGGGATCCACACCCGCCAGCGGATCCGACGGGCGGTGGCTGCGCCTGTCCACCAACCCCCACGGACCCTCCTCCCGCCACCGGCGCAGCCGCCGCCAGATCTGCTGCTCGCTGTAGCCCAACCCCCGCGCCTTGCTCCGTACCCGCTGGACCAGTGGCACGTCCGGGGCGTACTCCGGCCTCGGCTCGCCGGGTTGCGCGTTCTCCGGACCCCCGCCGCGATAACCGGTGGTCATCTCCAGGATGTGCTCCTGGGCACTCTGGAGATCCTCCAGCTGTTTGTCGGTCAACTTGTCGAAAAGCGCGGCGGCATCCAACGACATTTTCCGCTCAGCAGAGTCGCTGTCACCGCCGGGTTCAGCCTCTGGGAGCTCGCTGTCGTCGCAGAGACGGAAGCCGGGGTCAGCGAGCAAGTGCCCCACGCCGATCACGGTCCACGCCCCGCTCTCCGAACGCAGCCGCACCCCATCGTCGGTCACCCCGGTCACGGTGTGCACCTCGTCGTCCAGCCACAGCCGCGTTCCCTGTCGCAGTCGCACAGCACCGCCAGCCGTCATGCCCCCACCTCCGCCGCGGTCTTCACCAGCGTTGCATCCCGCAGCGGACGATCCAGATCCGTGACGATCCGCTGATGCCACATCAAGTGGTACAGGACCCCGCGAGCCAGATCCGGGAACTCCATGAACCGCATCAGCTCCCCGATCTCCACCGGCTCACGAGCCAGCTCCAGCAGACGCGGCACCAGATCCGCACCCAGATGCAGCGGACGCCGGGCACTGGACAACAGGTCGACGTTCACCCACAGCTGCCCGCTCGGCTCCGACACCATCGCGTACTCCCAGCCCAGCCGCTCACACACACGGCGAGTGCGCTCCTCCTGCAGCAGCACCTTCGGGTCATTCCGCAGCTCGGGGTTCTTCACGTCCAGCAACAGCACGCTCCCGTCATGGCGGCGCGCGAAGACATCCGGCGTGTGCCGCCACGATCCCCGGGCGTCGATGGCATCGAACTCCAAAGGCTGAGTGACGAAGGCCGACACCCGCGGATCGAAGTCCAGCAGCGTCAGCCACCTCGACTCCAGCACGCTCTCGTACTCGACGAAGTCACCCCACTTCGCCACCCAGTACTGACCCGGCATGTGCCCCTGGTCCCGGTGGCTGGGAATGACCCGCGCCATCCGGCCGTCCTCGAACCGTACGCAGGCCGCTTCCTCTAACCGCACCAGACGCTCGACCCCCTCGGCATCGACGTACCGCACCCGCACCAGGTCGATATCCCGGACCAACGCCTCCGACGATTCCGGCAACTCCGCATCCCCGCTCACCGTGAACTCCCCTGCTGCCACGGACTCCTGGCCAAACGCCCCGCCGGCACCTGCGCCGCCACCGCCTCCGCGTACACATCTGGTACCACGAGCCGTGCCAACGGCCGAGCCGCCAGACCCCCTTCGTCCGCCGCTGTCCGTACCAGCGGCGCAAGCCGCCGCGACAACTCCCGCATGTTCTCCGCCGCCAGCAGGGGCATCACCACTGTGAGAAAGGCCGCTGCAGCCCCCGCCGAAGCGGGCCCCCATCCGAACTGACCCCGGTGAACTCCGCGCTCGCCGCGCTCCTCCAGCAGAGCCCGTGCGCACCAGGCAGGCACATCCGGTAGACGCCCCAAAACCCTCGGCAGCCCCAACCGCAACAAGATCACACACGCGCGAAACGCCGCGAACCACTCGCCCCTCGACACCTCCGCCTCTCCAAGAACCGGACGTGCCTGCCCGAAAGCGATGTCCAGCCATCGCCGCTGTGCGTCGACCGTCTCTCTATGCGCCTGGTTCACGCGAACTGTCGGTAGCCACTGCGAACAGGGCCTCCCGCGAATGGAGTTCGCGCAACAAGTCGGGGGCCTGACCCACAGCGCCGACACGACCCGGGGCCGGTTTCCACCCCACCGGAGCACCCCACCGCACGACGGACAACGATCCAGTAGCAGCACCTGGTGCTCGGGGCATACCGCCGCGCACGACAGCTTCCACCACAGCCGCCACACCCCACCCGAAACCAACAGACAACTTGGGCACGTACGGCTGCCGTACACCTCCGCCCACTCACGGCCCGCCGAGGGTCGATGCGATTTGCCTGCCGAGAGCACCGCCGACACGTTCAGCGGTCCGCCTTCGAAAACGGACAGATGCATGCCGTCCACCAGGCTGCCGGGAATACCCGTCGTCGCGTACAAGGTCCGCCGTAGTGATTCGTCCGATCGCACGCCGAAGACCGGCGGTCGCACATCCGCGGACGCCCCGCGCAGCCGCAGACCCAGCAGATCCGCCACCTCCGCGGGCGGGCAGCGGTTCAGCCGCGCCATCCGGTCCACCCACGACCCTAAGGCTTCTCCCGAACGCGGGGCCGTGACCAGTGCCAATCGTCGCGGCAGCACTGACCCCACCCCCAAGAAGCGATGCAGACCGCTCTCATGTAGGGGTACACGCTATCAAGTGCACTATCACGTTGGCGTTCACACTCTCATTTCCGTCCTCCGCCCTCACGCGCGGCGGCACTTGGCGCATCTCTTGCTCGTTCTGTATGACCTCATGCAGAGTTCTTGATGTCTGAATAGGAACTGGTCGGGGAGTACTCTCCCGGGGCGTCGACGACTTCTGGAGGGGGAGCACGTCATGAGCGTGACCGACAGCCCTGCCGCACGGCTTCAGGCGCTCTTCGAGGGGCACCGGCTCACGCCGACCCAGCGGCGCATCGCGCACAGCATGGTCCGGCGGGCCGCCGACGTGCCCTTCCTGTCCAGCGTCGAGCTGGCCGAGCTGGCCGGGGTCAGCCAGCCCTCGGTGACCCGGTTCGCGGTCGCCCTGGGCTTCGACGGCTATCCGGCGCTCCGCCGCCACCTGCGCGAGGTCGCGCCGGGCGAACCGGCCGCGCAGCCGGCGTCGTACAACGAGTACCAGGAGGCCGTCGAGGCCGAGATCGAGAACCTGCGGCACCTGGCGGAGGCGCTGGCCGACCCGGGTCCGGTGCGGGAGGCGGGCCGGGTCCTCGCCGCCTCGCGTCCGCTGCCGGTGCTCGGCCTGCGGGCCGCGGCGGCGCAGGCGTACGGGTTCGCCTACTTCGCGGGCAAGGTGCACCCGGACGTCCGGCTGCTCGACGAGGGCGGCACGATGATCCAGGACCGCATCGACGGCGCCGTGCGGGCGGGCGCCTCGGCGCTGCTGTGCTTCGCGCTGCCGCGCCATCCGCGCGAGGTGGTGGACACCCTCGCCTACGCCAAGGAGGCGGGGCTGACCGTCGTCACGGTCGCCGACTCGCCCTTCGCGCCCGTCGCCCGGCACTGCGACCTGCTGCTGCCCGGCGCCGTGGGCACCGGGCTCGCCTTCGACACCGCGTGCGCGCCGATGCTGCTCGGGCGGGTGCTGCTGGAGGCCATGTGCGACTGCCTGCCGGACGCCCAGGCCCGGCTGGAGGAGTTCGACGGCCGGGCGGCGGCCCGCGGGCTGTTCGTGGACTGACCCGGCGACGGCCGCCGTGCGGCACCCGCTGTCGCCGTGCGGCACCCGCTGTCGCCGTGCGGCACCGGCTGCCGCCGGGTGACGCCTGCTGCCGCGGAGGGGAGCCGGGCCGTCCCCCGGCGGTCCGGCTCCCCTGGGCGGGACAGTCCGCTCAGACCTCCAAGTCCTCCTCGATCCTGCGGAGCTGATGGCGGGCCATGGCGAGGTTGGCCCGCTTGGCGTCCAGGGCGAGATAGAGGAACAGCCCGTTGCCCCCGCGCCCGCCGATCAGGCGGATCAGGTGGTACTGGTCGCTCAGGGTGATCAGGATGTCCTCGATCTCGCTCTTGAGGCCGAGGTGCTCCATGGTGCGCATCTTGGCCCGTACGACGTCGGTGTTGCCCGCGGCGGCGACGTTCAGGTCGAACGTCTTGCTGCCGCCCATCGTGCCCAGCGCCATGCCGCTGGTGTAGTCGACGAGTGCGACGCCGGTCGCGCCCTCGATGGAGGCGAGGGCTTCCTTCAGGCAGGTCTCGGTGTTGGCCATGGCCGGTCTCCTTGTTCGGTCAACTCTCGGTGGTAGTGGGCGTACTGGCGCCCGTGGCGCGCGGCGTGCGAGCGGTCCTGGCGCGGTGGGCGGGGGGCCGGGCGGGCGGGCCCGGCTTCGGGTCCTTCGCCGGGGTGACCCGGCCCAGGCCGCGGGCCGCGGTCTCGGCGTCGACCAGCTCGCCGACGCGGGCGCCCGCCCTGCGGCCCTCCAGGTGGAGGCGGCCGACGTTGACGCGGTCCTGCGCGAGCAGCGTCAGGACGGCGGTGCGGCCCGCCGCGTAGACGGCGACGTAGCCGTGGACGCCCCGCACGAGGAGTTCGCGCAGTTCGCCCTGGCCGGTCGCGTCCGCCATGCGCACGGCGACGCCGAGCGCGGTCGCGGTCAGGGCCGCCACCCCCTCCGGCTCCACGCCCGGGGTGTCCTGGGCCAGGACCAGGCCGTCGACGCTGGCGGCGAGGGCGCCGGTGAGCTGGGGGACGCGGGCTCGCAGTCGGCGCAGTTCCTCCAGGATCTCTGGCTCGGCTGCCATCCGGTGTCTCCTCTCAAAGGGCCTCCAGCGCATCCCTGAGCCTCTTCAGCAAGGTGATGTGGGGGTCGGTGGTGCGGGCCAGCCGCTCGGCGGCGCCCGCCGCCGGGTCCGCGCCGGGGTCAGGCGGGGCGGGCTGCGGCGGCGCGGGCGCCGGGCGCGGGGCGATGAGTCCCGCCGACGCCAGCCGCCGCACGTCCACCAGGGTGTGGAACGCCTGGCGCCCCAGCTCGTGCGCCAGGTCGGTGGCCGTGCGGGCGCCGTCGACCCGGTCCAGGAGTCGCCGCTGACGGCTGGTCAGCTTCGGCGCCGCGCTGGCGTGGGTGCGCACCAGCGGGGCGCCGTCCGGGCCCGCGTGCGGCCAGATGCGGTCCAGCAGGTCGCGGCGGCGCAGCGTCTCGCGCTCCAGGGCGGCGACCGGGACCGGCAGGATCGGCCCGAGCCGGTGGGCGACGCCGTAGCGGAAGCGGCCGGGGGCGCTGCTCGGGGCGAGCGCGAAGTAGGCGGCGTCGTATAAGGCGCCCAGGTGGCACAGTTGCAGCGCTCCCTCGGTCAGACGGCCGTCGGCGAGCAGCAGGTGCGCGGCGCCGCGCCGGTCGTCGGCCCGGGACAGCGCGTCCCGCCAGACGTCGGCGGTGAGCGTGCCGTGCGCGGTGAGCAGGGCGTCCAGGCTCGGTGCCAGCGGGCTCTCGGCGTGCACCACGCGTCCCTCGGCGAGGTAGAGGGCGCCGCGCTCGCGGACGAGGACTCCGCTGGCGCGCTCGGCGGCGAGCCGGGTCAGCATCGGGGAGAGGCCGCCCCAGGCGCGGTCGGCGGCGGCTGCGCGGTCGCGCACCGGGAGCCGGGGCGGGGGAGGGGCGGGAGTGTGGACCACGGTCATCCCAGGACCAGCCGCTCGGCCATCTCGCCCAGGCGGATGCGCGCCAAGGCGAGGTTGCCCTCCGCCCGGGTCAGCCACAGGTGCAGGAACACGCTGCTGTCGAAGGAGGTGTCCACGAACCGCAGCAGGTGGTAGCTGTCCCGGTTGCTGACGATCACGTCCTCGACCGGGGGGCGGTCGCCGCCGTGGTCGTCGTCGGCGGCGAACGCGCCGTGCTCGGCGGCCAGCCGGGCCAGCTCGGCGGCCTCCGTCGCGGAGGTCTCGTGGTCGCCGCCCGGGGAGTCCCCGACGGCGCCCAGGGCCAGGCCGCTCGTCCAGTCGACCAGCGCGGCGCCGCGCGCGCCGGGCAGCCGCATGGCCTCCAGTAAGCACTCGTCGATTCCGGGCACCGCTGCTCCCCTCCTGCCTGGATCCCGCCTGATTCCGCCGGTGACTTCGGCTCGGTGACGCCGACGCTACTCACCGTGTGCGGAGGCGGAGGGGGTTCTGGCATTTTCCAGTGGAACATGCGGTCGAGGAGCTAGTGTGGGTCGGCTGTCCCGCATCCTCCCCCGTCGCCCGGCCGTCGTCCGGTGCGCGTCAGGCGCGTCCGGGAGCGTTCAGGGTGGTGAGAGCCGCGGCGTGCGCCCCGCCGGCCTCGGCCACGATCTCGTCCACCGTCTGCGCCGCGCGCACGGTCGCGAAGGCCACCGCGCCGGCGCCGTCCGGCGCGAAGCCGTGGATGCCGGGACGGGGCAGCGAGTTGTAGGCGTAGTGGTGGGCGAAGTAGTACGCGCCGGTGTCCAGCGCCGCCACCAGGTCGCCCGGCTCCAGGCGGGGGAGCGCGCGGGCCTCGGCGAGCAGATCGCCCGCGAAACAGGCCGGTCCGGCGACGTCCTGCACCAGTTCGGGGCCCGTCTTCGGCCGCCCCTCGGCGTCGTAGACGGCCAGCCGCAGCGGCCAGGCGCCCGGCGCGTACACCGTCCGGGTGGCCACCTGCACGCCCGCGTGCGTCACGGCGACGGGCCGCCCGCCGGCGCTCTTGGTGTACTCCACCCGCGCCACCACCAGGCCCTGCTTGGCCAGCAGCGACCGCCCGAACTCGGTCACCAGGCCATACCGCCCGCCCAGCAGCCCCGGCGCCGCCTCGCCCAGCAGCCGCGCGTACTGGGCGTACGTCGGCGCGGTCGTCTCCGAGCCGAAGTTGACCGGCAGGCCGCCGCCGATGTCCAGGGTGTCGATCTGCCGCCGCCCGGCCCGCGCGTTGACCTCCTCGGCCAGCGCGTACGCCTCCGCCACCCCGCGCGCCATCAGCGAGAGCGGAACGCCCTGCGAACCGGTGTGCGTGTGCAGCCGGGTCAGCCACGGCCGCTCCAGGTACGCCCGCACGACCCACTCGCGCGCCCCCGCGTCGCGCAGCGCCACCCCGAACTTCGAGGTCGCCGTCGCCGTCGACAGCGCCCCGATGGATCCGCCGCCCACCTGCGGATTCACCCGGATTCCGAGCGGCGAGCGGACGGCGCCGGGCCCGGCCGCGCCCACCAGGGCGTCGATGCGGTCCAGCTCCTGCGGGTTGTCCGCGTTGACGGCGATGCCCGCCTCCAGCGCGTCGCGCAGCTCGGCCGGGCTCTTGGCGGGCGAGTCCAGGACGGTGCGGGCGGGCGGCACCCCGGCGGCGCGCGCGAGGGCCAGCTCGCCCGGACTGGCCGCCTCCGCGCCGATGCCCTCCTCGCTGAGCAGCCGCAGCACGGGCACGAGCGGGGCCGCCTTCACCGCGAAGGCGTGCAGCACCGGCGTCCCCGGCGCCGTGGCCGCGGCGAAGGCGCCTGTCAGCTCCGCCGCCGCCTCTCTGATGCCGGTGACGTCGAGCAGGCAGACGAGCGGCGAGCCGGGGCCTAGCAGCCCCTGCCGCACGGCGGCCCGTACCGCCTCGTCCCGCCGCGCGGCCCGCCCGCCGTCCGCACGGCCCGCCCGTCCCTCGTGACCGTCTCCGTGTCCCATGCCCACGCCCCCCGTGTCGTTCAGGTCTTTCAGGTCTTTCAGATCCCTGTGGTCATGCACGTCGTGCGGGTCGTCCGTGTCGTATCCGTCGCCTGCGTCGCGTGCATCGCCTATGTCATCGATGCCGTCCGTGTCCTCTATGTCGTCGCTGTCGTCACTGTCGTCCATGGCGTCCCTGTCGCTCAGCCGCGCGTGCGCCCCTGCTCGTGCAGCTCGTCCGGCGCGTCCGGCGCGTTTGACTCGTCCGGCCCGTCCAGCCATACACCCCGGACGTGCCCCGTGTCGGCACACCGACGTATTGACTAGCTCTATTCAGAGGTTCAGGATGTGAATAGAGTCAGCAACAGTCCGCCGGGAGCAACCGCCAGGAGGCACACCATGTCAGGACCCCGCCCCGTTCGTTCCCCACACGGCACGGAACTGAGCGCCCTGGGATGGCAGCAGGAGGCCGCGCTGCGGATGCTCCAGAACAACCTGGACCCCGAGGTCGCCGAGCACCCCGACAAGCTCGTGGTCTACGGCGGCACCGGCAAGGCCGCCCGCGACTGGCGCTCCTTCGACGCCATGGTCCGCACCCTGAAGACCCTCAAGGCCGACGAGACGATGCTCGTCCAGTCCGGCCGCCCCGTCGGCGTCATGCAGACCCACGAGTGGGCCCCGCGCGTGCTGCTGGCCAACTCCAACCTCGTCGGCGACTGGGCCACCTGGGAGGAGTTCCGCCGCCTGGAGGCCCTCGGCCTGACCATGTACGGCCAGATGACCGCGGGCTCCTGGATCTACATCGGCACCCAGGGCATCCTCCAGGGCACCTACGAGACCTTCGCCGCCGTCGCCGCGAAGAAGTTCGGCGGCACCCTCGCCGGGACGATCACCCTCACCGCCGGCCTCGGCGGCATGGGCGGCGCCCAGCCGCTCGCCGTCACCATGAACGACGGCGTGGTCATCTGCGTCGACTGCGACCCGCGCGCCATCGAACGCCGCATCGAGCACCGCTACCTGGACGTGAAGGCCGACTCCCTCGACCACGCCCTGGCGCTGGCCGCCGAGGCGCGCGACCAGCGCAGGCCGCTGTCCATCGGCGTGCTCGGCAACGCCGCCGAAGCGGTCCCGCGACTGCTCGCCATGGGCGCGCCCATCGACATCGTCACCGACCAGACCTCCGCCCACGACCCGCTGTCCTACCTGCCGGTCGGCGTGGCCTTCGAGGACATGGCCGAGGAGGCGGCCAAGGACCCGGCGGGCTTCACCGTCCGCGCCCGCGAGTCCATGGCCCGGCACGTCGAGGCCATGGTCGGCTTCCAGGACGCCGGCGCCGAGGTCTTCGACTACGGCAACTCCCTCCGCGGCGAAGCGCGACTGGCCGGGTACGAGCGGGCCTTCGCCTTCCCCGGGTTCGTCCCCGCCTACATCCGGCCGCTGTTCTGCGAGGGCAAGGGGCCCTTCCGCTGGGCCGCCCTGTCCGGCGAGGCGTCCGACATCGCCAAGACCGACAAGGCGATCCTGGAGCTGTTCCCCGAGAACGAGTCGCTGGCCCGCTGGATCAAGCTGGCCGGTGAGCGCGTCCACTTCCAGGGCCTGCCCGCGCGCATCTGCTGGCTCGGCCACGGGGAGCGCGACAAGGCGGGCGAGCGGTTCAACGACATGGTCGCCGGCGGCGAGCTGAAGGCCCCGGTCGTCATCGGCCGCGACCACCTGGACTGCGGCTCCGTCGCCTCCCCGTACCGGGAGACCGAGGCCATGCTCGACGGCTCCGACGCCATCGCCGACTGGCCGCTGCTCAACGCCATGGTGAACGTGGCCTCGGGCGCCTCCTGGGTGTCGATCCACCACGGCGGCGGCGTCGGCATGGGCCGGTCCCTGCACGCCGGACAGGTCACGGTCGCCGACGGCACGGCGCTGGCCGGTGAGAAGATCCGCCGGGTGCTGACCAACGACCCGGGCATGGGCGTCATCCGGCACGTGGACGCCGGGTACGACATCGCGGAGCGGGTCGCCGCGGAGCGCGGGGTGCGGGTGCCGATGCGCGAGGGTGACCAGGCGTGAACGAGCCGAACGCCGATCACCGGGCGCGGGTTGCGGACGCGGGGGCCTGGGCGCGAAGCGGGGTCCCGAGTGTGGGCACCGACGCGGGTACGGGTGCGGGCGCCAACGTGGGCGCGGATTCCGGTGCGGGCGGGGGCGCCGACACGGCGGCCCCCGCCAGCGCGGTCGTCCCCGCCGACACAACCGCCCCCGCCTCCGCCGACGCAACCGCCGCCTCCGCCGACGCGGTCACCCCCACCCCCAGCTCCGCCGACGCAGTCACCCCCGCCTCCACGCCCGCCGTCTCGCGGAACGCGTGCCCACGTCCGGCGCCGGGGGCCCCGGACGGCAGCGTCTCCTACGGTCCCACCGGCGCCTCGTTCCACGAGATGTGGCGCGACCTGTCGCCCCTCGGTCGCCACGCCGACTCCGGCGGCTACCGCCGCTACGCCTGGACGGGCGCCGACGCCGAGTGCCGGGCCTGGTTCGAGGACCAGGCCGCTGCCCGCGGGCTGGCCTGCGAGGTCGACCGCAACGGCAACCAGTGGGCCTGGCTCGGCGATCCGGCCGCCTCAGACGCCGTGGTCACCGGGTCGCACCTCGACTCCGTGCCCGACGGCGGCGCCTTCGACGGCCCCCTCGGAGTCGTGTCGTCCTTCGCGGCGCTCGACGAACTGCGCCGCAGGGGCGCGCGGTTCGCCAAACCGCTGGCCATCGTCAACTTCGGCGACGAGGAGGGGGCGCGGTTCGGGCTCGCCTGTGTGGGATCACGGCTGACCGCCGGCCGGCTCACCGCCGAGCAGGCCCGTCGCCTCACCGACGGGGACGGCGTCACCCTGCCCCAGGCCATGGAGGCCGCCGGGTTCGACCCGGACGCCATCGGCCCGGACCCGGAGCGGCTGGCGCGGATCGGCGCCTTCGTCGAGCTGCACGTCGAGCAGGGCCGCGCCCTGGACCTCACCGGGGACGCCGTCGGAGTGGCCAGCGCGATCTGGCCGCACGGACGGTGGCGGTTCGACTTCCGCGGCGAGGCCAACCACGCCGGCACCACCCGCCTCGCCGACCGCCGCGACCCGATGCTGTCCTACGCCGAGACCGTGCTCGCCGCCCGCCGCGAGGCCCGGCTCGCCGGGGCCGTCGCCACCTTCGGCAAGATCGCGGTGGAGCCGAACGGCGTCAACGCGATCCCCTCCCTGGTGCGCGGCTGGCTCGACTCCCGCGCCGCCGACCAGCAGACCCTGGACACGGTGGTCTCCAGCGTCGAGAAGGCGGCCCGCGACGCGGCCGCGGAGCACGGCGTCGACCTCGACGTGGTCCGCGAGTCGTTCACCCCCGTCGTCGAGTTCGACCACGCCCTGCGCGACGAACTCGCCCGCATCCTGGGCCGGGACGCCCGTCTGACGGCGCCGGTGCTCGGCACCGGCGCCGGACACGACGCCGGGATCCTCTCCGAGAGCGTCCCCACCGCCATGCTGTTCGTGCGCAACCCCACCGGCGTCTCGCACTCCCCGGCCGAGTTCGCCGCCGAGGACGACTGCGCGGCCGGGGTGCTCGCCCTCGCCGACGTACTGGAAGGACTGGCGTGCCCGTGATGCCGGACCAGCGGAAGCGGACGTACTGGCTGGAGCACGCCTGGCTCGGCGCCCACGCCGAGCCGGGCGTGGCGCTCGACGTGGACGGCGGCCGCGTCGCGGCCGTCCGCACCGGCGTGCCCGCCCCGCCGCCGGGCGCGGAGGCGCTGCGCGGACTCACCCTCCCCGGCCTGGCCAACGCCCACTCGCACGCCTTCCACCGCGCCCTGCGCGGCGCCGTCCAGGCCGGCGCCGGGACCTTCTGGACCTGGCGCGAGACGATGTACGCCACCGCCGACCGGCTCACCCCGGAGACGTACCACGCGCTGGCCCGCGCGGTGTACGCCGAGATGGCCCTGGCGGGCGTCACCGCCGTCGGCGAGTTCCACTACGTCCACCACGCCCCGGGCGGCGCCCGGTACGCCGACCCCAACGCCATGGGCGAGGCGCTCATCGAGGCCGCCGCCGCGGCCGGGATCCGCATCACCCTGCTCGACGCCTGCTACCTCTCCTCGGGCTTCGGCCGGCCGCCGGACGCGCACCAGCTCCGCTTCTCCGACGGGACGGCGGAGGAGTGGGCCGCACGCTGTGCACTTCTCAAGGAACGGGATCACGCACGGATCGGGGCGGCCGTGCACTCGGTGCGGGCCGTGCCCGCGGACGAGCTGGCCACCGTCGCGCGGTGGGCGCGGGAGCGGCGGGCCCCGCTGCACGTGCACCTGTCGGAGCAGACCGCCGAGAACGACGCCTGCCTCCAGGCCCACGGGTGCACCCCCACCCGGCTGCTCGCCGACCACGGCGTCCTCGGCCCGCGCACCACCGGCGTGCACAACACCCACCTCACCGAGGAGGACGTCGCCCTGCTGGGCGGCGCGGGCGCCGGGACCTGCATGTGCCCGACCACCGAGCGGGACCTCGCCGACGGCATCGGGCCCGCCGTCGCGCTCCAGCGCGCCGGCTCCCCGCTCAGCCTCGGCTCCGACAGCCACGCGGTCATCGACCTCCTCGAAGAGGCCCGCGCCATGGAGCTGAACGAGCGGCTGCGCACCCGCACCCGCGGCCACTGGACGGCCGCGGCCCTGCTGCGCGCCGCGTCCGAGGACGGCCACCGGGCCCTGGGCTGGGACGACGCGGGCCGCCTCGCGCCGGGGGCGCTCGCCGACTTCACGACCGTCGCCCTGGACTCGGTCAGGACGGCGGGCACACGGCCGCGACTGGCCGCGGAGACCGCCGTATTCGCCGCCACCGCGGCGGACGTGCGCCATACGGTCGTGGGCGGGCGCCACATCGTCCGCGACGGCGCCCACACCCTCGTACCGGACGTGCCGGCGGCGCTTGCGGACGCCGTCGCGGACCTGCGCGGCTGACCTCCCGCACCGCCCGGCCGACCACCCACGCCATCTCCGAGGACGCCATGAGCAGCACAGTCATCAGCAACATCGCCACGCTGGTCACCAACGACCCCTCCCTCGGCGACGGATCTCCGCTCGGTCTGGTCCGGGACGCGGCCGTCGTCATCGACGGCGACCACGTCGTGTGGACCGGTGAGACAAGCAAAGCACCCGCCACTGACAACCGGGTCGACGCGGGCGGCCGGGCGGTGCTCCCGGGGTTCGTGGACTCCCACTCGCACCTCGTCTTCGCGGGCGACCGCACCGAGGAGTTCAACGCCCGCATGTCCGGCCGCGCCTACAGCGCCGGCGGCATCCGCACCACGGTGGCCGCCACCCGCGCCGCCGCCGACGCGGAACTGGAGGCCACCCTCACCCGTTACCTCGCCGAGGCGCTGCGCCAGGGCACCACCACGTTCGAGACCAAGTCCGGCTACGGCCTGACCGTCGCCGACGAGGCCCGCGCGCTGCGCATCGCCGCCGCGCACACCGACGAGGTCACCTATCTCGGCGCCCACATCGTCGCCCCCGAGCACGCCGAGGACCCGGCCGCGTACGTGGACCTGGTCACCGGGGAGATGCTGGACGCCTGCGCCCCGTACGCCCGCTGGATCGACGTCTTCTGCGAGAAGGGCGCCTTCGACGGCGACCAGGCCCGCGCGATCCTCACCGCGGGCAAGGCGCGCGGCCTGCACCCGCGCATCCACGCCAACCAGCTCTCCCACGGCCCCGGCGTGCAGCTCGCCGTCGAACTGGACGCGGCCAGCGCCGACCACTGCACCCACCTCACGGACGCGGACGTCGACGCCCTTGCGCACAGCGACACGGTCGCCACGCTGCTGCCCGGCGCCGAGTTCTCCACCCGGGCCGCCTGGCCGGACGCCCGCCGCCTCCTGGACGCCGGCGCCACGGTCGCCCTGTCCACCGACTGCAACCCCGGCTCGTCGTTCACGTCGTCGCTGCCGTTCTGCGTCGCGCTCGCCGTGCGCGACATGGGGATGACGCCGGACGAGGCGGTCTGGTCGGCCACCGCGGGCGGGGCCGCGGCGCTGCGCCGTACAGACGTGGGACGTCTCGCGCCCGGCGCCCGCGCCGACCTGATCCTGCTGGACGCCCCCAGCCACGTCCACCTCGCCTACCGGCCCGGCGTGCCCCTGGTCAGCGCGGTCTGGCGGCGCGGCGTACGCGAGGTCTGAGCCGAGGCCCGGCACGCCAGGCCCCCGGCACGCCAGGCCCGGCACGCGGCACGCCCGAAGCCCAGCCCTCGGTGCATCCGACCCCCGGCAGCCGGCCTACCCGGCACGCCTGGGGCCTGACGCCCGGGGCCCGACGCCCGGCACGCGGCCCGGGATCCGGCGCGCCCGGGGCTCGGCACCTGGCACCCGGCCCACCCGGGGCCCGGCGGGCCCGGGATCCGGCACGCCCGACGCCCGAAGCCCGGGATCCGGCGCGCCCGGCACCCGACACCGGGCACGCCCGATGCCCAGCCCCCGGTGCACCCGACGTCCGGCACCGGCCTACCCGGGCCCGACGCCCGGGACCCGGCGAGCCTGGGATCCGGCGCGCCCGGTACGCGCCCGGCGCCGACGCGGTGCCCCGCGCCTCATTCCTCCAGGGTGAGCCCCTTGCGCAGCCGGACCAGCGTGCGCGACAGGAGACGGGAGACGTGCATCTGCGAGATGCCCAGCTCCTCGCCGATCTCCGACTGGGTCATGTTGGCCACGAACCGCAGGGAGAGGATCGTGCGCTCGCGGGAGGGGAGCCCGGCGATCAGCGGCTTCAGCGACTCGACGAACTCGATGCCCTCGAGACCGTGGTCCTCGTAGCCGATGCGGTCCGCCAGCGCGCCCTCGGAGTCGTCCTCCTCGGGCTGGGCGTCCAGCGAGGAGGCGGTGTAGGCGTTGGACGCCGCCATGCCCTCGACCACCTCGTCGTTCGTCAGCCCGAGGCGCTCGGCCAGCTCCGCCACGGTCGGCGCGCGGTCCAGCCGCTGCGCCAGCTCGTCGCCGGCCTTGGCCAGGTCCAGCCGCAGTTCCTGGAGGCGCCGCGGCACCCGCACGGACCAGGAGGTGTCGCGGAAGAAGCGCTTGACCTCGCCGATGATGGTCGGCATCGCGAAGGTGGGGAACTCCACGCCGCGGGACAGCTCGAAGCGGTCGATGGCCTTGATCAGGCCGATGGTGCCGACCTGGATGATGTCCTCCATCGGCTCGCTGCGGGAGCGGAAGCGGGAGGCGGCGAACTTGACCAGGGCGAGGTTCAGCTCGACGAGGGTGTTGCGGACGTACGCGTGCTCGTGGGTGCCTTCCTCAAGGGTCTCCAGCCGCTCGAAGAGGGTCTTGGACAGCGCCCGCGCGTCGTCGGGGGCCACCTCGTCGTAGGGAGGGATGTCCGGGAGCCCCGCCAGAGCGTCTGCCACATCGGGCCGCGCGGCGCGCTCGGCGCGCGCGGCGCCGCCGAGGCCGGGACGCCCGCTCGGGTCCCGAGGGGCCGGAGGGGATGTCGACGTCGCCGTCCGGGTATGCGAGGCGTCGAGCCGGGGTGACATGATGTCCTCCATCGTTCTCGGCATACGGCTGCCGAAGCCAGGTCGTGCACTGCGGTGTGCGGCGCCTCCGAAGCCAGCCGTGTCGGGTGCGTGTACCTATTAGCCCTACCCGCTTTCCCAACACGACCGCAAGTGCGTTCTGTCGTCATATGTCCGTTTCTGTGCGGTTGTTCGGGTGTCGGAGGGGTGAGGGAGGGCGTAGTGTTCGAGGGCGTCAGTCAGCAGTCGAGACACCCGGGAGAGAGAGACGGCATGGACCGCGGGACGGTCGGCAGCGCACAGTCGGGCCGGCTTCTGGTGGAGGTTCGGCAAGAGGGGCCCAGTGCCGTCGTGACACCGGCGGGTGAGCTGGACCATCACACGGCCGACCTGCTGCGCGAGCCGCTTGACGAGTGCCTCGACAAGGGGCGCTCGCGCCTCGTCGTGGACTGTTCGCGCCTGGAGTTCTGCGACTCCACGGGGCTGAACGTCCTGCTGGGCGCGCGCCTGAAGGCGGAGGCCGCCGGGGGAGGCGTGCACCTCGCCGGAATGCTGCCTGTGGTGGCGCGCGTGTTCGAGATCACAGGGGCGGACGCCGTCTTCAGCGTGCACGACACGCTTGAGGACGCGCTGGCCGACGGGACCGGCTGAGCCGCCTCCAGGCCGTCGTGTCTCCCCTGGTCGCCCCCCTTCCGTTCCTCCGTGCTCCGCGCGCGGTCCGCTGCGCGTGCGGACCTGCGGTCGGACCGCTGCGGGCGCTCTGCCCCATGGGCCGGAAAACGGGGGTGTCCCACCGGATCGGTCGGGCAGGAGTCTTCCTGTGAACGGATCGACCGGCGACGCGACGGGAACCCGGCGATGCTCCTGCGTGTACAGGCGAGCAGTGACGTGTGCAGTGACTTTTGATGTGAATCGTGAACTGGTGAATCGGTGAGGTGAAGCGCTGATGAGCACCACCCGGCCTTACTCGCCGGGCGACCGCGGCCACGAGCCCTGCGGCGCTTCCGGAGTGTCCGAGGAGGGCGCGCCGGTGGACGGGACGTCCGCCGGAGTGGCGGCGGCCGTGCCTGCGGCGGCGCCGTCTGAGGGCCGTCAGGTCCGCAGGCTGAGCTTCGACGGCGAGAGCGGCGTCGTGCCGCTCGCCCGGGACTTCGCCCGGCAGGCGCTGTACGCCTGGGGCTGGCTGCCCGCCGAGGGCGCCGACCGGCGGGCCGCCGCGGAGGACGTCCTCCTCGTCGTCTCCGAGCTGGTGACGAACGCCTGCCTGCACGCCGAGGGCCCGGATCTGCTGGAGATCGCCTGCGACCGCAAGGTGATCCGCGTCGAGGTCTCCGACCGGGGCGCCGGCCAGCCGTCCCCGCGCACCCCGCACCGGGCCGGCCGCCCCGGCGGCCACGGCATGTTCATCGTGCAGCGCCTCTGCCTCGACTGGGGCGTCGTGCGCACCCCCGGCGTGGCGGGCAAGACGGTGTGGGCGGAGCTGGGCGTCCCCGCGTAGCGGAACCGGGCGCGCACCGCGTGGGCGACTGCGCGCGTGGGCGCCCGCCTGTGTGGGCGCCTGCCCTCCGCTCGCCCCCAGCGAGGTCTGCTCGCCCCAACGGCGCCCAGCGCCCCGGCCGCACACCCATGGCGCCCCGTCGCCCCCGTACGGCGCCCAGGCGCCCCGCCGCACCTCTACGGCGCCCCGCGCCCCCACCGCACCCCTAGGGCGCCCCGCGCCCCCGCAGGCAGCACCCCCGAAAACCCCGAAGGGCCCCCGCCCCCAAGTGGGTGCGGCGGCCCTCCGTGAGACCAGCTAGTACGTGCCGAGAGGCGGCGAAGACGTGCGGGTCAGTGCACGTCTCCCATCAGCTCCCTGACCTTCTTGCGGTACATCCACACCGCCGCGCCGGCGGCGACGGCGACGAACGCCTCCAGGGCGACGATGCCCGTCTTGTTCAGGTCGACGCCGGCGATGGACAGCAGACCGGTGGTCGCGTCGCCGGCGGTGACCGCCAGGAACCAGACGCCCATCATCTGCGAGGCGTACTTCACGGGCGCCATCTTCGTGGTGATCGACAGGCCGACCGGCGAGAGCGTCAGCTCGCCGACGGTCTGCACGAAGTAGATCGCCACCAGCCACAGCGCGGCCGCCTTGTGACCGCCGTCGGCGATGGCCAGCGGGGCCAGGAAGAGGAAGAAGGACGCGCCGATCAGCACCAGGCCCATCGCGAACTTCACCGCGGTGCTCGGCTCCTTGCCGCGCCGGGCGAGGGCCAGCCACATCCAGGCGAAGACCGGCGCGAGCGCCATGATCATGATCGGGTTGACCGACTGGTACCAGGAGACCGGGAACGCCCAGCCGAAGACGCTGTTCTTCGCCGACTCGTCGGCGAACAGCGACATGGTCGAGCCGCCCTGGTCGTAGATCATCCAGAACACGGCGGCGGCCACGAAGAACCAGATGTACGCCGTCATCTTGGACTGCTCGGTGCGGTCCAGGTCCTTGTCCCGCTTGATGCGGACGATGACCATGACGGGGATGAGCAGGCCGGCCACGGTGATCGGGATCAGCAGCCAGTTCAGGGTGTAGTGGCCGGAGAAGCCGACGACGGCGTAGAAGACCGCCGCGACGACCGCCCACAGGGCCGACTTGCGCAGCACGCGCGTCTTCTCCTGGGCGGACAGCGGCGTCGGGACGACGCTGGATTCGGCGTCCAGGTGGCGCGAGCCGAGCAGGAACTGGGCCAGGCCCAGGGCCATGCCGAACGCGGCGATGGCGAACCCGATGTGCCAGTTGACGCTCTCGCCGACCGTGCCGATGACCAGCGGGGCGATGAAGGCGCCCAGGTTGATCCCGATGTAGAAGATCGTGAAGCCGCCGTCACGGCGCGGGTCGTCGACGCCCTTGTACAGGTGGCCGACCATGGTGGAGATGTTGGCCTTGAGCAGACCGGAGCCGACGGCGACCAGGCCGAGGCCCGCGAAGAAGCTGCCGGACCACGGCAGGGCCAGCGTCAGGTGGCCGAGCACGATGACCGAGCCGGCCACGGCGACGGTCTTGCGGGGGCCGAGCACCCGGTCGGCGAACCAGCCGCCCGGCAGGGCGAGCAGGTACACGAGGGACAGGTAGACCGAGTAGATCGCGGTCGCGGCGGCCGCGTTCATGTGCAGGCCGCCCGGCGCCACCAGGTACAGCGGGAGCAGTGCCTTCATGCCGTAGTAGGAGAAGCGCTCCCACATCTCGGTCATGAAGAGGGTGGCCAGTCCGCGGGGGTGGCCGAAGAAGGTCTTCTCGGAGCCGGGGGTGCCCGGTTGAGCCGAGTCCTTCGTCAGGCTGGACGCCATGGTGGTTCCTTGCTGGTCGGGACGCGTCGCGTCGCGCGGATACGCGCCCGGTGGAGCGGCCGGCGCCGGGGACGCTCGCCCACCCCACGCCTGGGGGGATTCCGCCCCGGGTCACGGAGCGGCGGACGGCGGCCACCGGGATCCACGCCTCACGACGCGTCGATGCGTCCGCTGAGGCCCGGCCCTAGGTCATTCCTCTGCGAGCCGGTGCGGACCGGCCCGCGTACACAAAAGGGGACCTTCTGCGTCAGACGCGCGCTGAAGGTCCGCTGTGCACTACAGGCGTTCAGATCACCATACGGCAGGACACCGCCTGATATGGAAGGCGTTGAGAGGGGGATCACAGCAGGTGAGGGAACCGCGCGGGTGCTTTGGCGGGTGTAGTAAAGGATGACATCCGCGGAGCGCCGGCGCGGACCGGGCGGCCCGCGGGAGAGACTGGGCGGCGGCCGCGGCCCGGCCGGACGGCGGGCGGCGCCCGGCCGGAAGGTAAGAGCGGCGACGGACGATCACACCGCAGCACCGCCCCTGCCCCTGGCGGCGGCGGACTACCATCACCTCATGACCCGAGTACTGCTCGCCGAGGACGACGCGTCCATCTCGGAGCCGCTGGCCCGCGCACTGCGCCGGGAGGGCTACGAGGTCGAGGTCCGTGAGGACGGACCCACCGCACTCGACGCCGGAATGCAGGGGGGCGTCGACCTGGTCGTGCTGGACCTCGGTCTGCCGGGCATCGACGGCCTGGAGGTCGCCCGCCGGCTGCGCTCCGACGGGCACGCCGTGCCCATTCTGATCCTGACCGCGCGCGCCGACGAGGTGGACACCGTGGTCGGCCTGGACGCGGGCGCCGACGACTACGTCACCAAGCCGTTCCGGCTCGCCGAACTCCTCGCCCGGGTCCGGGCCCTGCTGCGCCGCGGCGCCGCCGAGCCGCAGCAGCCGCCCGCCACGCACGGCGTGCGCATCGACGTGGAGTCCCACCGGGCCTGGATGGGCGACGAGGAGCTTCAGCTCACCGCCAAGGAGTTCGACCTGCTGCGGGTGCTCGTACGGGACGCCGGCCGGGTCGTCACCCGGGACCAGTTGATGCGCGAGGTCTGGGACACCACCTGGTGGTCGTCGACCAAGACCCTCGACATGCACATCTCCTGGCTGCGCAAGAAGCTCGGCGACGACGCGGCGAACCCCCGCTACATCGCCACCGTGCGCGGCGTCGGCTTCCGGTTCGAGAAGAGCTGAGCGAGCCGCCCGCCGGGCGCCCGACCGTCCGCCCCCGCCCCGGCCGTCCGCAGGCCGGTCGCGAAGAGAGCCGAACGTAAGAGGTCATGCGCCGCCGACTGATCCAGTCCACGCTCGCCGTGGTGCTCGTGGTGATCGCCGTCTTCGGCGTCTCGCTGGTGATCGTGGAGACCCGCACGATCAGCAACAGCGCCCAGGAGCGGGTGGACTCCGAGGCGCTGCGGCTGGCCAGCATCGTCGACAGCCGGCTGCTCGGCGCGGAGGACGTCGACGCGGAGATCCTGAAGGAACAGGTGGCGCCGGGGCAGTACGCGGTGATCGGCATCCCCGGCCGGGCGCCCATCGCGGTCGGCGCCGAGCCGGCCGGCGACGTCATCCACTCCACCGCCCGCGGCGAGCAGGGCGAGACGGTCCGGATGGAGGAGTCCCGGTCCTCGGTGACCCGCGAGGTCGGCCGCACCCTGCTGATCATCGGCCTGGTGGCGCTGCTGGCGGTGGTGGCGGCGGTGCTGCTCGCGATCCGCCAGGCCAGCCGGCTGGCGTCCCCGCTCACCGACCTGGCCGAGACCGCCGAACGCCTCGGCTCCGGCGATCCGCGCCCCCGCCACAAGCGCTACGGCGTCCCCGAGCTGGACCGGGTCGCCGACGTGCTGGACTCCTCCGCCGAGCGCATCGGCCGCATGCTGACCGCCGAGCGCCGGCTGGCCGCGGACGCCTCCCACCAGCTCCGCACGCCGCTGACCGCGCTGTCCATGCGGCTGGAGGAGATCACCCTGACCGACGACCTGGACACGGTGAAGGAGGAGGCGAACGTCGCGCTCACCCAGGTGGAGCGGCTCACTGACGTGGTGGAGCGCCTGCTGACCAACGCCCGCGACCCGCGCACCGGCTCCGCGGTCTCCTTCGACCTGGACGAGGTCATCGAGCAGCAGATCGCCGAGTGGCGCCCCGCCTACCGCAGCGCCGGACGCGCCATCGTCTGCTCCGGGAAGCGGCATCTCCAGGCCGTGGGGACGCCGGGCGCGGTCGCGCAGGTGCTGGCCGCGCTGATCGAGAACTCCCTGATGCACGGCGGCGGCACCGTGGCGCTGCGCACCCGCGTGACCGGCAACCAGGCGGTCGTGGAGGTCACCGACGAGGGTCCTGGCGTCCCCGCCGACCTGGGCGCCCGGATCTTCGAGCGCACCATCAGCGGGCGCAACTCGACGGGGATCGGCCTCGCGGTCGCCCGCGACCTGGCGGAAGCCGACGGCGGCCGCCTGGAGCTGCTTCAGTCCCAGCCGCCGGTGTTCGGCCTGTTCCTGTCCCGTACGCCGCCGAAGAAGCCGTCGGACGCCGAGCCGACGGTGCGGTGAGCCGGCCGTGCGGTGAGCCGGCCGTGCGGTGAGCCGGCCGTGCGGTGAGCCGACCGTGCGGTGACTGGGCGGTGACCAAGCCCCGGACGCGCCCGGTACGCACGGCTCAGCTCAGCGGGAGACCTTCGGCCGCGGGCTCTTCGTCGCCTGCGCGCGCAGGAGGGCCTCCGCGCCGGTCACGGTCTCGGGGCGGGGGGCGGTGCGGAAGACCCAGGTGCGGTAGGACCAGAAGCGGAACAGGGTCGCGATGCCGATGCCGAGGAACTTGAAGACGTTGCTCTGCAGCGGGCTGTCCCAGCGGAAGCCGTAGGTGGCCAGGTACAGCACGCCGTTCTCGATCACCAGGCCGATCACGCTGAACAGCAGGAACAGCCCGAGTTCCCGGGTGCGGCCGCTCTTGTCGCGGTCCCGGTAGGTGAAGTAGCGGAACCCGACGTAGTTGAAGACGATCGAGACGATCGTGGCGATGACGCTCGCCCGCACCACCTGGAGATCGGTGACGTGCCGCACCAGGTTGAAGACGAGCAGGTTGACCAGGAGCCCCGCCCCGCCCACCGCGCCGAACTTGGCGGCCTCGCGCCATACCCGGCCGGCACGCCGCGCCAGCGTGCCCTGGGGGGCCGGGGGCGCCGATCGGCGCCCCGAGGAACCGTGTTCCATGGTCGTGCAGGCCCCCGTCCGGGTCGGTGTCGTCAACCCCGCCATGCTAACCAGCGGCCCGGCCGCGCGCCCGTGGACCGGCCACGCGTCGCGAAACCCGTCGGAAAGAGTCCGAAAGAGCCGAAGGCGACGGCGGAATCCAGCCTTCCTCGCGTGGCCGATACCCTGGGGGTGTGACGTTTCCGGTAGTCGGCATGGTCGGCGGTGGCCAGCTCGCTCGTATGACACACGAGGCGGGCATCCCGCTCGGCATCAAGTTCAAGCTCCTCAGTGACACTTCTCAGGACTCCGCGGCGCAGGTGGTGGGCGACGTCGTCGTCGGCGACTACCGCGACCTGGAGACGCTGCGCGCTTTCGCGCGGGGCTGCGACGTGATCACCTTCGATCACGAGCACGTCCCCACCGAGCACCTGCGGGCCCTGGAGGCGGACGGCGTCGCCGTGCGCCCCGGCCCCGACGCGCTCGTGCACGCCCAGGACAAAGGGGTGATGCGCGCGAAGCTGGAGGCGATCGGCGTGCCGTGCCCGCGGCACCGGATCGTCTCCGGACCCGAGGACGTGGCCGCCTTCGCCGCCGAGGGCGACGGCTTCCCCGTCGTGCTGAAGACGGTGCGCGGCGGCTACGACGGCAAGGGCGTGTGGGTCGTCGACTCCGCCGAGGAGGCCGCCGAGCCGTTCCGCGCCGGCGTCCCGGTGCTGGCCGAGGAAAAGGTCGACTTCGTCCGTGAGCTGGCCGCGAACGTCGTGCGCTCGCCGCACGGACAGGCCGTCGCCTACCCGGTGGTGGAGTCGCGGCAGGTCGCCGGCGTCTGCGACACCGTGATCGCCCCCGCGCCCGGCCTCGACGAGGCCCTGGCCCTCGAGGCCGAGGAGACGGCGCTGCGCATCGCCAAGGAACTGGGCGTCGTCGGCCACCTCGCCGTCGAGCTGTTCCAGACCCGCGACGGCCGGATCCTCGTCAACGAACTTGCGATGCGGCCGCACAACTCCGGCCACTGGTCGATGGACGGCGCGGTCACCTCGCAGTTCGCCAACCACGTCCGCGCGGTCCTCGACCTGCCGCTGGGCGACCCGCGCTCACGCGCCCCGTGGACGGTCATGGTGAACGTGCTCGGCGGCGACTACCCCGACATGTACGGCGCGTACCTGCACTGCATGGCCCGCGACCCGCAGCTCAAGATCCACATGTACGGCAAGGACGTGAAGCCCGGCCGCAAGGTCGGACACGTCAACACCTACGGCGACGACCTGGACGACGTGCTGGAGCGCGCTCGTCACGCAGCCGGCTACCTGAAAGGCACGATCACCGAATGAGCCCGGTCATCGGCATCGTCATGGGGTCGGACTCCGACTGGCCCGTCATGGAGGCCGCCGCCAAGGCGCTGGACGAGTTCGAGATCCCCTACGAGGTGGACGTCGTCTCCGCGCACCGGATGCCGCGCGAGATGATCTCCTACGGCGAGCGCGCGGCCGAGCGCGGCCTGAAGGCGATCATCGCGGGCGCGGGCGGCGCCGCCCACCTGCCCGGCATGCTCGCCTCGGTCACCCCGCTGCCGGTGATCGGCGTCCCCGTCCCGCTCAAGCACCTCGACGGGATGGACTCCCTGCTGTCCATCGTGCAGATGCCGGCCGGCGTGCCGGTCGCGACCGTCTCGGTGGGCGGCGCGCGCAACGCGGGCCTGCTGGCCGTCCGGATCCTCGCCGCCCACGACGAGGACCTGCGCGGTCGTATGAGCGAGTTCCAGCAGGACCTGAACGACCAGGCCGCCGAGAAGGGCAAGCGGCTGCGCGCCAAGGTCGAGGGCGCGGCCGGCTTCGGCTTCGGCACGGGGAAGTGACGCCGGTGACCTCCCCCTCCCTGGACGCGGCCCGTGAGCTGCTGCGCGAGTTCCCGGTCGTCGACGGCCACAACGACCTGCCCTGGGCGCTGCGCGAGCAGGTCGCCTACGACCTCGGCGCCCGTGACCTCGCCACGTCCCAGAGGGGTCGGCTGCACACCGACCTGCCCCGGCTGCGCGAGGGCGGCGTCGGCGCGCAGTACTGGTCGGTGTACATCCGCGCGGACCTGCCCGACCCGGTCCCGGCGACGCTGGAGCAGATCGACTGCGTACGGCGGCTGCTCGCCCGCCACCCGCGGGACCTGGCCCCGGCGCTGACCGCGGGCGACATGGAGGCGGCGCGCCGCGAGGGCCGCATCGCCTCGCTGATGGGCGCGGAGGGCGGTCACTCCATCGCGAACTCGCTGGGCGTCCTGCGCTCCCTGCACGCGCTCGGGGTGCGCTACCTGACCCTCACCCACAACTACAACGTGCCCTGGGCGGACTCGGCCACCGACGAGCCCGCCGTGGGCGGCCTGTCGGCCTTCGGCCGCGAGGTGGTCCGCGAGATGAACCGCCTGGGCATGCTGGTCGACCTCTCGCACGTGGCCGCGACGACCATGCGGGACGCGCTGGACGCCTCGGCGGCCCCGGTGATCTTCTCGCACTCCTCCGCGCGCGCCCTGTGCGACCACCCGCGCAACGTCCCGGACGACGTGCTCGAACGCCTCCCGGGCAACGGCGGCGTGGCCATGGCGACGTTCGTGCCGAAGTTCGTCCTCCAGGCCGCCGTCGACTGGACGGCCGCCGCCGACGAGAACATGCGCGCGCACGGCCTGCACCACCTGGACGCCTCCGCCGACGCGATGAAGATCCACCGCGCCTTCGAGGAGGCGCGCCCGCGGCCGATCGCCACGGTGTCCACGGTCGCCGACCACCTGGACCACCTGCGCGAGGTCGCCGGGATCGACCACGTCGGCGTCGGCGGCGACTACGACGGCACGCCCTTCACCCCCGAGGGCCTCGACGACGTCTCCGGCTACCCCCGCCTGATCGCCGAGCTGCTGGACCGCGGCTGGTCGAAGTCCGACCTGGCCAAGCTGACCTGGCAGAACGCGGTACGGGTGCTGGGCGCCGCGGAGGACGTGGCCCGCGAGCAGCAGGCCGCCCGGGGCCCGTCCCACGCGACGATCGAGGATCTGGACGGCTGACGGCGCGGCCGCCGCGGGGACGCTACGGGCGCTTGATCCGGCAGAGGCAGAACGGATGCCCTGCCGGATCGGCGTACACCCGGAAGTCGCGCGTGCGGTCCGCCGTGTCCAGCGGCTTCGCCCCAAGCGCGAGCACCGCCTCCTCGGCCGCGTCCAGGTCCGGCACGTTCAGGTCGAGGTGGAACTGCTGCGCGCCGTCGTCGCCCGGCCACCGCGGCGGCACGTAGCTGGGGGCCGCCTGGAACGCCAGCGCGACGCCGTCCGGCGTCTTCAGGTCGATCCAGTCGCCGTCCCCTTCGTCTCCCTCGTCCTCCTCCGCCGTCCCGCCGAGCACCTCGGCGTAGAAGGCGGCGAGTGCGCGCGGATCGGGGCAGTCCAGGACGACGGGGCCCAGCTCGGCGATGGCCATGACTTCCTCCCACAGGCGTGACGGCGACTGAGCGGCGCGCGAGGAGGCGCCGCTCGCAGGCGGAGGCACTGTATGCCGCGAGATCGCCGGCCGGAAAGGGGACCGGCGGTCGCCGCGCCGCGCGGTGGTGCAGAATGCGGGCGAGCGCCGGTTCGGCCGACTGAGCCTCGGCCGAACCGGCGCTTGCTCGCACGGTGCTTGCTCGCACGGCGCTTGCTCGCACGGCGCTTGCGGGAGCGAGCGTGCAGCGCTGACGCGGGGGCCCGCGCAGCGCGCTGACGTGAGCGCCCGCGCAGTGCCTATGTGGGCGCGCCCGCGCAGTAGCTGTGCGAGCGCCCGCGCAGTGGCTGTGCGAGCGCCCGCGCAGTGGCTGTGCGAGCGCCTGTGCAGCGCGCTTACGTGAGCGCCCATGCCGATGCGCGAGCGCCCAGCGCCCAGGTGAGCGGCCGCCCCGGTCCGCGCTGTCCGCGAGAGCGCCCGCGCCGAGGCGCCGTCACGCCGTGGGGCGGCCCATTGCCCGGTAGGTCCATCCGGCCTGCCGCCACACCTCCGCGTCGAGCGCGTTGCGCCCGTCCAGCACGAGCCGCGCCGCCGCGACCTCGCCGAGCGCGGCCGGGTCCAGCTCGCGGAACTCCCGCCACTCGGTCAGGTGCAGCACCACGTCCGCGCCCCGCGCCGCCTCCAGCGCGGAGGCGGCGTAGCCGAGCGTGGGGAAGACCCGGCGGGCGTTGTCCATGCCCTTGGGGTCGTAGACGGTCACCTGTCCGCCCTGGAGGTGGATCTGCCCGGCGACGTTGAGCGCGGGGGAGTCCCGCACGTCGTCGGAGTCGGGCTTGAACGTGGCGCCGAGCACCGCCACCCGCCTGCCCAGGAACGAGCCGCCGCCCAGCGCCTGCCGGGTCAGCTCCACCATCTGCCCGCGCTGGCGCATGTTGATGGAGTCGATCTCGCGCAGGAAGGTCAGCGCCTGGTCCGCGCCCAGCTCGCCGGCGCGCGCCATGAACGCCCGGATGTCCTTGGGCAGGCAGCCCCCGCCGAAGCCGATGCCAGCCCGCAGGAACTTGGGGCCGATCCGGTCGTCGTACCCGATCGCCTCGGCCAGCTTTGCCACGTCGCCGCCCGCCGCCTCGCACACCTCCGCCATGGCGTTGATGAAGGAGATCTTGGTGGCCAGGAAGGAGTTCGCCGAGGTCTTCACCAGCTCGGCGGTCGGGAAGTCCGTGACGACGAACGGCGAGCCCTCGCCGACGGGCGTGGCGTACACCTCGCGCAGCAGCTTCTCCGCCCGCTCGCTGCGCACGCCGACCACGATGCGGTCCGGGTGCAGCGTGTCCTGGACGGCGAAGCCCTCCCGCAGGAACTCCGGGTTCCAGGCCAGCTCGGCGTCCTCACCGGCCGGGGCGGCGGCCGCTATGACGCGGGCCAGCCGGTCCGCCGAGCCGACCGGCACCGTCGACTTGCCGACGACGAGCGCGGAACGGGTCAGATGCGGGGCGAGCGAGGCGACGGCGGAGTCCACGTAGGACATGTCGCAGGCGTACTCGCCGTGCCTCTGCGGCGTGTTCACGCAGAGGAAGTGGACGTCGCCGAAGGCGCCGACCTCGGCCCAGTCCCGGGTGAAGCGCAGCCGGCCGGTGGAGCCCTCCAGGCCCGCCACATGCCGGCGCAGCAGATCCTCCAGACCGGGCTCGTACATCGGGACCTCGCCCCGCTGGAGCATCTCGATCTTCTCGGGGACCACGTCGAGCCCCAGCACCTCGAAGCCCAGCTCGGCCATGGCCGCGGCGTGCGTCGCGCCGAGATAGCCGGTGCCGATCACGGTGATCTTCAGGCTCATGGGTGCTCCAGGAGGGATGATGGCGATGCGGTGCCCGAGCATATCGGGGGTGTGCGCGGGCCCGACGCCGGGCGAGGCCCCTCCTTGTCGCGAAGCTCACGTACCGCTCGCGTGGGCGGGGCCCCTAAAATTCGAGTTACTTAACGGTAATTAGCATTATCAGTGGTCGTCTATGGAGCGTGAGAGACCTTGGCCGGATCGGCTGACTTCGACCTGTATCGCCCGTCCGAGGAGCACGACATGCTCCGCGACGCCGTCCGCTCGCTGGCCGAGGCGAAGATCGCGCCGTATGCCGCCGTGGTCGACGAGGAGGCCCGCTTCCCCCAGGAGGCCCTCGAGGCCCTGGTCGCCAACGACCTGCACGCCGTGCACGTGCCCGAGAGCTACGGCGGCGCAGGCGCGGACGCGCTGGCGACGGTCATCGTGATCGAGGAGGTGGCCCGCGTCTGCGCGTCCTCCTCGCTCATCCCCGCGGTGAACAAGCTGGGCTCGCTCCCGGTGATCCTCTCCGGCTCCGAGGAGCTGAAGAAGAAGTACATGGCGCCGCTCGCCAAGGGCCACGGCATGTTCTCCTACTGCCTCTCCGAGCCGGACGCCGGCTCCGACGCCGCGGGCATGAAGACGAAGGCGGTCCGCGACGGCGACTACTGGGTGCTCAACGGCGTCAAGCGCTGGATCACCAACGCGGGCGTCTCCGACTTCTACACGGTGATGGCGGTCACCGACCCCGAGAAGCGCTCCAAGGGCATCTCCGCGTTCGTCGTGGAGAAGTCGGACCCGGGCGTCTCCTTCGGCGCCCCGGAGAAGAAGCTCGGCATCAAGGGCTCCCCGACCCGCGAGGTCTACCTCGACAACGTGCGCATCCCCGCCGACCGCATGATCGGCGCCGAGGGCACCGGCTTCGCCACCGCGATGAAGACCCTCGACCACACCCGCATCACCATCGCCGCCCAGGCCCTCGGCATCGCCCAGGGCGCCCTCGACTACGCCAAGGGCTACGTCAAGGAGCGCAAGCAGTTCGGCAAGCCGATCGCCGACTTCCAGGGCATCCAGTTCATGCTCGCCGACATGGCCATGAAGGTCTCGGCCGCCCGCGCCCTGACCTACCAGGCCGCCGCGGCCTCCGAGCGCGTCGACGCCGACCTCACCTACCAGGGCGCCGCCGCCAAGTGCTTCGCCTCCGACGTCGCCATGGAGGTCACCACGGACGCCGTGCAGCTCCTCGGCGGCTACGGCTACACCCGCGACTACCCGGTGGAGCGCATGATGCGCGACGCCAAGATCACCCAGATCTACGAGGGCACGAACCAGGTCCAGCGCATCGTGATGGCAAGGAACCTGCCTTAGCGGGGTTTTTGCAGCTCAGAAGCTGCCTGGAACGACCGGAGGGCCCCGGCTTCTGCCCGTCGCGGCCCGATCGGGCCTGTTCCTGGGCGTCATGCTGGGGGAATCCTGGGCGGATGCCAGACCGAGAACAGCCACTGACCTGCACAGACAGCACAGCCCCCGGCGTGACGCCGGGGGCTGTCGTCGTACGCGGATCAGGCGACCACTGACGCCTCCGAGATGCTGTCTGCCGCCCTCACCCTCGTTCATCGGTTCATACAGGACGCCGTCCGCATCGCCGAGGGAGCAACCTCCCCGAAGGCGAAGCGGCAGCCGCTCAGCCTCGAGGACAGGTGGCAGCATGTCGAATCGCCGCTATCTCTCCATCGACTTGAGACCCTGGAATGCCTCCCGAAGGTCGGCGCTCTCGGGCAGTTTTCGAGCTTCAACGGCCTTGACGACTTCCAGGGCACGCCAATGATTCGAGGGGACAACCCTGCCGGACAGAATGGCTTTCTGTACCGAATCGCATGCTTCGTCGAGCCGGTCTGCCTTGAGAAGGGTCAAAGCCAAATCAATATTCGCGGAAGCGACGCGCCGAGGCCACTGGCTCACATCGTCACTCGGGCTCAGTTTCTTAATCACTTCCCTCGCGTACGGCTCAGCCGCTGAATCCCCGAGCCATGCGAGTGTCGTAGCCGTATAGGACAGAGCCTTTCCGGGGTCGTAGCGGTAATGATGCTCCGGTGTATCAGGCGTGTCGAAAGCGGCAGAGAGACTCTGTACCCGTTCAACGGCCGAGTAGGTCTCTTTCCCGTTGCCCAGCCGTGCGCTTGCTCGGCCCTCTTGCGCTGTGGCCTGAATGATTGCGGAGCCACCTGCGGGCGCTGTCTCCTGTGCGGCTCGGGAGAGGTCAACGGCCTGGACGTAATCCCCGTCAGTGAGAACCCGCCAAGCCTCGGTCTCATAGCACCAGGCCTCGATCTCACGGTGCCCGGCCTCCCTGGAAAGCATTGCGGCCGTCTCTAGAAGAGCGGTAGCGGCGTCGTCTTGCATGAGGTCGATATGGGCTGTCGCGCCGAGTAAGGAAAACCATCCCCCGACGACCAGCAGCCGACGATGTTGCGAAAGCGTCTTGCGGCCGGCAAGTAATTTTTCGACATAAGCAGAGTGCTTGCGTACCTGCCTCAGCAAATCTTCTGGTTTCGCTTTCGGGTAGGCCATTGCCAAACCGTCGAAGGCGCGCTCTAGACGTTCAAGAGTGGCACTGCCCACATCGCTCGCCTGCGCGCGGCGGGCCAATTCCCACGCGTCCATCTCATCGTCGTGAGTGCTGCTGTCCTCTACTTCCAGGGACAGGCCGAGATATTCGTTAATGGCTTGTGTCAACTCGGAAGACGGAGCTTGTTTTCCATTGAGTACCCGACTCAGATAAGCAACGTCGTAATGGAGTTCCTTGGCCGCACCTCGCAGGCTCTTACCCTGCGCCTTGAGCGCCGTCCGTACCTCAGACCCGAAGTCGATCATGGTGCAGCTCCCGTTGACTGTTGACCGCCATCGTAGTCAACGCTGGTCAACTCCCCCGTGTATGCGCGGAATCGGTTAGGTGGGCAGACGCACCAACAGAAGACCCCCGCGACGGGCGAACGTCCGGGAGCCAGCAGTACAAGCGACTGACCGGCGGTGGGTACGGGGGCGCCCTTGATACGTGGAAGTGGCCGGGGTACCCGTCCGCACTCAGTACGGAATCAACTACCGCCGCACAAGCGGACAGTCCTATTCGGCTGCCGACCAGCGGGGAATTCACCACACGCGAAACCTCGGGATCGTCATGGAAGGCGCATGCGACAGAGAGGCGCGCGCCCTCACCCGGCAGACGGCAGAACGCTTCGGCGTGACGGAACCCTCAGACGCCCTCGGCGCGCTCGCGTTCCGGGACGCCACAGGAACGCTGACGACAGAGGACGCCGGGCGCGTGGCGCACGTGCCGGACAGCGAAGAACAGACCCGGTACGCGGCGGCACTGAGCGGCTATGAGACGGGCGTCAATCGCCGGTACAGCCACTTCCTTGAGGAGTTCGCCCCCGGAGAGGAGGACGAGTGCCACGTGCGGTCTCTCGTGGCCATGATCAGCGGTGACGCAACGACGCTCGGAACGTGGCTGGATGAACGACATGGCCCGGGTACCTTCATGGGCCTGTTCCGAACGCCGGGGTACTTCGACCCCGCCCTGACCGCCTGAGCGGCCCCCAGACGGCCCCGTCCGTGCGTCCATCCCCCGTGGCGCATGGGCGGGGCTCCCTGCACGCGCACCTAGATGATCATGGGGAAATCCTGAGGAAGACCCCTCTTGGAGGGGTGTTCGTGCAGGTCAGGTTGATGTGACCTGTAAAGCACCCAGATCTACGAGGGCACGAACCAGGTCCAGCGCATCGTGATGGCAAGGAACCTGCCCTAGCAACCGAACAAGCCTCGGCCGCTGTCAAGGCCGGGGCTTCTTCGTCGCTTCGACTATGCGACGGGGCAAGCTAGTTCAACGTTCGCGCGATTCGGGGAACAGCCGACCACTGCCAGGGACAGATACGAGGGACGTTCCAGGTAGAAGCCGTACGACAAATCAGCACCCGAGCGCAGTCGTTCGGCGGCGGCGTTCACCAGCCGAGCCAGGCGTGGGGCATCTCGTTCCCTCTCCGACGCGAACCGAGGCGCGTACTCGACCAGCCGCTCACCGAGCCATGACGCGGCCTCCTTCGCCTCCTCCCACGTGCCACGAACGAGGGAACGAGGCTTGATGAGCCAGTACGCCGTTTCCAGGGGCGGCAGGTCCACGGTCGGGAACACCGCCGCCACCTCGCGATACCGCTGAATCAGTTCCGGCCTGCTTCCGGCAGGGGGCGGCTCTGGATGCGGGGGCCGTCGTAGCGCTTCCTGGTCGCAACGCGCTTTCGGACCGGTCCATAAATAGCCGTGGTGGTGCACCTGTCGTTCCCGTTTCGTGGTGCCGGTCGAAAGACGAACCGGCTCCGATCCTGCGCAGGGGCGGACCGGAGCCGGTCTGAGAAACCTGATGATCAGGCGCTCAGGCCGAAGCGCGCGGGGTCGATCCCGACCGCGCCCAGCTCCTTGGCAGTGAATCGCAGCGGCTGCGCGTCGGGCCGCTTGCTGTCACCGAGCGCCCAGGCGTCGTCACCGATCCGGGCGAGGGTCACGCACGACTCGCCGTCCGGGTGGGTGCTTCCCCCGCACGCCTTCACGAAGGAGGCCCCGCCGATGTCGAGCGCGTAAAGGTCGATTCCGTTCTGCATCTCTGCACCTTCCTGCTCAACTGATCACGGCCATGACTGACCGCCGCCGCCCATGTCGGGCGGGAGTTCAAAGGGAGCCGGCATTCTCTCTGGCGACCGAATGAGAGAGGGAAACAGGGCAGTCGGACATTCACTGCGGTTCGCGATCTAGTGCGGTCGGGCTGCTTCCGTCAACGGGCTCGCCCTCGCCGGCGGGGTTTTCCGTTCGCTGTCCATAACTCCATGATGACCCCTCAATGGGCCCGCATGGAGCGCTAGTCGCGTTGACGCATAAAGCCGTCTGCTGCCTCTTCTAGGAAGGCGGAAGCGTCGTCACCGGTCAGAGCATGCGACCAGAAGAGTTCGAACAAGTCAAGGTGCTGGGTTATGTCCCGCGGATCACGCAACACGACTTCACCGGAGAACAGCTCGACGGTCACGAGGAGATCGTCGTAGACCACAAAGATGTTCATGGGGGTGCCGGGAACGTGCGTCCCCTGTGGGACTATCCCGATCTCGACGTTTGGTTTCCCGTTGACCTTGGCCATGTGTGAGCACTGGGCCGCCATGGCTTCGCTGCTCGCCCGTCGCCACTTGACGGCCTGTTCGGTCATCAAGAACCAGAATGAGCGCGATGTGTCGTCCAGGATGGCCTGACGGTCCATGCGCGCCTGCACGGCCCGTGCGACGTCCCTGGCCGGGTCACCGGTCACCGTGGGCGAAAGAGTCTCGAAGGCGTACTCGCGCACGTGCAGCAGGCCGGTGGGGATCGCTGGGAGGAAGTGCCGCATCACCCGCGAGGAAGACTCAAGGGACCTTAGCTCGGCCTGCTTGTGATACAGGCCCACGCGTGCGTAAGCCCGCCAGGACGCGTAGGCCACATTGGCTCGGCGCGCCAGTCCAAGAAGTTCGCCGGCCACCTCGTCAGGAACAGCGAGCGCCCTGAGAATGCGCTCGACGTCGATGACCGTTGGCAGAGCGCGGCCGGTCTCAATGCGGCTGATCTTCGTTTGGCTCATGTTGCAGCGCAGCGCCAGACGTTCGCCACTGAGACCGGAAGCGCGACGGAGACCTCGAAGGGCCTCCGCCAAATCCTTCCGCTCCCGTGCTTGCGTCTCAGGTTCGATAGGCACTGAACGGCACGGCATTTTCTAGCGCGAGATCCCGCCACGCGAGATACGTACTGATGTCCCGGTCCTGGATCAGTTCCCGATTGATCTGCGTTCCGTCGGGACGGTAGTTGAGATGAACCACGGTCGATTCGTCGAAAAGCCAGAAATCCTGCTCAGGAAGTCCGGGGTTCGGCCGCTCTGTCACATCGACTATGCGGTAGTCCTCACCGGCCGCGACATTTCCGGGGATGCACCACTCGAACAGGTAGCGGCTGTACGGCGTGAGCGGCCGACACACGATCTTGGCTCGGGTCATCGCCCGACCGGCCGCCGTGTGCTCGCGCACCGTCTGGTGCCATGGCGCGTTGAACCCCTCTGGCAGCGACGCCCCTGCGAGGAAGTCGCGGACCGCCTTAGCCTCCGCGGGCATGGTGTAGGTCTGGTGCACTTCCAGCCGGAACGCGGAGCGCTTGACCTCACGGAAGCACGCCTGCCACTCGTCGCCGTCCAGCAGAACGGGGCTAGAGCCATCCGCGGGCACGCGCAGCCTCCTTGAGGACGTCTTCCGGGATCAGCACGACTGACTCGCCTTCCGGCGTCGGGTGGGTCACGTCGTAGCCCTGGACGGCCAACATGCCCGGTTCCCGGGTGGCGTACACGGTGGGGCAGTCTCCGTTCCCGCACTTGTCGTCGTCGCCGCTCCCGCACGGCCCGCCCGCGATCACCCGCAGTTCCTCCACTGAGACCCCCTTCGGTCTGCGTGTTGAGCAAACTACGAACCGTGACGCCCGTCCGGCAAGGGTGGTCCACCGGCTAGTCACGAAGTCGCATAGCCCCGTAAGCGCTAGGCGTCAGTCCAGACTGCCTGAGCAGGGAAGAAGAGGGCCGGTCAGGCGCACTGTGCATGACCGGTCGCCAGGCCGCACGACCCCTGTCGCCGATCATGTGGAGGTGCCGGGGAGCCGGGGCGCGGGCTCACCTGAACGGCCCAGGTCGTGTCGGTTTGCGCCGGATGGCGGGTGGGGGGCGGGCGGCGTACGACGGAAGGGCACGAGGCCGCCGGTCTGCCCGCGGCCCTCCCCTCTCGTTCCCCTGGAGGAAGCCATGACCCACACCCAGCCCGGATCCATGACCGCCATGAGCCGGGAGATGCAGGAGTGCGTCAACGCCTGCATGAGCTGCCACACCGTCTGCGAGGAGGCCATGAGCTCCTGCCTCCAGATGGGCGGCCAGGCGCAGATGCAGATCATGCGCGCCCTCATGGACTGCTCGGAGATGACCCGCATGTGCGCGGACATGATGATGCGGCGCTCGCCGCTGTCGGCCGAGATGTGCGCGATGTGCGCCAAGGCCTGCGACATGTGCGCCGAGGCGTGTATGTCCCTGCCCGACGACCAGACGATGACGCGCTGCGCGGAGGCGTGTCGCCGCTGTGCGGAGATGTGCCGCAAGATGGCGGGCACCCGGATGTGACGTCCCCCTGAGACGGGGGCGGGGGCCCGCGGTCGCGCGCCGCGAGGCCCCCGCTGCTGCGCCGCCGTCCGGTCAGTTGCCGGAGACGGTCACCTTCTGGTCGTTCTTCAGCTCGTCCACCAGCGTCTTGACCTTGCTCTTGTCCCAGACGAGGTTGCCGCCCGTGGAGCCGGAGACCGGCATGTTCAGGGAGGCGCCGTCACCGCCGTTGACGCCCTTCATCGCCCAGAACATGGAGGCCAGGTCCCACAGGCTCATGTCCTTGTCGACGACCAGGGAGTCCAGGCCCGCGCCCATCGTGGGGTAGAGCTTGAACGGGTTCAGCACGGTCGACGGGGTGGCCACCTGGTGGGCCAGGGCCGACAGGAACTTCTGCTGGTTCTTGGTGCGCTGGAGGTCCGAGGCGGCGAAGGCGTGCCGGGTGCGGACGAAGGCCAGCGCCTGCTCGCCGTTCAGCGTCTGCGGGCCCGCCTTGAAGTCGGCGCCCGACCACTTGTCCTTGAACGGCTGGTCGATGGTCATCTGCACACCGCCGACCGCGTCCACGATGTCCGCGAACCCGGCGAAGCCGATCTCCGCGTAGTGGTCGATGTGCAGGCCGGTGTTGTACTCGACGGTGCGCACCAGCAGCGTCGGCCCGTCCTCCGCGTACGCGGCATTGAGCTTGGTGTGCCGCCCCGTGCCCGGGTACGTCTTGCCCGACTCGGCGCCCTTGTACGACGGTATCTCCACGTCGGAGTCGCGCGGCAGGGAGACCAGCGTGTCGCCGTTGTCGCCGACGTGCAGGATCATCATCGAGTCCGTGCGCTTGCCCTCGGCGGAGCCGGTGTGCAGCTTCTTCTTGTCCGCGGCGGACAACCCGTCCCGGCTGTCGGATCCGACGATCAGGTAGTTCGTGCCCTCGCCGCCGGCCGGCCGGTCGATGACCTTGCTCAGGTCGACGTCGCGGTGCAGCTTGGAGTCGGCCCAGAAGTAGGTGCCTATCGAGGCGGCCGCCACCAGGACGACCACGGTGATCGCCGTCCACTTGATCCGCCGGCCCCAGTTCGCCGCGGGCCGCGGGCCGCGCCCGGCGCCCTCGCCGGGGCCGCCCGGCCCGCCGGGACCGCCGCCCGCCGGCCGGCCGTAGACCTGGCCGGTGTTGTAGCCGCTGTCGTAGCCCTCGTCGGCCCCGCCGTCCACATAGGACGGCTGCCGGGGGACTCCGCTGTACGGCGGCGCCGCGGCGCCCTGGCCGCCGGGGCCGCCGCCCCGAGCGGGCGGCGCCGCCGGGCCGCCGCCGCGCCGCACCTGGCGCATCACGCGCGCGCCCTCCGGCTGCGCGTCGGCGCTGCCACGTCCGTACCGGGGTCCGCGGTCGCCGTCGGACCCCCCCTCGGGCCATTCATTCATGCGCCCCAGTGTGCAGGGGCCGCCCGCCCGCCCGACAAGGGGCGTCGGGAAATCAGGGCCTGCCTGTTGCGAAGCTGACACAAAAAGGCCGGGAAAGGCCGGGAAGTCGCCTCCGTTTAGGGTGGAGGCCATGACAGACCAGCCCCCGGTCGCGGCGCCCGGCGCCGACGACATCCCGGGCAAGCCGACCTCGGCGTCCCGGACCACGCTCAGCCACATCATGACCCACAACGACACCAACCTGCTGGGGTCCGTGCACGGCGGGGTGATCATGAAGCTGGTCGACGACGCGGCGGGCGCGGTGGCCGGGCGGCACAGCGGCGGTCCCGCCGTCACCGCCTCCATGGACGAGATGGCGTTCCTCGAACCGGTTCGCGTCGGCGACTTGGTGCATGTGAAGGCCCAGGTCAACTGGACCGGCCGGACCTCGATGGAGGTGGGCGTCCGGGTCCTTGCCGAGCGCTGGAACGAGTCCGCCCCGCCCACCCATGTCGGTTCCGCCTACCTGGTCTTCACGGCCGTGGACGCCGAGGGCAAGCCGCGCCTGGTGCCGCCGGTGCTGCCCGAGACCGGACGGGACGAGCGCCGCAGCCAGGAGGCCCAGATCCGCCGCACCCACCGCCTGGCCCGCCGCCGCGCCATCAAGGAGCTGCGGGAGCAGCGGGCGGCGGACGGCTTCGAACTCTGAGCGGACCGGCCCGGCCCGACGCGCGACTGGGGCGACTGGATGCCCTCAGCGGACCGGCGCAGGCCCCCCTGACCTGTCCATAGGCCCTCAGTGGATCGGCGCAAGACGCCTGATCCACCCGGACGCCCTCAGTCGCCCGGAGGCCCTTAAGTCGCCCGGCGCCAGCGCCGCCCCCGCAGGCGCCGCCCCCCGCAAGCGGCCGCCCGCCGGAACTCACCCGCACTGGACCTCGTCGCCCCGCACCACCTGGGCGGTGTTCTGGCCCGGCTCGTCCGACCGGACCGCCTGCACCGTGCGGTAGTCGCGGCCCACGATCACCCGGAGCGTGGGGCCCTGCCCCGGCGCCGCCCGCAGCTCGCTGCCCGGCAGCGCCGCGGCCAGCGACCTCGCCGAGCGGTCCCAGCGGGGGTCGTAGAGCACCACGGTCCGGCGCACGTCCCGCTCCTTGGCGTCCACCGGCGCCACGGCGGCGACGAACCCGGCCGAGGCCAGGGCCGCGTTCGCCCGGCGGCCGAGCCCGGCCGTGCCGGTGCCGTTCTCCACCCGCACCCGGATGTCCCGCGGGGACACCTCCACGGGGGCGGCCGGAGCGGAGCGCGGCGACGGCGTGCCCGGCGATGACGTGCTCGGCGATGGCGTGCCCGGCGAGAGCGTCCCCGGCGACGGCGTACGCGCCGACGGTGTCCGCGCCGACAGCGCACGGTCGTCGCGCAGCGCCTGGAAGAGCTGCTCCGCCCCGGCCTGGTCCCACTTGACCGTCGACCCGATCCCCTTGACGGGGAAGTCGGCCTGCGCGACCGGCACGGTGGCGAACTCCGAGGAGGAGGGCGAGAAGGAGCGCATCGCCCGCCCCAGGTCCAGCAGCTCGTCGGTGTGGAAGCCCTGGTCGGCCCGGACCGAGCCCAGCACGGCCTGGGTGACGTCCCGGAACTCCATCGGGTTCAGCAGCACCCCGGAGGAGGTCGCGCGCGCGATCAGCGCGGCCAGGAAACGCTGCTGGCGCTTCATCCGGCCGAAGTCGCTCGCCCCGTCCACGTGCCGGGAGCGCACGTACTGGAGCGCCTGCCCGCCGTCGAGGGTGTGCGTGCCGGCCGCCAGGTCCAGGCCGGTGTAGGAGTCCTTCAACGGCTGGGCGGTGCAGATCCGTACGCCGTGGAGCACGTCCACGGTGCGCATGAAGGCGGTGAAGTCCACCTCCAGATAGTGGTCGATCTTCAGCCGGGTCATGTTCTCGACCACGCGCACGGTGAGGCTGGGGCCGCCCTCGGCGTAGGCCGCGTTCAGCTTGACCGGGTGCGGGCCGTGCCGCCGGCCGGAGTTCTGGTCGACGTGCGGGGGCAGCTCGGCGTAGGAGTCCCGGGGCAGGCTGATCACACTGGCCCGCTCCCGGTCCTCCGACAGGTGGACGATCATCATGGTGTCGGTGCAGTGGCAGGGCTCGCCGCCCAGCCGGTACTGGCGCCGCTCCTGCTCGGTGATCTTGTCCCGGCCGTCGGTGCCGACCAGCAGCACGTTCATGCCGTGGCCCCGCGGCGGCCGGTTCTTCATGTCCTTGAAGGGGTCGATCCGGGTGATGCCGGCGTCCAGGCTGGAGACCACCGCGTGGCCGATCCCCGCCGAGGCGAGCACCACCACCGACAGCGTGGTCGCCGCCCGCATGGCCCAGCGCGGTCTGCGGCGGGGCACGGGCGCGTTCGGCATACGGGTCCGCCGGGGCGGCGGGGCCGGCCGCCGCGGCCCGGACCGGGACTGCACGGCGGCCCGGGGCGACCGGGGCTGCGTGGTGGACATGGGGGGACACCTCCGCATATGGCGTGGGTGGACACCGTGAGCACCGTAGGGCCATACGATCTGCGCACCGGTGCACCGCTCCCCGCGGCGCGCAACGGTGTCGCCCGTTAGCGGTAACGTGAGCACCGATGAACGCCAAGCCCGACGTGCGGCTCCCCGCCGTATCTGTGATCATGCCCGTCCTCAACGAGGAGCGGCATCTGCGCGGAGCCGTGGAAGCGATCCTCGCGCAGGAGTACGACGGCGAGACGGAGGTGGTGATCGCCCTGGGGCCGTCCGCGGACCGGACGGACGAGATCGCCGCCGCACTCGTCCGCGACCACCCGCGCGTGCACACGGTCCCGAACCCCTCCGGCCGCACCCCCGCCGCGCTGAACGCCGCCATCAAGGCGTCCCGCCATCCGGTGGTGGTCCGCGTCGACGGCCACGGGATGCTCTCGCCGGACTACATCGCCACCGCGGTACGGCTGCTGGAGGAGACCGGCGCGCAGAACGTGGGCGGCGTCATGCACGCCGAGGGCGAGAACGACTGGGAGCGCGCCGTCGCCGCCGCGATGACGTCGAAGATCGGCGTGGGCAACGCCGCCTTCCACACGGGCGGCGAGGCGGGCCCGGCCGAGACGGTCTACCTCGGGGTCTTCCGCCGGGACGCGCTGGAGCGACAGGGCGGCTACAACGAGGAGTTCGTCCGCGCCCAGGACTGGGAGCTGAACTTCCGCATCCGCGAGGCGGGCGGCCTGATCTGGTTCTCGCCGCGGTTGCGGGTCTCCTACCGCCCCCGCCCGACCGTGCGGGCGCTGGCCCGGCAGTACAAGGACTACGGCCGCTGGCGGCACGTCGTCGCCCGCTACCACGAGGGCTCGATCAACCTGCGCTACCTCGCCCCGCCGGCCGCCGTGTGCGCCATCGCGGCCGGGATCGCGGTGGGCGCGGTCCTTAGCCCGTGGGGCTTCGTGGCGCCGGGCGGCTACCTGGCGGCGATCGTCGCCGGGTCGGTCCCGGCCGGCCGGGGACTGCCGCCGCAGGCGCGGCTGCGCATACCGCTCGCCCTGGCCACCATGCACATGTCGTGGGGCTGGGGCTTCCTCACCAGCCCGAAGTCGCTGGCCCGCCGGGTCATCGCCTCGCGGCGGCCGGCGGTCGTCGCCGCCGGCTGACCGCCGCGCGGCGCGTCCGCACGTCCGAAGGGCTCCTCCCCCCAGCGGGAGGAGCCCTTCGCGTAGGGCGGGTCCGTCCGGACGGCCGCGGCGGGGCCGGTCCGTCCGGACGGCCGCGGCGGGAACAGTCCGTCCCGACGGCCGCGGCGGGAACGGTCCGTCCGGACGGCTGCCGCGCTACCAGCGGTAGGGCGCGTACACGTCCATGCACTGGCCGGCGTCGGCGCCGTTGATGGCGTCGGAGTTCTCCGGGATGTCGCCCGCCTTCGGCGCCTGCTGCTTCGGGTAGGACGTGCCCGTGCGCCAGTCCGCGCCCACGACCACCGTCACGCCGGTGACGTCGGTCGACTTCTCCACCGAGCCCGCGGGGATGCCGAGCGCCGTGGCCACCCGCTCGGCGTCGGCCTTCAGCTCCGCGCTCGGGTAGCGGACGACGGTCTCGGCGGCGGCGGCCGTCTGCGAGGCGTCGGCGGACGCCCTGGCGAAGCCCTTGCCCACGAGTTCCCGGCTGATCGCGCTCGCCCGGTGCGGCACCGGGGCCAGCGCGGACGTCCCGGTGCCGTTGCGCACCGCGACGCCGATCTGGTCGGCCGGATCGGCGGGGTCGGCGGAGGGCTTCGGGCCCTCGTCGGCGCCGGAACCGGCGGACGGCCGTCCGTGGGCGTCGAAGGCCACGTCGTCGCGGACCATCTTCCACATCTTCTGGGCGTTGGCGCCGTCCGGCACGACGTGGTCGCTGTTCCGCGGGTCCTGGACGTTGGGCATCGTCGTCATGGTGATGCGGTCGGTCGGGACGGTCTTGAGCTGCATCGCCAGGTCGTAGAGCTTCTTGACGGTGCCGATCTCCTCGGAGACCTGGAGCGAGCGGGTGGCCGCCTCGGCCAGGTCCATCAGGCGGCCGGTGTCGGTGAAGACGCTCTGGCTCTTGAGGGTGCGGATCATCGAGTTCAGGTACATGTGCTGAGCCCTGGCGCGCAGCAGGTCGCTGCCCCAGGCGTGCCGGGTGCGCAGCCACTGCAGGGCCTGCTTGCCCTGCACCTTGGTCGTGCCCGCCTTCAGCTTCAGACCGGAGCCGCCCGAAGCGGTGGGCAGCGGGCGGTCCCACACGTTCTGCTTCGTGCAGACCTCGACGCCGCCGATGGCGTCCGCCATCTTCACCACGCCCGCGAAGTCGATCGTCATCCAGTGGTCGATGAAGACGCCGGTGAGGTTCTGCCAGGTGGCGAGGGTGCAGCCGGCGCCGCCCCGGGCCAGCGACACGTTGATGATGTCGTTGGTGGGCGGATAGACCGTGCCGGTCTTCGGGTCGGTGCACTTGGGGATGTCGACGCGGGTGTCGCGGGGGATGCTCACCACGGCGGCGCTCTGGCGGTCCGCCGACAGGTGGATGAGCATCTGCACGTCGCCCAGCGGCGGGTCGCCGCGGTTCGCCCGGCTGCCGCCCAGCGCCACGTCCGCGTCGGAGTTGCGGCTGTCGGACCCGATCAGCAGGATGTTCACCGGCTTCTGGCCGGCCGCGTTCGGCTGTGACTGCAACGCCTTCGAGTCGCCGCTGCTGCGCTCGCCTTTGCGTATGTTGCCGTTCAGGTGCTGTAGGTAGAGGTATCCGGCGCCGGCCGCGCCGATTATGACCACCGCGAGCAGCGTCGCCGACCAGCGCAGCACGCGTCTCCTGGGACGTCTGCCCCCGCCGCCGCGCCGCCCGCGGCCGCCCGCCTCCGGGCCGCGGCCCCCTTGGCCGCGACGGCCCCGGCCGCCCGACGCGCCTCTGCCGCCCGACGCGCTCCTGCCGCCCGAGGTGCTTCTGCCGTGCGCGGTCGACGGCGCCGTGTTTCCGACGGCCGCCCCCTCCCCGCGCAGATCGCTCTGCGTCAAATCCCCATCCTCCCACCCTGTCCCGTCGCACGGGCCTGCCCTGCGCCTTGTGAGACGCAGGGCAGGCCCGTTCGGTCGCACTGTCGGCTCAACCGGCGCACTGAACCTTGTCAGCCGTGGACTTGACCACGTCCGGGGCCTTAGCTGGAGCGGTGACCGAGACGCCCGCGCCCTTGAAGTCCGCGCCCAGCGTCAGCGTCATGGCGGGCAGCCCCTGGGAGTTGGACACGCTCTGGCCCGGCTTGAGCGCGGCGCCGGGCAGTCCCATCAGCGCGGCGAGCTTACGGGCCTGGTCCGCCTGGTCCGGCGCGTATTCAAGCGTGGTCTTGTCCAGGGTCCGCGGCGCGTTGCCCGCGTTCTCCGACTTGGTGACGCCCTCGGTGTTCTGCATCCAGCTCAGCGTCTCCTGCGCGGAGCCGGCCGGCGCCCCGCCGTTGAGGATCCGCACCCGCACGTCGGAGGCCGCGGACTGGGGGCCCTTCAGCCGGGCCGCCTCGGCGTCCTTCTGCGCCTGCTGCTTCTTCTTCACCGCGGTGAAGGAGACGTCGCCGCGGATGGCGTCGAAGACCTGGGGCGCGGCGCTCGGGTTGACGATGACCGTCTTGTGCACGACGCCGTCCTCCGGGTTGTCGAGCACCGGCGTGGTGAGGAAGGTGATGTTCTTCGTCGGCACCTTCTTCAGCTCCAGGGCCATGTCCTTGAGCGTGCTCACCTTGCTTATGCCCTGGTCGACCGTCAGCGCCTTGGTGGCGGCGTCGGCGAGGTCGTAGAGCTTGGCCGGGTCGGTGAGGGTGTCGCCGGAGGACATCTTGCGCATCAGCGAGCTGAGGAACTGCTGCTGCACCTTGATGCGGTCCAGGTCGCCGTGGTTGCCGAAGCTGTGCCGGGTGCGCACGAACGCCAGCGCCTGCTCGCCCTCGATCTTGGAGGAGCCGGCGGGCAGCGACAGGTGCGACTCCTTGTCGTGCACCGCGTGCTTGAGGCACACCTCGACGCCGCCCACGGCCGTCGACAGCGTCTTCACCGCGTTGAAGTCGGCCATCATGAAGTGGTCGGGCGCGACGCCGGTGACTTCCTTGACCGTGCGCATGGTGCAGCCGGGGTCACGGCCGTCCTGGCCGAGGCTGGTGTTGAAGCGCGTGTCGGGCGTGCCCGGGATGACCTTCGTGGTGCCGTCGGGCTGCTTGGTGGGGCAGTCCGGCACGTTCACGATCAGGTCGCGGGGGATGCTCAACGCGGTGGCGTTCGTCCGGTCCTTGGAGACGTGCAGCAGGATGTTGGTGTCGGCGTGGCCCACGCTGCCCTTGTCGCCGTAGCCCTCGTTGCCCTTGCCGGTCCGCTTGTCGGTGCCGATGATCAATATGTTGAACGCTTCGTCCTTGCTGAAGCCGTTCTTGGCCGCGCTGCCCACGTCGGTGGTGGTGACGTTGCCCTCAAGGTGCTGAAGGACCAGGTAGCCCGCCGTGCCGGCGCCCACCAGAACGAGCGCGAGGACGCCGCCGGTCCACGCCAGGATCTTCTTGGTCTTCGACTTCTTCTTCTCCGGACGGCGTCCCCGGCGGCCGGGCGGCGGCGCCTCCGGCGGCGCGTTCCTGCGGCGGCGCTGCCCGGGGACCGCGCCGCCCGGCGCGGCCGTCTCCCGCGACTGCTGCCGCGAGGACGGGCGCTCCGGCGCGTCGGCGCGACGGCCGCCGGGGGGCGGGCCGCTGCCCGTGCCGTGCGAGGTGGCCCTGCGCGGGCCGGGCACCTGCGACTGCGCAGAGGAAGCGCCCAGTCGCAGTTCGTATTCGCCGGTGTTCGGGTTGAGCACCCATTGGTCTGCGGGGTCGATGTCGTCCGCCCGCCCACGGCCTTGCGCGTCCACGGTTGTCCGATCCTCCGTCGGGGCCACGCGGCGCCTCCCCCCTCAAAGGCGCTCAAGTCTGGTTCACACAGTGCTCGACCCCAGGGTGACCTCGCGGTCGGCAGCACCGGATCGCTCACACTATCCGCCTTGTTGAGGATTGAGCGACGCCGGTGACGCATCGCACGTCCCTACAACCGGGCAATCCGCCCATATCCTTTGAGGACGGGACGGCTTTGGCCGCGGCTTTACCCGGAGGAGTCCCGTGAGGCCGTGGCGCCGGGGCGGCCGACGACGGTCTCACGGGGGCCGCGGCCGGTCCGCCGGACTCCGGAACGCCGCCGGGAACCTACGCAGCGTCATCGGACGGTTGCGTACGCGCACGGACCGGCGCCCGGAATCCGGGGCCGGTGAAGGGCCCTCCGGCGGCTCGGCGAAGAGGCCGGACGGGGAGCCGTCGGGGTCCGGCCGTACGGCGTCAGGGCTGGCCGCGGGTGTCGGGGCCCGGCCGTACGGCGTCGGGGCCTGGTCACGCGACGTCTGGGCCCGTCCGCGGGGCGTCGGGCCCGGCTGCGCGGGCGCTCCGGTCAGCGGGCGGTCGCCGTGACCCGTTCGGCCTCGATGCGCCGGGCCAGCGCGTCCCCGTCCAGCCGGTCCAGGCCGCGGCACAGCACGACCGAGCCCCCGGCGGCGAGCGGCGCGTACAGTCCCGCGCTCAGCCCCTCCCAGGTGCCGTACGGCAGCCCCGACAGCAGCCGGGCGCCGGGCCCCGTCAGATTCAGCTCCGGGGCGTCCCGCCGGGCCCGCTCGACCGTCTCCGCCGCCGTGTACTCCGCGCCGGCCACGATCAGCGCCGGGGCCTCGGGGTCCACGGGCGCGAACGGGGCGAACGCGTCCGCCTGCCCCGGAACCTCGACGGCGTAGTCGAGGAAGCCCTCCGGTGGCTGCGGGAACCGGCCGCCCAGCGGCCTGAGCGCCAGCGCCACCCGCTCCCCGGAGCAGGCGCGGGCCTCGGCGAGCGCGTCCGGCCCGCTCACCACGACGTCGGCCGCCGCCGCCGGTCCGCCGACGTCCGCGACCACGCCCACCGACGCGCACGCCAGCAGCCACACCGCCGTCTGCCAGTGCGCCGGCAGCAGCAGCGCGACCCGGTCGCCGGGCCCGGCGGCGAGGTCGCCCTGGAGCAGGTTGGCGGTCTTGGTCACCCAGTTGGCGAAGGTGGCGACGGACAGTTCGACGCGCTCGCCCGTGGCGTCGTCGTAGAAGGTCACCAGGGGGCGTCCGGGGTCCGCGGCGAGCGCGGAACGCAGCAGGTCGGCTGGGGTGCGTTCGGTGGCGTTCACCCGCACCAGCGTACGCGGCGCCGCACGCCCCCACCGGAGGCGCCCTTGGGCCGAACCGGTGGCCGATCGCCGGTGCGGCCCACAGATTCGACGACTCGTCAGTTCTGTTATAGACATGAATGTCTGACTATGTCCAAGATCGGGGGCATGCCTCGACACGGATTCCTCGCGTCCGCGATCGGCCTCGCCGGCGCCGCGTCCCTCGTCCTCGCCCCGGCCCCCTCAGCGGTCGCGGCGCCGGCGCCGGCGAGCCCGGCGGCGGCCGCACCGGCGGCTCCGGAGCAGGCGGCCGTCCCCGGCAGCACCCAGTCGCTTCCCCTCGTCCCCCTCGCCCCGGCCGCCCGGAGCCACGGCCACCGCCGGAAGGCCGGCCCGCGCTTCGCACAGGGCCTGCACCGGTCGCACGTACGGCGCTTCTCCCTGCTCGGCGTCGTGTGGCACGACCCCGGGACCGAACTGCGCGGCCAGGTGCAGGCCCGCACCCGCTCCGTCGCCACCGGCCGCTGGTCGGCCTGGCAGGACGTCGACACCCACAACGCCGACCACGGAGCGGACCCCGGCACCGCCGAACGCGCCGCCGGACGCGTCCGCGGCGCCACCGCACCGCTGTGGGTGGGCGACTCGGACGGCGTGGACGTACGCGTCCGCGCGGAGACCGGCCGCCGGGCCGCCCCGCTGCCCTCCGGGCTGCGCCTGGAACTCGTCGACCCCGGTTCGGAGTCCGCGCCGGCCGCCGGAGCGCCGGCCGGACAGGGACGGACCGGGCAGGGGCGCACCGGGCAGGGGCGCACCGGTGACGCGAGCGAGGCGGCGTGGGCCGCCTCCGCCGCCAACGCCGAACTCGTCCCGCAGGGCGCCACCGTGATCCCGGCGCTGAACCGCCAGGACACCGAGCACGAGATGCTCGCGCTGCGCGGCCGCTATCTGACGGAGCACCAGCGCCGCAACCCGTACGTCGGACCGCGCCCGAGCATCGTCACCCGCAGCGGCTGGGGCGCCGACGAGTCGCTGCGCGAACCGGACTTCGCCTACACCGACACGGTGAAGGCGGTCTTCGTCCACCACACCGCCACCGGCAACAACTACCGCTGCGCGGAGTCCGCCTCGATCATCCGCGGCATCTACCGCTACCACGTCAAGAGCATGGGCTGGCGCGACATCGGCTACAACTTCCTGGTCGACAAGTGCGGCAAGATCTACGAGGGCCGCGCCGGCGGGGTGGCCAAGCCGGTGATGGGCGCCCACACCCTGGGCTTCAACACCGACAGCACGGGCGTCGCCGTGATCGGCAGCTTCGACGAGACCAGGCCCGCCTCGGCCGCGCTGAAGGCCGTCGAGCGGCTGACCGCCTGGAAGCTGGGTCTGTACGGCGTGGACCCGCGCGGCACGACCTATCTGACGTCGGCCGGTGGCAACCTTTACCCGCAAGGGACGAGCGCGCGCCTGAACGTGATCTCCGGCCACCGGGACGGCTTCGCCACCACCTGCCCCGGATGGCAGCTCTACGCCAGGCTCGGCACGATCCGCTCCGCCGCCGCGCGACTCCAGGGCCGTTGACGGCGGAGCCGTCGACAGCGGAGCCGGCACGGCCGCACGGAACGGCGCGGCGCTGGACCGGGCTGCACACACTGGCCGGCCGAAGGACAGATCGGCCGGTCCCGGCAGGAAGCAGAGACGACAGGTGAAAGAAGCGATCCTCCTGGTCGGCGGCAAGGGCACCCGGCTGCGTCCGCTCACGGTGCACACTCCCAAGCCCATGGTGCCGGCGGCCGGGGTGCCGTTCCTCACGCACCAACTGGCGCGGGCGAGAGCGGCGGGCGTCGAGCACATCGTGCTCGCCACGTCCTATCTGGCCGAGGTCTTCGAGCCGTACTTCGGCGACGGCTCCGCGCTCGGACTCCACCTGGAGTACGTGACCGAGGAGGAGCCCCTGGGCACCGGCGGCGCCCTGCGCAACGTCGCCACCCGGCTGTGCTCCGGCGCCGACGACCCGGTGCTCGTCTTCAACGGCGACATCCTGACCGGGCTGGACATCCGGGCGCTGGTGCGCGCCCACGAGGACAGCGGCGCGGACGTCTCGCTGCACCTGACGAGGGTGGCCGACCCCCGGGCGTATGGCCTGGTGCCCACCGACGGCGCCGGGCGGGTGCTGGCCTTCCTGGAGAAGCCGCAGACCCCGGAGGAGATCGTCACCGACCAGATCAACGCGGGGGCGTACGTCTTCCGTCGCTCGGTCATCGACGCCATCCCGCAGGGCCGCCCGGTCTCCGTGGAGCGCGAGACCTTCCCGGACCTGCTGTCCGCCGGCGCCCACCTGCACGGCATGGTCGACTCCACCTACTGGCTGGACCTGGGCACCCCGGCCGCCTTCGTGCGCGGCTCGGCGGACCTGGTGACGGGGCGCGCCCCGTCCCCGGCCGTGCCGGGCCGCTGCGGCGACCGCCTGGTGCTGCCCACCGCCGTCGTCGCCGCGGACGCCAAGCTGACCGGCGGCACGGTGGTCGGCGAGGGCGCGTTCGTCGCCGAGGGCGCGCGGGTGTCCGGCAGCACGCTGCTGCCCGGCGCCGTCATCGAGCCCGGCGCGGTCGTCACCGACTCGCTGATCGGCGTCCGGGCGCGGATCGGCGCCCGCTCCGTGCTGTCCGGCGCGGTCGTCGGCGACGGCGCGACGGTCGGCGCCGACAACGAGCTGCGCGACGGCGTGCGGGTGTGGTGCGACGCGCTGATCCCGGCGGGCGCGGTGAGGTTCTCCTCCGACCAGTGACCGCGCGGGGACGGGGGCGCGACACCCAGCGGGCCGCGCCCCGGCCGCCGAGCCCGGCGCCTGCGGGACGCCGTTCGCTCGTCGAAGCCCGGTGCCTGCGGGATGCCCTGCGCCTGCGGGACACCGCCCGCCTGCCGAAGTCTGGCACCTGCGGGACGTCGCTCGCCCGCGAAGCCCGGCGCCTGCGGGACGCCGCTCGCCCGCCGAAGCCCGGCCTCTGCGAGGACTCGCTACGGTCGCCGGTCCCGGCCAGGCGTCACAGGCGTCCGATGTCGCCCCGGGGCATCCGCGGGCCGCGCCGCTCCGGGATCCGCCCGCTCAGCAGGATCAGCCGCGCCGCCCGGTGCCGCTGGCCCGCGTAGGGCTCCAGCAGCCGCAGCATCTCCGTGTCGTCGGCGTCCCGGTTCCCGGCCAGCGCGTAGCCCACGATCCCCGGCAGGTGCAGGTCCCCGACCGTCACCGCGTCCGGGTCCCCGTGGCTGCGCTGCACGGTCTCGGCCGACGTCCAGGGGCCGATCCCGGAGACCAGCTCCAGCCGCTCCCGCGCCGCCGCCGGGAGCATCAGCGCCGTCTCCTCCAGCCGCGCGGCGACCCGCGCCGCACGCAGCACCGTGGACGCCCGCTTGTCGTCGACCCCGGCCCGGCGCCACTCCCACGACGGGATCAGCGCCCAGGCTCTCGGTCCCGGCGGGACGTGCAGCCGTACGGGCGTCGGGCCCGGCGCCGGCTCCCCGAACCCGCGCACCAGGCTCCGCCAGGCCGCGTACGCCTCGACCGTGGTGACCTTCTGCTCCAGAATCGAGGGGATCAGCGACTCCAGCACCAGTCCCGTCCGGGTCAGCCGCAGCCCCGGGCGCCGGTGCCGGGTCAGCGCGAGCAGCCGGTGCCGCGGCTCGAAGCGCGACGGGTCGTCAGCGGCCCCGAGCAGGTCGGGCAGCCGCTCCAGCAGCCACTCGGCCCCCGGCCCCCAGGACTGGCCGCACACCTGCCCGCCGCGCGCGAAGACGCGCAGCGTGCCGGGCCCCAGCGGGGTGAGGCAGGCACGCCACACCGAGCCGTCGGGCGTCGCGCGGAAGGTCGGATCGCCCGCCCCGCGCCGCAGCGGCCCGAGCACCAGTCCCAGGTTCAGCGGGCCGTCCGGGACCCAGTCGCGGCTCAGACCGGGCCCGGCGGCCTGCCGCGGCACGCCCGCGGGCACGCGGACGTCCCCGCCGCGCACGGTGGTGCGGGTGGGTCGCGGAGCGAAACGTCCTGCCACGAGGAATATCCCAGGAACTGCCGGAAGCGCCGGGGCGCCGGAATACAGGGAAACCGGAATGCGGGAAAAGGGGAGAGATAGGGGGAGATAGGGCGAGTAAGCAGAAGTAAAGGAGAGAGGAGCGCCCTACGAGCGTATGCGGTCGCCTGGCGAACCGCGCGGACTCACCTCACCTCACCTCACCTCACCTCACCTCACCGCACCTCGACGAACGCCGCCGCGTCCCGCGCCGGCCGCGGCGCGGGCGGTCCCGCGGGGTGGCCGACCGCCACCGCGCCCATCGGGTCCCAGTCGTCCGGCAGCGCCAGCACCTCGCGCACGACCTCCCGGCAGAACATCGTCGAGGACACCCACGCCGAGCCGAGCCGCTCCCCGGCCAGCGCGACCAGGAAGTTCTGCACCCCGGCGCCGGCGGCGACCACGAACATCTCCCGCTCGGCGCCGTCGCGCCGCGCGTCGCCGTAGGTGTGCGAGCCGTCCATGACCAGGCACGGCACCGCCAGATACGGGGCGTCGCGCAGCACGTCGCCGCGGCGGACCCGCCGGGCGATCGACTCCTCGCTCTTGCCGTCGCGGCGCAGGTCCGCGATCCAGGCGTCCCGCATCGCGTCGAGCAGCCGCGTGCGCGACTCCCGCGACTCCAGCAGCACGAACCGCCAGGGCGTGGTGTGGTGCGGGGCCGGCGCGGTCACGGCCGCGGCCACCGCCCGCCGCACCGCGCCGGGGTCGACCGGCTCGGCGGTGAAGGACCGCACGGTGCGCCGCTGGGTCACCGCCTCCCGTACGGCCTCGGAGGCGCCCAGCCGGAACATGTCGTCGCGGGCGTCGCGCACCAGGGCCCGCGCGCCGGCGCCGTGCTCCTCGGTCGCCAGGCGCCCGAGTCCGCGCACCACGGCGACGGGCAGCCCGGCGGCCTTGCCCTTGACCAGGTCGCCCGCGGCGGCCAGTTCGTCGGCGGCGGCCACGACGGTGGCGCTGAGCGGGTTGCCGTGCGCGTCGGCGCCGCCGCGCAGGTCGTCTAGGACGCGCAGCCCGGCGGCGCCGACGGCGACGTCGGTGAGTCCGGCCCGCCAGGGGCGGCCGAAGGTGTCGGTGACGACCACCGCGACCTCGACGCCGAGGGCGTCGCGCAGTCCGTCGCGGATCGCCCGCGCGGAGGCGTCGGGGTCCTCGGGCAGCAGCAGCACGGTGCCGGCGGGCGTGTTGGAGGCGTCGACGCCGGCCGCCGCCATGACCAGCCCCTGCCGGTTCTCCACGATGCGCAGCGCTCCGCGCCGGGCCACCACCCGCACGGTCTCGGCGTCGATCGCGGCCTCCCGGTCTGCCGCCTCGACGATCCGGCCCTCCGCCTTGGAGACGATCTTCGAGGTGACGAGCAGCACGTCCCCCTCGGCCAGTCCCGGCTCGGCGGCGGCGATCAGCTTGGCCAGGTCGTCCCCGGAGACGACCTCGGGGATCCCGTCCAGGGCCCAGACCCGGTAGCCGGGGGCGAGGCCGTCGCCGTACCGGTCCGGCGGCGCGTCACCCGGCGTGCCCGCGGGCGGTCGTCCGCTCACGCTCCCCGCACCTCCTCGGCGAGCGCCAGCGCCTCGCGCGCCATCTGCGCGGCGGCGTCGACGTCGGTCATCATCAGCGGCACCGCGCGGCACCGGATCCCGGCCGACTCGACCCGGTCCACCGAGGCGGCGTCCACCGTGTCCACCAGCCAGCCGTCGAGCAGCCCCGAGCCGTAGTGCTCGGCCACCGCGGCCGCCGTGGACTCCACGCCCACCGCGGCGAGCACCTTGTCGGCCATCCCGCGCACCGGCGCGTCCCCGACGATGGGGGACAGGCCGACCACCGGAACCCCGGCGTCGGCGATGGCCTCCCTGATGCCGGGCACCGCCAGGATGGTCCCGACGGAGACGACCGGATTGGACGGCGGGAAGAGGATCGCGTCCGCCTCGGCGACGGCCTCCAGCACGCCCGGCGCGGGCTTGGCCCGCTCCGCGCCGACCGGCACGACCGCCTCGGCGGGGACCGACGCCCGCAGCCGCACCCAGTACTCCTGGAAGTGCACCGCCTTGCGCTCGCCGTCGACCTCGACCGCCACATGGGTCTCCACGCGGTCGTCGGTCATCGGGATCAGCCGCACGCCGGGCTTCCACCGGTCGCACAGCGCCTCGGTCACCGCGCTGAGCGGGAACCCGGCGCCCAGCATCTGGGTGCGCACGATGTGCGTGGCGAAGTCGCGGTCGCCGAGCCCGAACCAGTCCGGTCCGACGCCGTAGGCCGCCAGCTCCTCCTTGAGGTGGAAGGTCTCCTGCGACCTGCCCCACCCCTGCTCCTCGTCGATGCCGCCGCCGAGCGTGTACATCACCGTGTCCAGGTCCGGGCACACCTTCAGCCCGAACAGGTGAATGTCGTCGCCGGTGTTGCCGATGACGGTGACGTCGGCGTCCGGCGCCGCCCGCTTCAGACCGCGCAGGAACCGGGCGCCGCCGATGCCGCCTGCCAGAACCACAATCCGCATGGGCCCAAGTCTGGCAGGCCGGTCGGACAACGCGGCGCCAGCCCGGCTGCCGGGCCCGGCGGCCGGGCTTTCCGCACGCCGACGGCCGCGCGCTCGGCGGCCGTGCCTCGGCGCCCCGGCGGCCATGCGCTCGGCGGCCCGACGGCCGCGCCCCGTCCGCCTCGGCTACGCCCCGAGCGCCTCGGCGGCGGCCTGAGCGCAGGCGGCGACGGCCTCCGCCGAGGACCGCGGGAGCATGGTCATCTCGGTCAGGCCGGGGAAGTACACGTGCAGGCTGACGGCCGGGCCCAGTGTGTCGTTGACGACCTCGTGCGCGTAGCCGGGCGCGAACACGCGCTGCGCGCCCGCCTCCAGCGCGCGCGTGCCGTGCCGGGTGTGCTCGGTCAGGGCGCCGTCCAGGACGGTGAGCACACCGCTGGACGGGCCGTGGTCGTGCCGCCCGCTGCCCTGTCCGGGCACCCAGGACAGCAGCCACACCTCGTAGCCGGGGCCGGTGCGCAGCCGGTGGTACCAGCGGGCCGCGGCGTCGTAGCGGACCAGGTGCTCCCACTGAGCGCGATCGGCAGCGAGGGAGCGGGCCAGGCCGGCGAACTCGGCGACGGTGGCCGGGTGCTCGCGCGGAGGCTGGAGCAGGTGGGGGACTTCGAGGAGGTCGCCTGCGATCTGGAGGTCGCTGTCGCTGTTCATGGAGTGTGGTCGTCCCTCGGTGGAGGCGGCGGGGGAGTGCGCGGTGCGCGGCGAGGAAGGGGAGGAAGCGGGAGAGCGCTTACGCACGCTCAAGGACGCGAAACGAAGCCGAGCGAAGCTGAACGAAAGGGAGTGCCGGTTCTCCGCAAGCCTGCGGGAGAGGTCCGGACGGCGGCTGGAGCGCGCTCAGGCGCGTGGCTCAACAGCAGCGAAGACAACAGCTACAGCGGGCGCGGGCAGCACCGTGCGACCCGGCGGTGCGGGTCGAGGTGGATGCGGGGTGCGCCGACATACCCACAAGAACACCGGCTCACACCACCCCTGTCAACTCACCGCCCGAAATATGGGACATGTTTCACCTCATCCGGTTCACCTACTAGGTGAAAGGTTTGCTCACCGGGGAGCCGGGACACATGGCGCACATGCCGGGCGCGCAAACGCCGTCGCCATCCCGTGATCAGACTGTGATCCGGTTCGCTTCGCCGTGCGTGTCGGAACGAGTTCGAAGGCCAGCGCGTCCTTTCGCTCGCGGGCTCCTCGGGAGCGCCGCGCAGGACCCGACGTCTTCGGGGCGTCGGCTGCGTGTCAAGGTTTATGCCGATTTGAACACTTTCTGCATGGCCTTGGTTCCGCAGAGTGAATAAGGGGCCCAATAGCAGATCTCAGCTTGACTCGCCCGGAGCAGCACACTTGTAATTTCACTCGTGTCGTTCAGCCGCGATCGGTGACGGCCACATCACGGGGACGCGAAAGAACAGACGAGGGGCGCACATGACCGAGCTGGTGCAGGAACTGCTGGTCGACGACGCGGACGAGGAACTCGGCTGGCAGGAGCGCGCACTGTGCGCCCAGACCGACCCCGAGTCCTTCTTCCCCGAGAAGGGCGGCTCCACCAGAGAGGCCAAGAAGGTCTGCCTCGCCTGCGAGGTCCGCTCCGAGTGTCTTGAGTACGCCCTGGCCAACGACGAGCGCTTCGGCATCTGGGGCGGCCTGTCCGAGCGCGAGCGGCGCCGCCTGAAGAAGGCGGCCGTCTGACCCTTCGCCACCGGCGCCCGGCGCCGACCGTGTGCACGCATCCCCCAGAGAACGTCACGAACGGCCCGTCGCGAGTGGGTTATCCACAGGCGGCGGGCCGCCGTCCTGGTCAGCCAGTAGTGTGGTCGCTCGTCCGAGAGGCCCGCTCCTCTTGCGGGAGACCCTCCCCAGGGAGCGCGGGCGTCCACCGCAGTCCACCGAACCGGGGCCGTGTATCTCGATGTCCGTGCACAGCCATACGGCAGCCCACTACGACGACGTCCCCTCCGCGCCGTCCGACCCCGCGCGCGCGACGCGGTCCGCCCCGGAGGCCGACCCGAACCGCCCGCCGGACTTCCCGCGGCACGTCGTCACCGCCGTCCTCGTCTCCCACGACGGCGCCCGCTGGCTGCCCGACGCGGTCGCCGGCCTGCTCGGCCAGGAGCGTCCGGTGCAGGACGCGGTGGCGGCCGACACCGGCAGCGCGGACGCCTCCGCCCAGGTGCTCACCGACGCCCTCGGCGCCGACCGCGTCCTGCACCTCGCCCGGCGCACCGGCTTCGGCCAGGCCGTCGAGGAGGCCGCCCGCGCCGTCCCCCGCCTCACCCCGGACCACCTGCCCTACCTCAAACGCCCCAGCGGCTGGGACCCCGTCACCCGCAGTTGGCGCGACGACGCCTACGACCTGCCCGAACTCCCCTACGGAGAACCGGTGCAGTGGCTGTGGCTGCTGCACGACGACTGCGCCCCCGAAGCGGGCGCCCTGGCCGAGATGCTGCGCCTCGTGGACGCGGAGGCCGAACTCGGCCGCGACGACGTGGCGGTGGTCGGCCCCAAGCTGCGCGGCTGGTACGACCGCCGCCAGCTCCTCGAAGTGGGCGTCAGCATCGCGCACTCCGGCCGCCGTTGGACCGGTCTTGACCGTCGCGAACAGGACCAGGGACAGCACGACCACGTCCGCTCCGTGCTGTCCGTGTCCACCGCCGGGATGCTGATCCGGCGTGATGTCTTCGAGCGACTGGGCGGGTTCGACCGCAGGCTGCCCCTGATGCGCGACGACGTCGACCTGTGCTGGCGCGTCCACGCCGCGGGCCACCGCGTCCTCGTCGCGCCCGAGGCCGTCGTCCGGCACGCCGAGGCCGCCTCGCGCGAGCGCCGCGCCGTCGACTGCGTGGGGCGCACCGCGGCCTCCCCGCACAAGGTCGACAAGGCGGGCGCCGTCTACACCCTCCTCGTCAACACCCGCACCGCGGCGCTGCCCTGGGTGCTGCTGCGCCTGATCCTCGGCACGCTGCTGCGCACCGTCGCCTACCTCGTCGGCAAGGTCCCCGGCCAGGCGCTCGACGAGATCCGCGGCCTGGCGGGCACGCTGCTGCGGCCCGAGCGGATCCTCGCGGGACGCCGCGCCCGCGGCAGGCCGCAGATCGACCAGAGCGAGCTGCGGCCCCTGTTCCCGCCGCCCGGAGCGACCATCCGCGCCACCGTCGAACAGGTCGCCGGCAATCTCGTCGGCCGCTCCGACCCGGAGGTCTCCTCCGCCGGCCGGCACGGCGGCGCGGTGGAGTCCGGGCCCGGCGGCGACGACGCGGACTTCCTGGAGATCGAGCAGTTCGCCCGGCTCAAGCGCATTGCCCGCAAGCCCGGCCCGGTGCTCTTCCTGGTGCTGCTGGCCGTCTCCCTGGCCGCCTGCCGCAACCTGCTGGGCGGCGGCGCGCTCGCGGGCGGCGCCCTGCTGCCCGCACCGGCCGACGCCTCCGAGCTGTGGTCGCGCTACCTCGACTCCTGGCACCCGGTCGGCGCCGGGGGGACCCCGTCCGCGCCGCCGTACCTGGCGCTCATGGCGACGCTCGCCTCCCTGCTGCTCGGCTCGACCGGCCTCGCGGTCACCGTGCTGCTGGTCGGCTCGGTGCCGCTGGCCGGGTTCACCGCCTACTTCGCCTCCCGCCCGCTCGTCCCCTCCCGGCTGCTGCGCGCCTGGGCGGCCGTCGTCTACGCCGTCCTGCCCGCCGTCACCGGCGCGCTGGCCGGCGGACGGATCGGCACCGCCGTCCTGGCCGTGCTGCTGCCCCTGATCGCCCGCGCGGCCCTCGCGGCCAGCGGCCTGGCCCGCCGCTCCGGGGCGCGCGGGAGCTGGCGCGCCACCTGGGCGTACGCCCTGCTGCTGACGATCACCACCGCCTTCACGCCCCTCGTCTGGCCCCTCGCGTTCGTCCTCGGCGCCGCCGTGCTCGTCGTGCGCCGACGCGACCTCGTGGCCTACGGGCTGCGCTTCCTGGCCCAGACGGGCACCCCGCTGCTGGTCCTGGCGCCCTGGTCGCTGACGCTGCTGCCGTTCGGCTTCTTCCACGAGGCCGGCCTGGACTACGGCCCGTCGGCCGCGTCCGCCCTCGACCTGCTGGGCGCCGCGCCGGGCGGGCCGGGCGCCCCGCACGGGCTGATGCTCCTCGGCATCGTCCTGGCCGCGCTGGCCGCCCTGCTGCGCGGACAGCGCCGACGGGCCGTCCTGACCGCCTGGGCCGTCGCCCTGACCGCTCTCGTCTTCGCGGTCCTGTCCAACCGGTCCGCCTGGGCCGGACCCGCCGCCCTCGTCTACGGCCTCGCCCTGCTGGCCGCCGCCGCGCTCGGCGCCGACGGAGCGCGCTCCCGCGTGGCCGAACAGAGCTTCGGCTGGCGCCAGCCGGTCGCCGCGCTGATCGCGTTGGCCTCGGCCGCCGGTCCCCTGCTCCTCCTCGCGGGCTGGGTGATCCGCGGCGCCGACGGCCCGGTGGAGCGCCGCGACCCGGTGCAGGTGCCCGCGTTCGTCGCCGAGGAGAGCGGCACCCGCGACCAGGCGCGCACCCTGGTCCTCGACAGCGACTCCCCCGCCCACGTCGGCTACATGCTGGTCCGCGGCTCCGGTGTGCGCATGGGCGACGCCGAGGCGGCCGCCGCGGGCGGCGACGCCCGGCTCGACAAGGTCGTCGCCAACCTGGTCGCCGGTTCCGGCGCGGACCAGGCCGGCCAGCTCGGCGGCTTCGCCGTGCGGTACGTCCTCGTCCACCAGGGCGCCCCCCGCGAGATCAGCCGCGTCCTCGACGCCACTCCGGGACTGAGCCGGCTCAGCCGTCAGGACGGCGCCGCCCTGTGGCGGGTGGACCGGGAGGTCTCGCGCGCCGCCGTCGTGCCCGCCGCTCCCGGCTCGGGCGCCGGGGGCGGCGACACGACCACGCCGCAGCCCGTCGCCGCCGGACCCGTCGAGATCCACACCACGATCCCGTCCGGCGCCGCGGGCCGCACCCTGCGCCTGGCCGACTCGGCCGACCCGGGCTGGACGGCGACCCTGGACGGCAAGCCGCTGACCCGCACCACCCTCGACGGATGGGCCCAGGGCTTCGCGCTGCCCGCCTCCGGCGGTCGGCTCGACGTCGCCTTCGACGACCCGTTCGGCCACACCGCCTGGCTGTGGGTCCAGGGCGCCCTGGCCGTCGTCCTCGTCGTCCTCGCCCTGCCCGGCCGCAGGATCCGGGTCGACGACGACCTGCCCGAGGAGCAGCCCGTGGCCGCCCCGTCCGGCGGCGACGGGGAGGGCCGTCGCGCGCGCCGACTGCGCGCCCAGGCCGAGGCCGAGGAGGCCGCGCAGCAGCAGCCCCCGGCCGCTCCCGGCACCCCGCCCGCGCCCCCCGCGCAGGACCCCGTCGCCGTGCCGCACCAGGCGTCCTACGACGCGTACGCGTACGGCGACTCCGGAACCGGCGCCGGTTCCGACTCCGATTCCGGCTCCGCCGACTCTGACTCCGATGACTGGGACGCCGCCGTCGCCTACGCCGGGGCGCAGCACGCGCAGCACCAGCAGCCCGCGCCGGGCGCGGCCGACGAGTACGGCGCCTACGGCGGGCAGCCGTACCCGGCCGACCCGGCCCACGCCCACCCCTACCAAGGGGGCGGCTACGACCAGGCGTACCAGGGCGTCCACGGCGACCCGTATCAAGGCGCCCAAGGCGACCAGGCCGCCCCCTACCAGGGCGACCCGTACGACCCCTACGCCTACGGCGCCCAGCCGCCGACGGCGCCCTACGACCCCGCGACGTACCACCAGGGCTACGAGGAGCCGTACGACCCGGCGCAGCACCCCTCGCACCCCTCGCACGGCATGGGCGGCGAGCGCCCCGACGGGAGCCAGCAGTGAACCGCACCACCCTGTCCCTGATCGCCGGTGTGACCGCGCTGGCCGCCGTCACCGGATTCGCCGCGCTGGACACCCCGGACGCGTCCGGCGCCGGGGCCGGCGCCGTGGCGGCGGCCCGGCTGCCCGTCGAGCGGACCACCCTGGTCTGCCCGGCGCCCAGCGACTCCGACATAGCCGATACCTCCTACGCGTCCTTCACCCCCGTGACCCAGGGCGCGGGCGGCGACGGCACGGCCACGCTCCGGGCGGCCGCCGGGGATTCGGCCGCCTCGGCCGCCGGCGGCAAGGGCGGCAGCGGCGGGAAGGCCGGCAAGGGCGCGCAGAAGGCCGCCAAGCCCGTGCTCGCGCCCAGGGCCCCCGGCGCGCCGGTCACCGGCGACGCCTCGGGCGGAGACGCGCCCGCGCTGGTCGGCACGGCCGAGGGCAGGTTCGCGCCCGGCTGGACCCTCCAGCAGACCACCGAGGTCGCCGCGGGCACCGGCCGCGGGCTGCTCGGCGTCGACTGCACCGCGCCCGACACCGACTTCTGGTTCCCCGGCGCGAGCACCGCCGACCACCGCACCGACTACCTGAACCTGACCAACCCCGACGACTCCTCCGCGGTCGTCGACATCGAGCTGTACGGCAAGGACGGCGCCGTGAAGTCGCAGGTGGGCGAGGGCATCACGGTCGCCCCGCACGCCAGTGAACGCGTCCTGCTGTCCACCCTCGCCGACGCGCCGCAGGAGAACCTGACGGCGCACGTCAGCGTGCGCAGCGGGCGGGTCGGCGCGGCGGTCCAGGCCCTGGACGACAAGATCGGCGGGGACTGGCTGACCGCCGCCGAGCCCGCGGAGGCGCTGGTGCTGCCGGGCATCCCCAAGGACGCGACCTCGGTCCGGCTGATCGCCTTCACGCCCGCCGACGCCGACGCCGACCTGAAGGTGCGGCTCGCCTCCCCGTCCGGGCTGATCGCCCCGGCGGGCCACGACAGCGTGCACCTGAAGGGCGGCGCGACGACCGCCGTCGACCTAGGCGACCTCACCCGTGGAGAGGCGGGCGCCCTGGTGCTGACCCAGTCCGGGCCGCCCGTGCCGGTGACCGCCGCGCTCCAGGTGACCCGGGGCAAGGGCGGCAAGCAGGAGACGGCGTTCATCCCGGCGACCGCACCCGTCACCGCGCGCGCCAGCTCGGCCGACGGCGGCGAGAAGGGCTCCACGCTGTCGCTGACCGCGCCCACCGCCGCCGCACAGGTCAGGGTCACCGCCTCGGCCGGCAGCGGAGGCGGTACGGCGGCGTCGAAGACGTACACGATCAAGGCGGGCGCCACGGAGGACGTCACCGCGCCGGTCCCCTCCGGCCTGAAGGGCGCCTACGCCCTGACGGTGGAGCACCTGTCCGGCGGCCCGGTCTACGGGGCGCGCATCCTCACCGCCACGGAGGAGGGCGTCCCCGGCGTCACGGTCCAGACCCTGCCGGACGACCGGGGAACGGTGTTCGTCCCGCACGCGGACCAGGACGTGTCCGTGCTGCAACGGTCCTGACGGACGGAACGGGGTTCTGTCGCGGGGGTCGCGGTTCCCGTCGCGGGGGAGGGGCGGGACCCGGCTCGGCGGGGCGTGGCGTGGGCGTCCCAGGGGAGTGCGGCGAGAAGGCGTTCCCGCGAAGGGGGGCGGGAGCTGTTCCCGTCGAGGGGGCCTTCCCGATGAGGGCCCGTGCGAGGGCCCGTGCCGAGGAGCGCCCGTGCTGGTGGAGCCTGGCCGCGCGCGTGCCGCGCTGGCGCAGGGCGCCGACGGGAGCGCCCGTGCTGGTGGAGCCCGGTCGGGGGCCCGGCTGGTGCGGGCGGGAACCCTGGTTCGGTCCTCGGTTCAGTCCTCGCCGTAGCGGGGGTCCACCGTCTCCGGCGTCAGCCCGAGCAGCTCGGCCACCTGCTCGACCACGATCTCGTGCACAAGCGCGGCCCGCTCCTCGCGGCCCTTGCTGCGGATCTCCACCGGCCGCCGATAGACGACCACCCGCGCCCGCTCCCCGTCCTGGGCCGCGACCGTGCCGCCGAGCGGCACCGGCTCGTCGCTGAAGGAGTCCTTCGGGCCGTCCAGCCGCGGCACCTCGAGCACCAGGAAGTCGATCTCGGTCAACTGCGGCCACCGCCGTTCCAGGCGGTCCACGGAGTCCTGCACGAGATCCGCGAACGCGTCGGCGCGGCTCGCGGCCAGCGGCACCTGGGGCGGCGCGATCGGGCCGCGCATGCCCCGGCCGTGGCGATCACGTCGTCGGGGCCCCGGGCCTGCGGCACGGGGCGGAACACGGTTGTCCATCACCGCTGAAGCGTAGTCCCCGCCGCCCCGCCGCGCCCGGCTCCCCGCGTCGCCGCGGACACGCGCCGGACGCGGACGCGCAGCGGCCGGTCTCCGCCGGATCCCTCCAGGATCCCTCCCCAAGCGATCTCTCTGACGACTCCGGAGCACCTGGAGAATGGCGCCGTTTGTGCCGGATCGCGACCGGAGCGGCGAGCGCCCCGGCCTTGCCTCGGCGGCCGTTCGTGCAGGTCAGCAAGGGGTGCTGGAGGGAGGGTGTGAGGCGTCTCACGGCACGACACGGCGGGGCGGCCTGGCGCGGAGTCGTCGCGGCCCGCTCAAGAGTGCGGTACCGTCCAACGTCGTGAGCCCTGTACGTCGCTGTTCGCGCACCGCTTGCGGCCGTCCTGCCGTAGCGACGCTGACGTACGTCTACGCCGACTCGACCGCGGTCCTCGGCCCGCTCGCCACCTACGCCGAACCCCACTGCTACGACCTGTGCGCCGAGCACTCCGAGCGCCTCACCGCCCCGCGCGGCTGGGAGGTGGTCCGGCTCCTCGACGGCTCGGCGCCCGCCCGCCCCAGCGGCGACGATCTGGAGGCGCTCGCCAACGCGGTGCGCGAGGCGGCCCGGCCCCAGGAGCGCGCGGCGCAGGCCGGAGGCGGCGGGGCGCGCGGCGCGGACCCGATGGAGGTCGCGCGGCGCGGCCATCTGCGGGTCCTGCGGTCCCCCGACAACTGACGAGCCGTCAGCCGCACGGCGAGTCGGCGCCCTTGCGACGCGACTGCCTCTCCGGGGCACTCCCCGGCGCTGCATCCCTACCTTGCGACGCGACTGCCTCTCCGCGGCACTCCCCGGCGCTACATGCCTTCCCGGCGCGGCAACCCGCCCGCAGGCACGGCAGACAGCCCGCCCCAGCCCCCCGAGTCCGACGGCGACCGGCTGCACGTTCAAACCCTCGGTTGTCAGGCTGCCCAGCCCCCCGAGGCCGACGGCGACCGCGCACGTGACCTGACAAGTCCGCGCGGCGCCCGTCCAGTTGCACGCGGGTGTGCGCGCCGGGCCGGTCGTGGGCCGGTCGGGCCGTCTCGGACCGGTAGTTTGTGGGGACCGATTGGGACGTCAGAAGGGTTGGCCGTGGCTGCTGATCTCTCGCAGATCGTGAAGGCGTACGACGTGCGGGGGGTGGTCCCGGACCAGTGGGACGAGTCCCTGGCCGAGTTGTTCGGGGCCGCCTTCGCCGAGGTGACCGGCGCCGCCGCGCTCGTGACCGGTCACGACATGAGGCCGTCGTCGCCGGGCCTGTCCCGCGCCTTCGCCCGGGGCGCGGCGCGGCGCGGCGCCGACGTCACCGAGATCGGGCTCTGCTCGACCGACCAGCTCTACTACGCCTCCGGCGCGCTCGGCCTGCCCGGCGCGATGTTCACCGCCTCGCACAACCCGGCCCAGTACAACGGCATCAAAATGTGCCGGGCGGGCGCGGCCCCCGTCGGCCAGGACTCGGGCCTGGCCGAGATCCGCGAACTGGTCGAGCGGTGGCGCGCGTCGGGCGCCCCGGCGCCGGCCGCCCGCACCGGCGCGGTCAGCCAGCGCGACACGCTGGAGGACTACGCGGCGCACCTGCGCTCCCTCGTCGACGTGACCGCCATCCGTCCGCTGAAGGTCGTCGTCGACGCGGGCAACGGCATGGGCGGGCTCACCGTCCCGCCGGTCCTGAACGGGCTGCCCGTCGACCTCGTCCCGATGTACTTCGAACTCGACGGCACCTTTCCCCACCACGAGGCGAACCCGCTCGACCCGGCCAACCTCGTCGACCTCCAGCGGCGGGTCCGCGAGGAGCGCGCCGACCTCGGCCTGGCCTTCGACGGCGACGCCGACCGCTGCTTCGCCGTCGACGAGCGCGGCGAGCCGGTCTCGCCGTCCGCGATCACCGCGCTGGTGGCCGCCCGCGAACTGGCCCGGCACGGCGGCCGAGGCGTCGTCATCCACAACCTCATCACCTCCCTCTCGGTCCCCGAGGTGGTGCGGGAGAACGGTGGCACGCCCGTGCGCACCCGCGTGGGCCACTCCTTCATCAAGGGCGAGATGGCGCGCACCGGCGCGATCTTCGGCGGCGAGCACTCCGCGCACTACTACTTCAAGGACTTCTGGAACGCCGACACCGGCATGCTGGCCGCCCTGCACGTCCTCGCCGCCCTCGGCGGCCAGGAGCGGCCCCTGTCGGCCCTGGTGGCCCAGTACGACCGCTACGCCGGCTCCGGCGAGATCAACTCCACGGTCGCCGACCAGCCCGGCCGCCTCGCCGCGATCAGGACCCGCTACACCGGCCGCGAGGACGTCGTCCTCGACGAACTCGACGGCCTCACCGTCACCGGCCCCGACTGGTGGTTCAACGTCCGCCCGTCCAACACCGAACCCCTGCTCCGCCTGAACGCCGAGGCCAAGGACGAGGCGACCATGGCCAAGGTGCGCGACGAGGCCCTGGCCGTCATCCGCGGCTGAGCCGCGCACCGCACCGCCGCCGGTCTCCCACCGGCGGTACCCTGACCAGGCACGTCCGTACCCGCCGTGCCCCCAGTACCGCTGAACAGTCCCTATCCGCCTCTCACGCCCCGGAGGGAACGCCATGCCGCTCGAAGCCGGCCTCCTGGAGATCCTCGCCTGCCCTGCCTGCCACGCCCCGCTCCGGGAGCAGGAGGCCGAGCTGATCTGCACCGGTCAGGGCTGCGGCCTGGCCTACCCGGTCCGCGACGGCATCCCCGTCCTGCTCGTCGACGAGGCCCGCCGCCCCGCGTGACCGCCGCCCCGACGGCCTGACGTCCCGCGCGAGCGGCGGCCGCCGCGACCGGCGTCCCGCGACCGCTGCCCGGCGAGAGCGCGCCCCCTCGCCGTGGCTCGCGTTCCGTGACCGCGGTCCAGCGCCGCTGGCGCTGCGGCGGCGTGACGTCCCCGCCGTCCCGGCGCTGTTCCGGCAATCCCGCCGTCTCGGCAATCCCGCCGTTCCGGCGAACCTGCCGTTCCGGCAATCCCGCCGTTCCGGCAAACCGCCGCCCCGAGGACCGCCGTCTCGACGTCTTCACGCCCCGGCGCTCGGAGCCCGATCGGAGGCCGCCCATGCTCGACGAATCGCTGCTCGACGCCCCGGAGACGCTCGCCGAGGCCGACCGCCGCGGACTCCTCCGCGGCGCCGCCGAGGCCGGCGCCCGGGTCCGCACCGCCGCCCGGCTCGCCGCCGAGGCGGGCGTGGGCGACCTGAAACCCGACGGCCGCCCCCGCTCCGTGCTGATCGCCGGACCCGGCGCCGCCGCCACCCATGCCGCCGACCTGCTCGGCGCCCTCGCCGGCGCCGGCAGCCCCGTCACCCGGCTCGCGCCCACCGGCGTCGCCTCCGCCTCCGGCGCCCTGCGCTGGGAGCTGCCCGGCTGGACCGGCTCCGTGGACCTGCTGCTGATCGCCACCCCGGACGGCGCCGAGCCGAGCCTCGGCCTGCTCGCCGAACAGGCGTACCGGCGCGGCTGCGCCGTCGTCGCCGTCGCCCCGGCCGGCACCCCGCTCGCCGAGGCCGTCAGCGGCGCCCACGGCCTGTTCCTCCCCATGGCGACCGCTCCCTACGACCACGGCGAACCCCTCGCCGGGTCCGCCCCCGGCGTGCTGTGGGCGCTGCTCACCCCGCTGCTCGTGCTCCTGGACCGCGTCGGCCTGCTCACCGCGCCCCCGGACGCCCTGGCGGCGGTCGCGGACCGCCTCGACGCCGTGGCCGAGCGCTGCGGCCCCGCCATCGCCACGTACAGCAACCCGGCCAAGACCCTCGCCGCCGAACTCGCCGAGGCGCTGCCCGTGGTGTGGACCGAGGGCGTCTCCGCCGGTCCCGCCGGCCGCCGCTTCGCCGCCGGGCTGGCCGAACTGGCCGGGCTCCCCTCCGTCGTCGCCGAGCTGCCCGAGGCGCTGGCCGAGCACAACGCCCTGCTCGCCGGGCCGCTGGCCGCCCGCGCCGACCCGGACGACTTCTTCCGCGACCGCGTCGACGAGTCGCCCGCCTGGCACGCGCGCGTGGTGCTGCTCCGCGACCGGCCCCTCAGCGGTCTCACCGCCGCTCCCGCCGCCCGCGACCTGGCCCTCAGCCACGACACGCCGATCAGCGAGCTGGAGCCGGAACCGGGCGGCGAGATCGAGACCCTCGCGGAACTGATCGCCGTCACCGATTTCACCGCCGTTTACCTGGCGCTCGCCTCCGGGGCCTGATCTGTCCTGGGCGCCCGCCCCGCCCCAGAGGCGCGGCGGTGGCGGAGCGGCGCCCCGCGAGCGCCCCGCGCCGCCCGCCTCCCCGCGCGCCGCCCGCTTCCCCGCATACCGCGCGACACCGCCGTGACGAGACCCCGCAGAAAGAAGCGCATGGACCGCCTGGACAACACCATCCGCCCCTACGCCTGGGGTTCCACCACCGCCCTCGCCCGCCTGCTCGGCGCCGAACCGACCGGCGAACCCCAGGCGGAGATGTGGATGGGCGCCCACCCCGGCGCGCCGTCCGGCACCGCCCGCGGCGCCCTCGACGACGTCATCGCGGCCGATCCCGAAGGCGAACTCGGCGCCCAGGCCGTCGCCGCGTTCGGACCGCGCCTGCCCTTCCTGTTCAAGATCCTCGCCGCCGCCGCCCCCCTCTCCCTCCAGGTGCACCCCGACCTCGGACAGGCCGCGGCGGGCTACGCCGACGAGGAGCGCCGCAGCGTCCCCGTGGACGCCCCGTACCGCAACTACAAGGACGCCAACCACAAGCCCGAACTGATCTGCGCGCTCACCGAGTTCGACGGCCTGTGCGGCTTCCGCGAGCCCCGGCAGGCCGCCGCCCTGCTCGACGCCCTAGGCGTCGACTCCCTCAAGCCCTACGTCGGCCTGCTGCACGCCCGCCCCGAAGAGGCGGCCCTGCGCGAGGCGCTGACCGCGATGCTCACCGCCGACCGCGAGGAGATGGCCCGCACGGTCGCCGAGACCGCGGCCGCCTGCGCCCGCCTCGGCGGCGACCACGCCCCCTACGCGGACCTCGCCCGCCACTACCCCGGCGATCCGGGCGTCCTGGCCGCCATGCTCCTGCACCACGTCCGCCTCCAGCCCGGCGAGGCCCTGTTCCTCGGCGCCGGCATCCCGCACGCCTACCTGAACGGCCTGGGCGTGGAGATCATGGCCAACTCCGACAACGTCCTGCGCTGCGGCCTGACCCCCAAGCACGTCGACGTCCCCGAACTCCTGCGCGTCGTCCGCTTCCAGCCCGGTGACCCCGGCGTGCTGCGCCCGGAGGCGGCCGCGGACGGCGAGGAGGTCTACCCGACCCCCATCGACGAGTTCCGCCTCTCCCGCTTCGTCCTCCCCGAAGGCGCCCCGGCCCATGACCTCACCCGGAACGCCCCGCAGATCCTGCTCTGCACCGCCGGTTCGCTCCGCGCGGGGGAGTGCGAGCTGACTCCGGGACAGTCGGTGTTCGTCCCGGCGGGGGAGAAGGCCGAGATCTCCGGGACCGGCACGCTCTTCAGGGCCACCGTCCGCGTCTGAACCGCCGTGTCCGCCGCCGCACGGGGCTGCAACAATGACCCACCGGCAAAGGGCGGGCAAAAGGCCGCGACGGGCCGACGGCGACCGGCGCAGAACGGCTGGCGCCGGGACGAACCCGGACACGGGCATCGGCGCGGACATGGACACGAAGGCGAAGGGACACGCGACCACATGAGCGCGTCAGGCGGCACCAGGGCGATCGTGGCGGCACTCGGCGCCAACCTCGCGATCGCCGTAACGAAGTTCGTGGCCTTCGCCTTCAGCGGCTCCTCCTCGATGCTCGCCGAGGGCGTGCACTCGCTCGCCGACTCCGGCAACCAGTTCCTGCTGCTGATCGGCGGCAGGAAGGCCCAGCGCGAGGCGACCCCGCAGCATCCCTTCGGCTACGGCCGCGAGCGCTACGTCTACGCCTTCCTGGTCTCCATCGTCCTGTTCTCCGTCGGCGGCATGTTCGCCGTCTACGAGGGCTTCGAGAAGATCCGCCACCCGCACCCGCTGGAGCACTGGTACTGGCCGGTCGCCGTGCTCGTCTTCGCGGTCGTCGCCGAGGGCTTCTCCTTCCGCACGGCCATCAAGGAGTCCAGCGAACTGCGCGGCACGCTGTCCTGGGCGCAGTTCATCCGCCGCGCCAAGGCGCCCGAGCTGCCGGTCGTCCTGCTGGAGGACTTCGGCGCGCTGATCGGTCTGGTGCTCGCCCTCGTCGGCGTCGGCCTCGCCCTGCTCACCGGCGACGGCGTCTGGGACGGCGCCGGCACCGTCTGCATCGGCGTCCTGCTCGTGCTGATCGCCCTCGTCCTGGCCGCCGAGACCAAGTCGCTGCTGCTCGGCGAGGCCGCCGGCGCCGACGTGATCCGGCAGATCGAGGCGGCCGTCGTCGACGGCGACACCGTCCCCCGCCTCATCCACATGCGCACGCTCCACCTCGGCCCCGAGGAACTGCTCGTCGCCGCCAAGATCGCCGTACGGCACGACGACACCGCCGCCCAGGTCGCCGCCGCCATCGACGCCGCCGAGGCCCGCGTCCGCGCCGCCGTGCCCATCGCCCGCGTCATCTACCTGGAGCCCGACGTCTACAGCGAGGCCGAGGCGGCCAAGGGCCCGGACCGCGACGCCACCCCGGGCGGCCCGACGCCCCACCCGGCCCCCGGCCACTGACGCCCCCAGCCCCCCGGTCGACGGGCCCGCCGCCCGCCCTCGCCCCGCCCCGGCGGCGCGGGCCGCCCTGATCCGCGGTTCTCGCACGCCGGTCACCGCGCCCCCGGCGTGCGGGGCTTAGTGCGAATGGCCCGATGTGAGCGAAGGCGGGCTGGGGCCGTCCGGCTCTCCGGTGTAGCTTGGGACGGAGCCAGACGTCGCTGCTGATGGCGGTCGGGCGGCCTCACAGTGGGCCGGCCGAGGGAGAGAGGGCCTCCGACGGACTGCGCTGCGCGCACGCGGGCACGCCTGTGTCCACTGTCGGCACCCTTGTGTCCGCCGTCGCGCGAGCCAGCCGTACCCACCCTCGCCCCGATTACCGAGGAGCAGCCCGTAATGACGAGTGTCGACAACCGACAGGACTTCAAGGTCGCCGACCTGTCCCTTGCCGAGTTCGGCCGCAAGGAGATCTCCCTCGCCGAGCACGAGATGCCTGGCCTGATGGCGCTCCGCGAGGAGCACGCCGAGGCGCAGCCCCTGAAGGGCGCCCGCGTCACCGGCTCCCTGCACATGACCGTCCAGACCGCCGTGCTGATCGAGACCCTGGTGGCCCTCGGCGCCCGGGTGCGCTGGGCGTCCTGCAACATCTTCTCCACCCAGGACCACGCCGCCGCCGCCATCGCCGTCGGCCCGAACGGCACCCCGGACGACCCCCAGGGCGTCCCGGTCTACGCCTGGAAGGGCGAGACCCTGGAGGAGTACTGGTGGTGCACGGAGCAGGCGCTGACCTGGCCTGACAGCCCCACCGGCGGCCCGAACATGATCCTGGACGACGGCGGCGACGCCACCCTCCTGGTGCACAAGGGCGTCGAGTACGAGAAGGACGGCAAGGTCCCCTCGCCCGACACCGCCGAGTCCGACGAGCACCGCGTCATCCTCCAGTTGCTGAACCGCACCCTGGGCGAGGACCCCCAGAAGTGGACGCAGCTCTCCTCCGAGATCCGCGGTGTGACGGAGGAGACCACCACGGGCGTGCACCGCCTGTACGAGATGCAGCGCGACGGACTGCTCCTCTTCCCCGCGATCAACGTCAACGACGCCGTGACGAAGTCGAAGTTCGACAACAAATACGGCTGCCGGCACTCGCTGGTGGACGGCATCAACCGCGCCACCGACGTCCTGATCGGCGGCAAGACCGCCGTGGTGTGCGGCTACGGCGACGTGGGCAAGGGCTGCGCGGAGTCGCTGCGCGGCCAGGGCGCCCGTGTGATCATCACGGAGATCGACCCGATCTGCGCGCTCCAGGCGGCGATGGACGGCTACCAGGTGACCACCCTGGACGACGTCGTGGAGACGGCTGACATCTTCGTCACCACCACCGGCAACAAGGACATCATCATGGCCTCGGACATGGCCAGGATGAAGCACCAGGCGATCGTCGGGAACATCGGCCACTTCGACAACGAGATCGACATGGCCGGCCTGGCGAAGATCCCGGGCGTCGTCAAGGACGAGGTCAAGCCGCAGGTCCACACCTGGACGTTCCCCGAGGGCAAGAAGATCATCGTCCTGTCCGAGGGCCGCCTGCTGAACCTGGGCAACGCCACCGGTCACCCGTCGTTCGTGATGTCCAACTCCTTCGCGGACCAGACCCTGGCCCAGATCGAGCTGTTCACCAAGCCCGACGCGTACCCGACCGGCGTCTACGTGCTGCCCAAGCACCTCGACGAGAAGGTCGCCCGCCTCCACCTGGACGCGCTCGGCGTCAAGCTGACCAAGCTGCGCCCGGAGCAGGCCGCCTACATCGGCGTCGACGTCGACGGCCCGTTCAAGGCGGACCACTACCGCTACTGACCGACCGCCGAGCCGCGCCCGCGTCTCACCCCGGTCCTCCGAGGCAGGCCCCCGCACCCCCGTGCCGGGGGCCTGCCCCTTTGGCCCGGCGAACGGACCGCTCCGTCAAGCCCCAGGAACCCCATGCCCCGCGGCCGCTATTCGCTCCATGATCCGCACGATCGCACCCCCTTCGCAGAAGAGCACTTCCAGTGCGCCCCCGGCCCCTCCGGCTGGCGCTACGTCTCTCAGGTCACCACCCCCTCGGGCGATCACCGCGGCTCCGTGGACCTCGCACTCGACGCACTCGGCCGCCCTCTCCGCCTCGAACTCCACACCGGAGGCTGGCAGGTGCGCGGCGCCGCCCTCGACGGCGTCACCTGGGTCCGCACCGACCCCACCGGAACCCACGCCACCGAAGGCAATGCGCGCGCCCACGCCTTCACCGGCACGTCCCCCGCGTTCCTCGTCGCCACCGCCCGTCTGCTGCGCCTCACCCCCTCTGACTCCGCCACCCGCGTCCGCCTCGTCACCTTCACCGAACCGGTCCTCGCCCCCCGCACCGTGGACCAGTCCTGGGCCCTGAGAGAAAGAGAAGCACACGCCACTGACAACGACCCCCTGATCGTGGAGGAGTACCAGGTCACAGCCCTGGACACGGGCGAACGGCACACCGTTCACCTCGCCGGCGACGTCGTCCTCGCCGCTCCCGGCGTCGAGCTGGAAGACCTCCAGTCACCGCCCTCCGCCTTCGCCACCTGACCGGGACGCGGACGCGTTAAGACGCGCAAGACGTACAAGTGGAAAGACCCGCCGCCAGCCGCCGAACCGGTGAACGCCTTTCGACGGCTCCGTGGGCGGCCTACGCGGGCGGTGCGAACCCGGTGGCAGGCGGCTTGGCACGCCCCGACGAGGGCTCGGCGTCCGCCGTGTTCCGGAAAGGACCGGATGCGCCGACCGCGGGCTGAGCGACGGGACTGGAGTGCCCCTGGCCGCCGGGAACGCCACCCACTGGCGGTGGGGGATACGAAGCTGCCGAGGGCAGGGGCTGCGGCGCCGAAAGGGCGGAATGCGGCTCCGGAGACGGCGGGTACGTCAGGTGGCTCGGGTAGGCCGGGTGAGCTGGGTACGCCGGGTAGTCCGGGTGAGCCGAGTAGGTCGGGTGAGGCGCCGGGTAGGCCGCGTACCCGGGACGCCCCGGATAAGGGAGCGCGCTCCCTGGCCCGGCCCCCGCAGGGCCGTGCCCGAACGCCCGCCGCGCCTCCCGCACCTGCCGCTCCCGCAGCACCGCCGCGAGATACGCGGCCGGCGGGACGTCCGGCGGCGCCGGAGTCCCGGTGGCAGCCGAGAGATCCGCGGCCAGCCGCTGCGCCATGGCCCCGCCCACCTGGGGATCCAGCTCCCGCATCCGCGCCAGGTACTGCCGGATCTCCAGCCACAGCCTGTCGGGCACCGCCGAAAGGTCCAGCGCGGAGAACCGCTCGGCCAGCCAGGGCGGCGGCGGGGGCAGGAACGACGCCTGCCCGGCCGGGACCCGCTCCCGCACCACCAGCGTGCCCGCGAAGACGTCCCCCAGCCGACGCCCCCGCGCCGACACGAGGGACGCGACGCAGGCGACGATCCCGAACGTCATCAGGATCTCCACCACGCCCAGCGCACCGCGCACCAGAGCGTGCCGGAACCGGATCGGACCCCCGTCGTCCCGGACCACCCGCAACCCGCACGCCAGCTTCCCCAGCGACCGCCCGTGGCTGAGCGTCTCCACCGCGATCGGCCCGCCGATCAGCACGAGCAGGAACGCGGCGATCGACACCGCCACCTTCGCCGCGTCGTCCAGCGACGCCGTGGCAGCCACCAAGACCAGAGTCACCGTGAGGTAGACGGCCACCGCCACGGCCAGATCGAGCAGCACCGCCAAAGCCCTGCTGGGCAGCTTCGCAGGACGCAACTCCAGCGCCACCGCCTCGCCCGTCACCAGCTCGTTCACGCCCGCCGCCCTTCCCCCGCCCCGCCTTGACCCGTTCCGCAGACGGCCAGTCTGCCAAGCTGTGGGCATTCGCGCCGCAGTACGACAAGCTGATGCGTTCGACGCGTGATCGAACCGTCAGCCGAAGACGAGCCGAGGAGCAGGCTGAAGCGATGGACCTGGACGTCTTCGTCTCCGCCCACCGAGCCGAGTGGGACCGTCTCGACACCTTGCTACGCCGCCGTCGCCGCCTCACCGGAGCGGAGGCCGACGAACTCGTCGCCCTCTACCAGCGCACCGCCACCCATCTCTCACTCATCCAGTCCAGCGCCCCTGACCCGCAGCTCACCGGCAGGCTCAGCCAACTGGTCGCCCGCGCGCGCAGCGCGGTGACGGGCGCCCGCCGCGCCTCGTGGCGCGACGTGACTCGCTTCCTGCTGGAGGGCTTTCCCGCAGCGGTCTACCGGGCACGGCACTGGTGGGTCCCCACGGCGGTGGCGTCCCTCGCCGTCGCGGCCCTGCTCGGCTGGTGGATCGGCGCCCACCCGGAGGTGCAGGCCACGATCGCGGCCCCAGGCGAACTCCGGCGGCTCACGCGGCCCGGCGGAGAGTACGAGACGTATTACTCCAGCCATCCCGCTGCGGCCTTCGCGGCTCAGGTGTGGACGAACAACGCGCAGGCCACGGCCACGTGCCTGGTCCTGGGGGTCTTTCTGGGACTGCCGGTCCTGTGGATCCTCTTCGAGAACATGCTCAACCTGGGCGTCGGCCTCGGGCTGATGTCCTCAGCGGGACGCCTCGACACGTTCCTCGGCCTCGTCCTGCCGCATGGTCTGCTCGAGCTGACCGCTGTCTTCGTCGCCGCCGGCACGGGACTGCGCCTGGGCTGGACTCTCATCGACCCCGGACCGCGCCCGCGCCGGAGCGCGCTGGCCGAGGAGGGCAGAGCCGCCCTGGGCATGGCGATCGGCCTCGCCCTGGTCCTCTTCGTGTCGGGCGCGATCGAAGGCTTCGTGACCCCCTCGGGCCTGCCCACCTGGGCCCGCATAGGGATCGGAATCGCCGTCGAGCTGTCCTTCCTGGCCTACGTCTACGTCCTGGGCGGACGGGCCGCGCGCGCGGGCGGCACAGGAGACGTGACTGCATCCGAGCGAAGCGCCGACGTGCCCACGGCCGCTTGATGTGCGCAGGGGGCTCTTGAGCTGCTACTGTCCTCTTCGCCCCACCGGAGCTGTTGACACGGCTCTAAGGGGGAGGTAGGTTAGAGCGGTTGCTTGCAGATGGACATCGTCCGCCGAGCAACAGTGAACATCTACTTCGCTTCCGAAGTCATCGATTTCGCAGAAGCCACCGATGAATCGGAAACAGCAGCCGGTCAGACCGGCCCAAAACTTCTGATAAAGTCGGAACCGCCGGAAGGGAAAACGCGAAAGCGAAAGCCCGGAAAGCACCGAGGAAATCGGATCGGAAACGGTCTGATAGAGTCGGAGACACCGAAGGGAAGCGCCCGGAGGAAAGCCCGAGAGGGTGAGTACGAAGGAAGCGTCCGTTCCTTGAGA